>JAPWUP010000246.1 GCA_028275505.1 Bryobacteraceae bacterium
ACGCGCTTCACCGACGCCTACGCCGGCTGCACGGTTTGCGCCCCGTCGCGCAGCGTGCTCATGACCGGATTTCACATGGGCCACACCTCGGTCCGCGCCAACACGGGCGGAATCCCCCTGCGGCCGGAGGATGTGACTGTCGCCGAAGTGCTCAAGCAGGCAGGTTACGCGACCGGTTGTTTCGGCAAATGGGGCTTGGGAGACATCGGTACCGAGGGCGTGCCTTGGAAGCAAGGTTTTGACGAGTTTTTCGGCTACTTGCACCAAGTCCACGCCCACTTTTACTACCCGCCCTATCTTTGGGAGAACGACCGCAAATTCCCTCTCCCGGGCAACCAGGACGGAAAGCGAACCACTTACTCGCACGATGTTATTGCCGAGCGCGCGCTGGATTTTATTCGCCGCCACCGCGATCGCCCGTTCTTCTGTTATGTAGCCTTCACTATCCCGCATCTTGAGCTGCTCGTGCCCGAGGATTCCCTGGCCGAGTATCGCGGCAAGATTCCCGAGGACAAGCCGTATCGCGATCCGCGCAATCACTACGCTCCGCAGGATTACCCGCGAGCTGCGTACGCAGCCATGATCACGCGGATGGATCGCGACGTGGGCCGCATCCTGCGGCTCCTGGCCGAGCTGGGACTGGAAAGTAGCACGATCGTCTTTTTCACGAGCGACAATGGCGGCGCCGGCCGGTTGTGGGGCGACGAGTTCTTCCAGAGCTGGGGCCCGTTCCGTGGCCACAAGCAGAATCTCTACGAGGGCGGCATCCGCGTGCCCATGATCGTGCGCTGGCCGGGACGGGTTCCCGCGGGCCGTGTGAGCGACTTCGCGTGGTCTTTCCAGGACTTCCTGCCCACGGCGGCGGATCTGGCCGGCATCAAACCGCCGGCAGGGATTGACGGGATTTCGGTACTCCCCACGCTCCTCGGCCAGCGCCAGTCGCCTCACCCGTATCTTTACTGGGAATTGCCGCGCTACGACTCCAGGACAGGCACGTTCCCAGATCCTGTTCCGATGCAAGCCCTGCGGATGGGGCACTGGAAGGCCGTGCGACCGAAGCCCGGCGGTCCCGTCGAACTCTACGATCTCGCGCGCGACCCTGGCGAAACTACGGATCTGGCCGCCCGCATGCCGGATTTGCGTCGCAAGCTCGAAGAGCTGATGGCTCAGGCCCGCACTCCTCCGCGGCCGCAAAAGGAGCCGGCTTCCGAGTGGGTGATCCCCATGCCGCGGCCTGCCGGTCGGGCGAAGCAGTGAGCCGCGAGCGGGCAGGAAAGGCGCCCGAAGAGCCCGACGCGCCGTCGCCTCCCGCTCCCGCGGAACAATGAACGGCTAACTTGTTTTGGCCCGCAGCAGGCTGTGATGGCGGCCGTAGCGGAAGTAAATTGCGTAGCCGATCGCCAGCCACCCGATCAACCGCGCCCAGTTGGGCCAGCCCAAGCCCGCCATCATGGCCAGGCAGGTCAGGATGCCCAGCACGGGAACCACCGGCACCAGCGGGGTCCGGAAAGGACGCGGGGCGTCCGGGTTGGTCCGGCGCATCACCAGCACCCCTGCGCAGACGATCACGAATGCCAGCAGAGTGCCGATGGAAGTCATCTGGCCGACCAGCGAAATGGGCGCAAAGGCCGAAAACAGGCTGACGAAGATCATCAGGATCAGGTTGGACTTCCATGGCGTGCGCCAGCGCGGGTGAATCTCGGAGAACACCGGGGGCAGCAAGCCGTCCCGCGACATGGAAAAGAATACCCGGGACTGGCCGAGCAGCATCACCAGGATCACCGAAGTGAGTCCCGCGATCGTGGCCAGCTTGATCGAGCCTTTCAGCCAGCCGTAGGGCGTGGCGGCGATGGCCAGGGCGACCGGCGCCGCATTGCCGCGGAAGCGCGTATAGTGCTCGAGGCCGGTCATGACGTAGGCGAACAGCACGTAAAGAACGGTGCAGATGGCCAGCGAGCCAATGATGCCGATGGGCATGTTCCGCTGCGGGTTCCGCGCCTCCTGCGCCGCCGTGGACACCGCATCGAATCCGATGTAGGCAAAGAAAATGATTCCCGCGGCCCGCAGGATGCCGCTCCAGCCAAAGTGGCCGAACTCTCCTGTGTTGGGCGGGATGAAAGGCACGTGGTTTTCCGGCTTCATGTAAGCCCAGCCCGCGAGAATGAACGCCACCACCACGCTCACCTTAATGACCACCATGATGGCTGTCGCCCGCGCGGACTCGCGGATGCCGGTCATCAGGAGCACCGAGATGAGCACGACGATCAGGACCGCCGGCAGATTGATCACGCCATGGACCAGCTCGCCGTTGGGAAGCGCCACCGGCTGCCAGGGCGAAGCGATGAGCTGGTAGGGAAGTTCCAGGCCCCAATCGTGCAGCAACGAGACCATATAGCTGGACCAGGAAATCGAGACCGTCGCCGCGCCGATCGCGTACTCCAGCACGAGGCTCCAGCCGATCGTCCAGGCCAGGAACTCGCCCATCGTGGCGTAGGCGTAAGTGTACGCCGAGCCTGCTACCGGAATCATGGTGGCGAATTCGCTGTAACACAGTCCGGCGAAGGCGCAGCCGATGGCCGCGAAGACGAAGGAAAGCACTACTGCCGGACCGGCATACTCGGCAGCCGCAATGCCGGTGAGCGAAAACAGACCTGCGCCAATGATGGCGCCGATGCCCAGCGAAATCAGGCTCCACGGACCGAGGGCGCGCTTCAGGGTATGGGCCTCGGCTTCCCGTTGCAGATCACCCAGCGGCTTGGTAGCGAACAAACTCATGTCCACTCCTCATCCCGGCGGCTCAGGCTGCGCCGGAAGCGTCCCGGGCGCGCCGCTGCCACAGCGCATAGAAGGGCGCGCCAAGCAACACGATAATGAGTCCCGGCCAGGTGTAGCGCGGCTTGTAGACGAGCAGCAGGATTTCGATCAGCCCGGCCAGCGCGATGTAGACGGCAGGCAGCACGGGATAACCCCACGCGCGGTAAGGACGATTCATTTCAGGACGCTTGCGGCGCAGCACGAAGACGCCGGCGATCGTCAGGATATAGAAAAGTAAAACAGCGAATATAACATAATCGAGCAGATCGCTGTAAGTTCCCGACAAAGTGAGGGCGCAGGCCCACAGGCATTGCACGGCCAGCGAAAAATTCGGTGTGCGCCGTACCGGATCAAGACGCGCCAGGGACGCGAACAGCAGACCATCGCGGGCCATGGCGAAATAGACTCGCGCCCCGGCCAGGATCATGCCGTTGGCGCAACCGAAGGTCGAAATCATGATCGCCGCCGCCATGGCGTACACGGCGGCAGGGCCCAGGATGCGCTGCGCCGCCGCCGTGGCCACGCGGTCTTCCGGCGCTTGCTGGATGGCTTCCAGCGGCAGCACGGTCAGATAAGCAAAATTGCAGGCCAGATAAAGCGCGGAAACGACCGAAACGCCGATGGCCAGCGCCAGCGGTACGTTGCGTCGCGGATTGCGGATCTCGGCGGCGGCAAACGTCACGTTGTTCCAGGCGTCGGAGGAAAACAACGCGCCCACCATGGCCACGCCCACCAGCCGCACCGAAGTGAAATCCCAGGCTGCGCCCCGCCAGAACTCGCCGAAGTTGCGCGCGATGGCTTCCGCGTTGCGCCCGGCCACGAGACCCAGACCGATCAATCCGAGCAGCGCGGCGGTCTTGGTGAACGTAAAAATGTTCTGAACCAGCGCGCCCGTGCGGACGCCGCGCGTGTTGATCCAGCTCAGAAAGACAAGCACGGCGATAGCTACCAGTTGCTGCGTGTTCACCCCGATCGGTCCGAGGCGGAGCAGCCAGTGATCTGCCGCGATCCACGGCAGAAAGACGCCCGCGAATTTGGCGAAGGCTACCGCCACCGCCGCAATGGTGCCGGTCTGGATCACCAGCAGCAACGTCCAGCCGTAGAGAAAGCCGCAGAGCGGACCGAACGCCTCGCGCAGATAGACATACTGGCCTCCCGCGTGCGGCATGGCGGCAGCCAGCTCCCCGTAACTGAGCGCTGCAATCAGCGTGAGCAGCGCAGTCACCACCCAGGTCATGATCAGCAGACCGGGCGAGTTCACTTGCCGGGCGATATCCGCCGAAACGATGAAAATGCCCGAGCCGATCATCGAGCCCATGACGAGGGCGGTGGCGTCGAGCAGGCCCAGGCCCTGGATCAGGCCGGCGTCGGTTGTAGCAGGTCGAGCCATTCTCGCACTCGTTGGTGCAAGGCTTCGGGGGTGCAAGGCTCCGGATAAAGATCCGCGATGACCGCCACGGCATCGGCTCCGGCTGCAAGCACCTCTCGCGCCCGTGCGCGTGAGATGCCGCCGATGGCCACTAGCGGGTGGCCGGCAGCGTGGCAGCGTGCAGCTAACTGGGGAAGCAGATCGAGTCCAGTAACGGGATCGGGATTTTCTTTCGAGGCGGTCGGGAAGATCGGGCCGAAGGCAATGTAGTCCACCGGCTCGGCCAAGGCGGCCTCGAACTGCTCCGGGTTGTGAGTGGAGAATCCGAGGACGCGGTGCGGTCCCAGGAGCCTGCGTGCGGCACGCGGCGGCAGGTCGTCCTGACCCACGTGCAAACTGGCCTCGACCAGCAGGGCAATGTCGGCACGGTCGTTCACGACGAAGTGAGTCCCGTGACGACGGCACAGTTCCGCAACGCGCTCGGCGATTTCCACCTGCGCTCTGCCGAAGTATCCCTTATGGCGCAGTTGCAGAATTTCCACGCCGGCTTCGAGCATGGCCACGGCCGCCTCGATCACCGGGACGCCGAGACGGCTCAGGGTGGCGGTGTCGAGAATGGGGTACAGGCGCGGGAGCGAAAGCATCAAGCCGTTTATGATAGCGTGAAGGGTGATGAGGCTGCACATCAAATCTCCCGGCGAAGCTCCCGGCGTTTATGAAATTGTTCGCCGAGGCCGAGAACTCAAGCATCTTTCTTTCACGGTGATCCAGCTCGGCGACGGCCTCCGTCACGTCGAGCTGAATAGTGGCGAGGAGGAACTGGCCCTGGACTTCTACACCGGCCCGGTGCGTGTAGAAGTAGAGTATCCGGGCGGCCAGTGGATGGCTGAAATCGGCCAGCGGCCATCGCTCAAGGAACCGTGGCCGATGATCTACATCCCGCAGGGCTCGCGCGTGAAGCTCTCGGCCCCGGATGGTCCCAGCCGCATCGTGGCGGCGGGCGCACTGGGCAAACCGGGCGGTCGCCCCGTGCTC
>JAPWUP010000240.1 GCA_028275505.1 Bryobacteraceae bacterium
ATTGGCATAACTTTTGACTCCTTTACGAAACTCCTATCGGCAGTCAGGCGCCGGCAGATGAGCCGGCCTCGATCACGAGTAATCCCCACCATAGCACGCGCTCCGGGCGGTTGACAAGGCAGAGCGCGCCCTGATCCTCTTTGGTTCTCGGGATACTTGGTGGCTTGGCCGGGAATGACATTTGTCACCCGCAGCGATTCCGCAACCGGCATTTTTCGGGAACCAAAACGGCCGGCCCTGCTCTTGTTTCGACCTGGCCCTGGCCGCCGAGCAAATTCGCATTCGATTTTGGGCGTTGACAAGGATCGTTGTCCCGGAGATAAGGGCGATAATCCGAGGCAAAGCCATCCCTCGTGCCAGCCTCTCCGCCGCCGAGCGCCGCTTCCGTTCCCGGCTCGCGCGACTGGTCCATGACGCCTGGTTCTTGCGCGGGACCCTGTCGGTGCCCTGGCTAGCCTGCGGCAAGTCCAATTGCCGGTGCGCCGGCGGTCAACGGCACGCTACCCTTTATCTGGTGCAGAGCCACCATGGCCAGCTGCGCCAGCTCTCCATCCCCAGGCGGTGGGAAAACCGCGTCCGGGAGGCAGTGAACAATTACCACGAGATCCAGCGACTCCTGGAAGAGGTCTCCGAGCGGGAATGGCAAGGGCTGCGGGAAGGCAAGCGCCGCGAAGAGGCGCTCCTGGCTGCACCGGCTGATCGGCTATGCGGAGTAAGGTTTTCGGTCTGGCCGACTACATTGTGGTTAGGGTGTCGCACGGGCGGCCAGCGCTGCGCGTCCCCACCGCCATGCCACCTTGATGCTGTTGCCCGGCGCCCTGCGCGGGCGTGCGCCGTTGCGGCTGCTGCTGGATGCCGAGCCGCAGCGGCCCGGCGAAGACGAGGCGACCGCGGCCTTACGCCTGCTCGCCCGCGTCCTGGCCCGAGGTCAAAGTCCCGCTGCGCGTGATCCGTTCGCGGGAAAGCTACTGGCTCTGCCGTCCGCGCAGCCGGCAGCGGGCGGAGCAAAGCAGCGACTGGATCTGGGTGACCACCCTGCCTGCTGCCCAACTGAGCACCGAGCGGGCGGTGGCCTAGGGCCATCAGCGCTGGGATATCGAAAAATCACGGCTTCAACGAACTGGCCGACGAGTGGCTGGCGGATCACGTCCACAAGCACGATCCTGCGGCCATGGAAGCCTTCGTGCTGAAGGCCTTGCCGGCCTTCCACCTCTACCACGCCCTCATCCGCCTCAACCTGAAGCCGTCCCTGCGGGTGGGCAAGCCGCAGAGCTTTTGGGCGCGTCTGATCGCCGCGGCCCTCTACGCCGAGACTGGTCGGGTGTTGTTCGGCCTTCCGCCCTGAGGGGGTGCCAAGGGAGAAGCCTTCACTTCCTCACCAGCTGGGCTGTCCGGCTGCCCCCAAGCGGCCTGGGCGGAGGTGTCGGCCTGCGGGCCGTGGTGGTGCGCCCGGGCACTGATCGGGCGGTCAATAACTGCCAAAAGCGGAGTGACCGCGAATTTGGCCTGCGGTTGGGGCGCTTGCAGGCCACTGCTAAGGCGCCTGGGCAGCTCCTGCGACAAACGTGCGGGTATCAACCCGATTCCCCGGCTCACCGTAACGCGGTTGCGGAATTGCTGTGCCACCCGGGGAGCGGTTGACGTGGGGGGTCGCCCATGTAATAAATAATATAGCACCCAGGAGGGCATTTTATGATACGACCGCTCAGGAGCCTTGCCCCAGCCAAACGAGAACCGGCGGCGAGTTTACTTCCGGTGGTCCTCTTGCTCGTGCTGGCTACTGCGAGCGCTCAGCAGGATCCCCGCGGCACCATCCTCGGTCAGGTGACCGACGTTTCCGGCGCTGTGGTCCCGGGCGCTTTGGTCCGCGCCGTCAATAACGAAACCGGCGTAGCCATAAGCTCGCGTGCCAACGAGCAGGGCAACTACGAGATCCCCTTTTTGATGCCTGGGCGCTACACCATAGAAGCAGAAATGAGCGGTTTCAAACGTTGGTCTCAGACTAACGTTGAGTTGCGAACCGGCGAGCGGCTCCGCATTGACGTGCGCTTGGAAGTGGGCGCCCTGACTGAAGCCGTTCAAGTTACCGCTGAGGCGCCCGTACTCGAGAACGTGACTGCCACCCTGAGCCAGGTCATTTCCAGCCGACAGGCCAGTGATCTGCCCTTGCGCGGTGGCAGTGTGGCCTGGCTGTACCTGCTGACGCCCGGCGTCATTTTGCCTAGCCTGCCGGCCGGCGGGCCGTGGAACATTGATCAGGCCTCGGATGCCAGCGCGGCAGGGGCCGGCCGCCGCAGTTTCGATTACAACGTGGATGGGGTCAGCAACAACTCCTACGGTGGGCGTACGGCCTTTGTCCCGCCGCCAGACTTGGTTCAGGAGGTACGAGTCGAGACCACCAGCTACGACGCGGCGGTTGGTCACACAGCGGGCGGCTCGATCAACATAAGCCTCAAGTCCGGCACCAACGCGCTGCATGGCACTGCGGCCGCCTCCTTGGCGAAAGGTCCCTTGTTGACTCGCAACTTTTTCCTGAACCGCTTCATTTTCGATCCCCGCACCGGCCCCGTCACGCCTGAAAAAATCAAGAACAACACACCGGTTGAGCGATGGTGGCGATATAGCTTCACCGCAGGGGGGCCGGTGTTCATCCCGCATCTTTACAACGGAAAGAATCGCACCTTTTGGATGTTCGGTTTCCAGGCTCACGACCGCGCCCAGCCTGTCTCCTCCTTGCAATCCGTGCCCACCGAAGCACAGCGCAGAGGAGATTTTTCCGCGTTGCTCGCCCTCGGGCCTCAGTACCAGATCTACGATCCTTTCACCACGCAGCCCTCCGGGACGCGCTTCGTCCGGCAGCCCTTGCCGGGCAATATCATCCCGGCTAGCCGCATGGACCCGGCTGCTATGACCATTCTCAAGTACTTTCCGGCCCCCAACGCGCCTGGCACTCCGGATGGCTTGCAGAACTATTCCGTCACGACCGATAAATCTCAGGTGCTGCATCAGCCGGTGGCGCGGATAGACCACGTTTTCACCGACAAAAATAGGTTTTTCGGGCGCTATTCTCACTCGGATTTCAAAGGCCGGTTCGACAACTACGTGAAGGGCAGCAATGTCAGGGGCCGGCTCCGTGAGCGCCCGCATCGTGGCGTGGCCTTGGACGACGTCGTTGTCCTCAATCCGTCCATGGTGCTCGACGTGCGCTACGGGTTCACTTGGTTTCAGGAGTTACAGAGCTTCACCAATATGGGTTGGGATCTGAGGGAATTTGGGTTCCCTTCCAGCCTCATTGCTATGCTCGATCCCAGGGGGATCAGCTTCCCCCAGATCAACGTCAGCGGTTTGCTGCAACTGGGCAACGACGGTGGCTTCAGGCAGGTGAATTACACCCACTCGCTGCTGAGCCTGCTTAGTTGGATGCACCAGGCCCACGCTTTGCGTCTCGGCGCCGATCTGCGCCTGGTGTTCGAGAACCGTAAGGACTACGGCAATGTATCTCCCCGCATGGTTTTCGACCCCACTTACACTCGGGGCCCGTTCGACAATTCGCCGGCGGCACCCGCCGGGCAAGGCCTGGCCAGCCTGCTTTTCGGGATCCCAAGCGGAGGCTGGGTGGATTTGAACGACTCCCGCGCCGAGAAGAGTGGGTTCTACTCTGTCTTCTTACAGGATGACTGGCGGCTGCACCGGAATTTGACACTGAACCTCGGCTTGCGCTGGGAATTCGAAAGCCCCATCGTGGAGCGGTTCAACCGCACCACGCTCGATTTCGATTTTGTCACCCCCAACCCGATCGAGCCGCAAGCCCGGGTGCAGTACGCGCGCGCCCCCATTCCCGAGATACCTGCGGAGGCTTTCCGCACCATCGGAGGCGTCACCTTCGCGGGGCAGAACGGTCTGCCTCGCCGCTTGCGCGATCCCTACTACCGGGCTCTGATGCCGCGCATCGGCTTCGCATTGCAGCTTCGACCGAAGACCGTTCTTCGCGGCGGTTATGGTCTTTTCTTCGGCCTGTTGGGAGCCGATTTTTCGGACGTTTCTCAGCCGGGCTTCAACCAGCGAACGGATATCGTAGCTTCTTTAGATGGCGGCGTCACTTATGTAGCGAGCATCTCGAATCCTTTCCCCTCCGGTGTCCAGCAGCCCCGGGGCGCCGCCGGCGGGTTGACCACTTTCCTAGGTCGCAGCCCCGGTTTCTTTGCTCGCGACGGGCGGCGGCCCTACACACAGCGTTGGAGCCTCACACTCCAGTTCGAACCCATTCGGTCCACGCTTTTCGAGCTCGGCTACATCGGCAGCCGGAGCGTCAAGCAGCGCGTGGGCACGGAATTCAACCCTGTCCCCGCGCGCTACCTCAGCGGCTCGCCAGTCCGGGATCAGGCGACGATTGATTTCCTGTCGGCCGCTGTGGCGAACCCCTTCCTCGGCATCCCGGCTTTCGCCGGCTCAGCCTTTTATGCGGCGCGCACGACCACGCGTGCGCAGTTACTGCGGCCTTACCCACACTTTACAGGACTTAATACGGGACTGCCCGCTGGCGCTTCCTGGTACAACGCCCTCACGGTCCGCTTCGAGCGCCGCCTGCGCGGGGGGCTCCAGGCCCAGGCTAACTACACCTGGTCCAAGACCATGGAAGCCCTCATGTATCTGAATGACACCGATTCCCGGTTGCACCAGGTAGTTTCTGATCTTGACCGCCCGCATCGCTTTGTCGCCACCGCGATTTACGAGCTGCCCTTCGGCCGCGGCAAGCCCATAGCCCGCAAGGCCTCCGGATTCTGGAACTACCTGATCGGCGGCTGGCAGGTTCAGGGCATCTACACCGGACAAAGCGGCCCGCCTCTGGCTTTTGGCAACGTCATCTATACCGGTAGGTTTCACGACCTTCGCCGGGCCCATCCTACGCCCGATCTTTGGTTCAACATACAGGGTTTCGAGCGCGACCCACGGCGCCAACTGGCTTACAACCTTCGGACTTTTCCTGCCCGACTGTCGCAGGTGCGCGCCGACGGCATCAATCTCTGGGATTTGGGCGCCTTCAAGAACTTCACTTGGCGCGAGGGCATTCGATTACAGTTCCGTGCGGAAGCTGAAGGAGCCCTGAATCACCCGAACTTCGACTCACCCAATACCACCCCAACCAGTACCCTGTTCGGCACGGTTAGCGGCACCCAGACGGGCGAGGGCGAGCGCCGCGTGTTTCTCGGACTGAAGGTAATTTTCTGATATGAGGCGAGCTGGTCAAGCCTCGAGGCCGGCCGACCGCGGTTCCGTGCAGTGGGCCAGTTGACTAACAAGCGTGACGGTGGGGCGGGCCAGGGCATCCCGGTCCTACCCGGCACTTGCGGGCCGCTCCGCAGCCAC
>JAPWUP010000074.1 GCA_028275505.1 Bryobacteraceae bacterium
CCCACAGCCGATTCGGCGGTCAGCTCGAATTCCGCGCTGCGCGTGAGCCGCACTTTGCGACGACCCTGCGGGGCGACCTCTCCCAAGACCGGCTCGATCCGAACGCGCTGGGCGCCATCTACTTCCCAGATGAGCTCCGTCAACTCGCCAGGCCGCACCATGGAGGGATGAGCCTGGAAGCGCACGATGCGCGGCGGGATCTTCACCACCCGGATCGTGATGTCCTGCCGGGTAGCTACCCCAAACCAGCTCGTGGCCGTGAGCGTGAACGTCGTGTCGTTGCGGGGCATAACTTTCACGTGCTGATGGGCGGTCACGTCCCCGATCCCGGGTTGGATCTCAACGCGCCTGGCCCCTGTGACCGACCACTCGAGCTGGACAGGCTGTTGATCGCGGATTTCCGTGCGGCTGGCTCGGAAGAACACGATGCGGGGCGCCTGCCGCCGCACGGCGCCCAGGGCAGTCGTCCATTGCCCGTAGGTTGCCCGCCGCTTGGGGTCAAGATACCCTTCGTTGAAGGTCACACGGAACAGGTTCAGAATTCCGGGCGGAATTTCGCGCCCAAGGAAATCCACGTACTGCCGGTGCTGGTCGCGATATTCCCTGCGGAAGAAGCTGCACCGATCACCCGCCTCCGGCCAGCGATAACTGCGCAGATATTCGTTGATGCTGCGGTCGCTCAACTCGGACAGAAAGAAATACGGATGGAAGCCGAACAGAAGGTAGTGCACGGCCATGGTCACGGACCAGACGTCGGAAAACAGATTGACCCGCACCTCGTGCGCGCCTGGTCTCAGTTCCCGCAACTGCCGGAAGATCTCCGGGGCGAGCCACTCCTGGAGCGTCCCCGGCGTGGTGGGCTGGTCGTTTTGATTCCGCGCCAGGGCGCCGCTGTCCAGATCAATCACGGCGCAGGCGGGCTGACGGAGATCCACGAAAAGGTTATCCGCTTTCAGGTCGGCGTGGATGTAGTGAATGTGGGCGTTGAGGAACTCAAAAGCTTCGACGAGCTGTGCGGCCATGACCAATTTCGCGGGCATGGGCGTAACCTGGAGTTGGTCCAGCCGCACGGGGTCCTCGAGAAGCTTGCCGAAATTCTCCATGCCCGCGGCGCGCAGGTCCCTGCTGCAATAGCCCATGACCCTGTCGTTGCCCCTCGATCCCGCGAAGCTGAACTGGGGTGCAGCGATCAGCGCGGGATAACGCTGGAACAGCGAGGAACCGGACCGTCGCAGTTCGTTATCCTTCGCCGCCAAGCGGCGCTGAAGCTCCTGCACGGTGGCAAGGCAGCGCGCTTGCAACCCCGATCCGTCAGGATGAAAGAACTTGACCACCAGCGGCACGGCAGGCGGGCGACCGTCCACGCGCACCACCCGGTACACCTCGCCGAAGCCCCCGGCGCCGATACCAGCATCATCATATTCGAGGCGGGCACCGAAACTGATGCCCGGGGTCAGCGGCGTTGCCAATCCCCGATCCACAACGAGGAGACCCATGCGATCACCTCCCGTTCTCAGGAGCCGTTGCTTTCTTGCGCTGGTACTCCAGAACGCGGGCCGTCACTAGCACCGCCAGAGTGCAATCGTCATCGGTCAATCCTTTCTCGACGAGCTCATCCAGGTAGGCGTTCAGCGCCTCCGCCAGGGCCTCGTCCCTGTAATCGCCACCGCGCAGGAACTGGCCAAGCCGCTCGAGCAAAATCAGCAGACGCGGCTCGACCTGAATCCAGGTGCGGCCCTGGTCCATGTCCTGGCCCGTCGCGGCTTGATCGAAGGAGCACAGTCCGTCGGTCGAGGCCACTACGATGTCGCCGAAGAGCTTGTCGTCCTTGCTGAGCGAGAGCGCGGTGAACCCGGCCGGCGCGATGAAAGGAGAAACGATGTGGTAAAGCGCATTGCGACCCCCGCTCATCAGGGAATGCGGGTTCAGGTAATTCATCACGGACCACGGAACCAACTGGCTGGGCGGGAAGTGATTGAAGTTCCCGCGGAGGTGGAGCAAGGCTCCGTTGCCGGTGTAGGCAAGCTGGATCTGGCCGTCGGTCTCGATGGCGCACAGCAGAGTGGTGCCAAAGGCGTTGTCGGCGTGGAGGCGGTCCGGTAACTCCGCTTTGTGGGCCTCGAGGTGGCGAGCCAGCTCGCGTTGCGCGGCCTGGATGAGGTCGTTAGGCGTGGGCAACCGGTCGGGCTGGGCCGCGAGCAGAGACTGGCGAACAGCTTCCACCGCCAGCGTGGCGGCCTGGTCGGCACCGTAATGGGATCCCACCCCGTCGGCGACGATGATCGCGTTCAGACCGGCCTGCCCGTTACGGACGACGGCGCAGGCGTCTTCGTTGCGGGCCTTGGCGCTGCGCGTTGCAGCAGCCAGCAGGGTTTTGTCGAGCACGGGATTCCTCCTCGCTTGACCAAGTTCTTGGGGCGGATCCCGCCTCGCGGCGGAATCCGCCCGCTGGTGGAGCCTTCAGTAAATCGCGACGCCGGAGGTCTGGGACAGGGTCGCCTTGAAGAACTCCCGCAGAGCCTCGGCCGTCGCCACCGTGGAAAAGAACTTCGGCTGGGTCACGATGTCGCGCAGCAAACGCTCACCGTCGGGATCGGCCTTGCCGGAGGCGGCAAAGAAGGCGGCGGCGATGGTGAGCTTGTGGCTGAAACGCTCCTGCATGCGACGCGCGACCTCACGGGTGCGGTCGGGTTCGTTGCACAGGCCATCGGTCATGAGCAAGATCACCGCGCTGTGGTCAACGCCCTCGGGGGGCGCCTGGGCCAAGTAGTCGGCCACCACCCGTTCCGCCTCTTCGAGAGCGCGGTGAATCTTCGTGCCGTCACCGTGGCCCTTGGTCGGGTCGTAATCGGCGTGCAAATCGAGCTGTTCGACGGTCGCGGGCGGGTCTATCACGCGCGTGGGGTGATCGTCGTAAGTGATCAGCGAAATAAGGAAGTTCTGGGCTACGCCGGAGGCCTTCAGCCGCGAGAAGAGATCGCGGGTGGCGACGGCAGTGGCCTGGGCCTTCGTGATGTTGCCGCTGGTCATTTCGGTCATCGAGCCGCTGCCGTCCAGCACCAGCACGCCCAGTTGGCTGAACTGGCGCGGAGCACGGGGCTTCATTCTCAAAGATGCGTTTTCGGTCATATCTAAAACCCTCCTGAATCTTTTCTTTTCCGCCGCCAAAGCTATGGAAGCCTCCGTACGGCGGAAAGCCAAAGGCCCTGCGATGCGCTCGGGCCGTGAACGGGCTGGCGAGCCTCATCGCAACCGCCTCTGCTCAGTAGAACGCGGCCGTCGAAGCGAACCTTACGCGGTAAGCGCGCGGCGTGAGCAGTGAGCGAGACGCTGAGGCTCCGATCCGGCGCCAGACGTTGATGGCCGAGCCGCAGCCACTGCGGGGCTCGGGATCTGGCTGGGCGCCGGGCTGGCCGGACCACGGTTGCAGCGCCGCCGTATTCCGGCCACACGCAGTGACGTACGATAAGTCGCCTATCCTCGTGCACGTTCGCCCCGTCATGCCAAGCTCATGATGCTAGACTGCGGTGCTATGGAATTGTACGCGTGCGTGGTCAGCGGGCTTACGTGCGGGAACGTTGCGTGAGTTCCGCAATGGTGCGCACGGTGAAGCCGCGGCGTCTAAGGAAGATGCGCAGACCCTGGCGGTCCCAGAGGGCGAGGGCTCGTTCGGCGAGATCCGAATCCGTTCGGTAGATCTTGTACATCGCCGCGAAGACATCGCGCCTCGAGGCGGCCGTCGCGCCCAGCTTGCCCAGAGCTGCGACGGCAGCATAGCGGACGAACCGGGCGCGATCGTTCAGCGCAGCCGATAGCGCCTCGATGACTTCATGGTGCGCAGCCGCCGCTCCGCCCAGTTCGCCCAGAGCTTCGGCCGCAGCCAAGCGGACCGGCCAGTCTAAGTGCTTGAGCGCGGCCAGCAGCGCGGGAATGACTTCAGGATACGCAGCGCGTGCGGCACCCAGCCCGCCGAGAGCCCAGGCAGCAGCCAGTCGGACCAACCCTTCGTCGTCCTCGAGCGCGGCCAGCAGCGCGGGAATGACTTGGGGGTGCGCAGCTGCCGCCTCGCGAAGCGCGCGGAGAGCTTTGGCGGCAGCCTGGCGCACGCCTTCGTTTTCATCCTTTAGCGCGGCCAGCAGCTCGGGAATGACTTCAGGGCGCGCAGCCGCCTCCCCGCCCAGTTGGCCCAGAGTTTTGGCGGCAGCCTGGCGCACGCCCCCGTCTTCATCCTTCAGCGCGGCCAGCAGCTCGGGAATGACTTCAGGGCGCGCAGCCTCCGCCTCGCGTAGTTCGCCCAGAGTTTCAGCAGCGGCCTCCCGCACTTCCTTGTCTTGATCCTTGAGCGCGGCCAGCAGAGCGGGAATGACTTTAGGATGTGTAGCCGCTGCCCCGCCCAGCTGGGCCAGACCTTTGGCGGCAGCAACGCGGACTTCCCAGTCCTGGCAATTGAGCGCGGCCAGCAGCGCGGGAATCACTTCACGGTGCGCACCGTGCGCCTCGCCCAGTTTGCCGAGAGCTAGGACCGCAGCCTTGCGCACGTCCTGGTGCCGGTCCTCGAGGGCGGCGCATAGCGCGGGAACGACTTCAGGGTGCGCAGCCGCGGCCTCGCCCAGCTCGCCCAGAGCTTGGGCGACACCCTCGCGGACCCGCCAGTCCCCGTCCTTGAGCGCGGCCAGCACCGCGGGAATGACTTCAGGCTGCGCAGCCGCGGCCTCGCGGAGAGCTTCGGCGGCAACCCGGCGGACCAACCGGCCGCGGTCCTTGAGCGCAGCCAGCAGCGCGGGAATGACTTCGGGGCGCGCAGCCGCCGCCTCTCCCAGCTCGCCCAGAGTTTTGGCGGCAGCCTGGCGCACGCCCTCGTCTTCATGCTTCAGCGCGGCCAGCAGGACGGGAATGACTTCGGGGTGCGCAGCTGCCGCTTCGCGAAGCGCGCCCAGAGCTCGGGCGGCAGCCCAGCGGACCAACCAGTCCCGGTCCTTGAGCGCGGCCAGCAGCCCGGGAATGACCTGGGGATGCGCAGCCGCCGCTTCGCGAAGCGGGACCAGAGCTTGGGCGGCAGCCTTGCGGACCGACCGGTCCGCGCTCTCGAGTGCGGCCAGCACCGCGGGAATCAGCCTGCGCCGCCACGCAACAAGTCCCAATCTCCCGGCCAGCTCGATCGAGCGCTCGTCCCCCTGGCGAATCCGGTGTTCGAGTTCCTCCACCAGAGAACGATTCCCGACCCGGCCATTTAGCCGCGCTGCCGCTGCCCAAGCCTTGCTCAGATGGTCCAGCTCGCCCACGACCCATGCACTCTCCTTATAGCAGGTGTTCCAAACCTCCTTCGTGATGGAATCCACCAATCCCTGCTTGCGCACAGTTGCTGGGGCTTCCGCCAAACACATGGCGGCCGAAGCCAGCCGGTGACGGAAAATGTCGTCCTCGCCATCGAGCAGCCGGCTGGCGAGCTCGTTAACCCGTTCGCCCAGCTGGCCTGCCGCAAACAGGAGCACACCCTCCCAGCCCGGATCCCACGCCATGCGGTCCACGAAATCCCACCACTTGCGCTGGCGGCCACCCTTCAGCTTCTCGGCCAGCTCCGCCCCGGCCAGAAACTCCAGGATCGAGCGGTGCGGGAACACATACGCCGGCTGCCGGTTCCACTCGAACACCGCTAGAAACCGTTTCTCACGCGCGAGCTCCCTAATGAGGTCGTCGGCCCAGGCGGCCGGGGTCAGCGACACGGCCTGCGCCGCCGGCACGCCGCGCGGCAGAGGTCGGTGACAGCTCTCCCAAACCCACTCCCGCAATTGCCCCTGCGGCAGGGCTTTCTTTCCCTGAGTGGCCTCGAACCACCGCCAGCCGATCTCCCGCACCAGCGGCAAAAGCTCATCCGAGCGCACCGGATCCCGATTGCCTTTACGGTCCAGGCTCAGCAGATCTCGCACCATCCACTCGTACAGCTGGCTGCGGCTCAAATCCGGCGTGATCGGGTGTCCCTCCGCCAGCCAGCACACCAGCGTCAACAAAAGCGGGTTCTGCCCCATCTGCGCCAGACCCACCGAGCTGCGCAGAGTCTGAAGCAGTGGATTGGCACGCCCGCTATCCCCCGCGTACCACCGCTCCACCAGCGCCCGCGTCTGCCTTGCCACAAACGGCGCCAGCCGGCACTCCAAAGGCTGAAACGGCAGGCCGCCTTCATAGGCATACGGACGCGAGGTCAGAACCACCCGCGTCTGCCACTGCCTCAGCACGCCCCAGAAGGCTTGCAAGCGAGCCGGCTCCATCACCTCGTCCAGCGCGTCCAAGAACAGCCAGCAGCGCGCCTGGTCACAGTGCCCGGCGATATATTGGGCCGCCGCCTCGGATGCCCCTGCCGCACGCACCAATTGCTCGATCCGTGCGCGCAGCTCATCCTCCGCCGACACGTTAGTAGGGATCTTCTCCTCAGCCAGCGCCTGGCAGCGCACGACCACGGGCAGCGGCACCTGATCGAATGCCTCCCGCTGCTCTTCCAGTGCCTCCCGAGCCTCGCGCGCCAGCTCCCGCGCCGTCATCCGCACCAGTTGCGTCTTGCCCTGCCCCGGCGGCCCCAGCACCACCACCGCACGCTGTACCCCTTCCATCCGCTTGCGCACCCGCTGCCACGCCAGCCGCTCGTCGGCTTCCTCCACCCGGAACCCGTAGGGGTAAACCTCCCCCACCTCCAGCGCCGTCTCCGGCAGCCGACTCACGCCACGCGGCTCGCTGACCGTTTCCCGTCCTCCCGGCCCCGGCGGCTCCTCCCGCACCCTCTTGACCCGCACCAGTACGTCCGGCGCCACATAAAGCTCGCTCGGCTTGCGGCCCGCCAGGTACGGCGGCGCCTCGCCGTCCGGCGCCTCCTCCAACAGCCGCAAATACTTGATCAACTGCTGCGGCAGATCCGAGGCAAACCGGCAGGCGTCATCCACCGTAGGCCGCTCTTCGATGGCCAGTTTCTGCGAGGCGTATCCCTCTCGATCCGCTTGCGACAGCTCCGTTTCCGGCGCCACCACCGCCCGCCGGATGCCGCCCTGAGCCGCCGCATCCAGCTTCTCCCGCTCCCCGCCCACGGCGCGGAGTTCGCCCTCCTTTTCGCCCTCCTTGCCGATCCCAGCCACGATCAGGCAGCCGGCATCATAGGGCTGCCCTTGGGCCAGCAGCCGAAAACCCACCGCCGCCGCCCCGCCCGCCGAGTACCCCACCAGAGGCACTTGCCCCACACTCTGCGGCTGGCGGAAGGCAAACCGCCACGAGAAAGCACCCTTCACTCCTCGGCGGGCCTGCTCCAGCGTCTCCAGAAACGAACCGCCCACCGGCCACAGCGCCATCTCCGGATCCTCGATGAGCACATCGGGTCCTGCGGCCAGCAGCTCCAGGTAAAGATCGCCCAGATGACCCTGGCCACGAACCACGCAGGCCACCGGAACCCGCAGCCTGCGCTCCGCCCGAGACGCCCCCACCCAATACAGGCTCCAGTGCCGCGCCCCAGTGACCTCATAGCCCTCACCGGCCAGATGTTGGTAGATCTCTTCGATCAGCTCCGCCGGCTCCATCCCTGTGGTCCAATTCAGCGATGCGGCCAGTGAACCAGGCGTGCCCCCGCCGACGGCGCCGCCCAGCAGCTCGGCTGCCTGCCGCGCCCAGTCCTCGGCTTGCTCGACGCTCTTCGGGCTCGGCGGACTCTGCTTGGCCCAAGCCGCCACCAGCGCCGTGGCCACCAGCGCCCGGGCGTTGCGCGCCAGCCGGTCGGAATCCACCTCGCGAAATTGGCGGTAGTAGTAGCGAGCGATCACACGAGGCACATCCGCGCGCTTGAGCGCGTCCCAGCAGCCCTGCAGGGCCACTGTGGCCTGGTTGTCCACCGCCTCCCGCAGCCCCCGACGCAACAGGCCGTAGTCGCCGGCCAGTTGCTGCCAGAGGAGCCACTGGCCTTGTGCGAACAGTTGCAGCGTCTCGACTAGCTCCTCCACCAGCGCCATGCTTGTCGCTACCCCTCCGGTTCCAGAAGCACCGCGACCACCACCCAGTCCTCACCCAGCCGGGCTACCGCCTCCTCGAACTTTCCAAAGGAAGCTTCCGCTTCCCAACCAAATTCCGTCTTCTCCAGCTCCAGCTCCCGCTCCAGCGTCGCGCTCTCCCCGGCCAGCGTCACCCGCACCCTGCCGCCCCCCTCCCCGCAGCCCGGCGCCTCCACATACACCTTCAGCTCGTGCTCCGGCGGATCGGTCTCCACCACGGTCACAATCAGCTTGCCGTCCTCGGAGGTCTGGCGCAGATAGACCGGCGCCCGCGGCTCAGCAAACGCCGCCGCCTCCTCCGGCTGCCGGAGCAGTCCTTCGCCGTAGACGACCGCAACCGTCGCCGCCACCGTTCGCAGTGTCTTGAGCACATGGACCACCACCCGGCAGCGCTGGCAGCGGTCGTGCTCCAGGTGGAACTGCATGGCCTTCGGGTAGGGATACTCGCCGCGGGCAAACTGACTCAAGTGGGCCAGAGGCGGATGCTCGCCTCGCCAGGACAGGGCCAGCATGCGCTGGCAGTAGCCCGTCGGGCAAGTCCGCACATGCTCCCGCTCCGCCTCGGTCCACTGCTCAACCGATTCGGGATCGAACTGGAACAGTGACAGGCAAGCCTCGGTTTGCCGCACATGCACGTCGGAGAGTTTCTCGCGGTAGCGGTAGAGCAAGAGATCGAGCACTTCGCTGGGAGTCAAGTCCTTGTCGTCCTGCATCCTGTGCCTCCTCCCTGGGTTGCGTTGCTTGAGAGCAACTCGCGGAGTCGGCGCTTCTCGTCGTTAGAGAAGACGCGGTTGATCAGCTTGGTTGTTGCGTCCAGTGTTGCGATGAGGCGACCAACCACTCCCGGTTCGGTCAACTGGCGGTAGTGTGAATCGCCGGCGCACAGTTCTTCCAGCCGGTCCCGCGCTCGAGAGAGCGCCGTGTGGACGGCCCCCTCTGTGCTGTCCGTCACATGGGCCGCCTCCGCGGCCGTGAAGCCGAAGATTGCCGTTAAGACCCAATCCTTGCGCTGGGTTTCTGGCAGTGCCCCAAGGAGCTGCTCGAGCAGCCGGTGAGCATAGAGTTGCGACTCAACCGAGGGAGCGACGTCACGCGGGTGCTCGTCCGGGCGACGTCTGCGGTCACCGTCGGCGTTCTCACCAGGACCGAGATCTTCAAAGGAGACGACTTTACCACCGCGTGACTTGCGCCAGCGGTCCTTTGCCAAGTTGCTGGCGACCGTGGTGAGCCACGCCGCGAAACTCCGCCCATCCCCCGGTTGGAATCGTGCCCTGGGGCGATCGCGCGTTCGCAGAACTCTCAGCCAGGTCTCGTTCACAAGGTCTTCGACCTCTTCGCGGCGGACGCCTTGGCTCAAGAAGAGCCCCGCAAGCTTTGTCTGGTATCGGCGGTGGAGCTCCTGGATCGCCGCGCGGTCACCAGTGTTGTAGAAGACGTCCATCAGCACTTCGTCCGATAACGCGGGAAGGCCGTCGTCCGAAGCTTCGGATTCCGGGCTCGTCATACGGCTTTGATTCCGGCTGGATCGGCCGCGTCGCATATTGCTCCCCGTCAATAAGGACTACGATGCCATGCGTCCGGACCTTACACGGCGTCCATTGAATTTTGTCAATTATAACCCGTGCGCGTTCCCATCCAACTGGCGGCGAGTCAGAATCCGTAGTGTCCATTTGCGGCTTGGGTCCAGTGTGGCCCACGCGTAGCTGGGTATGACGTCGTCGGGCGGCTGGTTTGTTTAGGAATGACTTGGTTCCCCGGTTCCAAGACCGCCATCGAGGCTGTGCGGAACCGAAGCTCGAAACGGAGCGCAACCAGCTTAGGACTGGCTCGATCTGGGCCTTTCGCCGACACCATGGTTACAACCGACGCGCTGGCCAAGCCGAAAACCTCCCCGTGCATCTGCAAAGCAGACGACCCTGGTGGCTGAAGCCCACACGACTGCGCGACGCTTTGCCGACCAGAGCCCGCCGCATCAGCGACGAAGGGCGATCTGGGACCGAAACTCTGTCATCCAAGCCTGGTGACAGGCGCCTCCGCCCCGGTCCGACGAGTACCTCGGCGGCGGACAGCATCCGTAGTCGCTTGCACACGCACGGATCGGGGGCAAGCCGTTGAGGCTACTAACTTAGATGACTGAAACGCACCGCCTCGCAAAGCGCGCTGTTTGCGAGAATGCGGGTATCAGCCGGCTTGGGGACATGGCGCCGGTTCACGGGGCGATAGATCCCGTCGCTCGTGCGAAAGGAGCCAGAAAGCAGCCTGCGAACGTCCCCAGCCGGTAAGCTGCGCTCCCGCCAGGCGGGCCCCGTTTTGTAGTTCAGTCGAACTCAATCTGAGGGTGGGCGGTCCCCGACAGTCGCCAATCCGGGACAAGTCCCTCCGCCTCGTCACGGCGGCAGCGGGACCGGCGCGGAAGGATTCCATTCTGCTCCTCACGACCGGACCGCCCCGACGTAAGGCCAGCTCGACGTTCGGCGTTGGTAAATAACAGGAGGTATCTCTAATGCCTGCCACGCTTGAGCTAATCCCTATAACGCAGCAGGTCCTCGACGAGCTCAACGAGCTCGTGCCAACTGGCGTTCGCGCGATTCCGGCCCGCGATCCCGTGGCGCACGGCGTCGTGCGGAGGGACGGGGGCCAGCTCGTGACGGTCACCGTTCGCCTGGCCGGCTCCGAGCCCATGCTGCTCGAGCGCCGCGCGCTGGAGCGCATGGCCCGCCTGGCCCGCATCCCCACTGCATTGCTCGCGGAGCTTCCTGACGAACTGATCCGCAAAACCCTGAACGTTCAACTGGCGAGGCGCTGGAGCTGGTTCACCCACGCCTTGGTGCAGGGTGACCGAATCCTGGACTGGCTGGCGCCGGGCTGGAAGGACCTCGAGCTGAAACCCTCGGACGTCGCCACCGTTTGCGCCCGAGCCTTGGGGGATCAGCCGTGCCTGGCCGGAAAGCCGGATGGCGAGTGGCCGAATTTGACGCTCTTGTTCACCACCGAAAATTTCTGGCACGTCTTCACGCACAGCCCCAGAGAGAAGGACCGGCACCACTTCTGCCTCGCGGTGAGGGTAGACCTCTGCGGTTGGACATTACCGGTGGTTCACGCTGTCGGGTACCGAGTGGTGTGTAGCAACGGAATGATGGCCCCGGCCGGCCACCCGGGTTCGGAGCGCAAGCTGTTCGCGACAGAGCGCACGGCCTTCCTCGAAAAGCTGCACAGCGCCTCCCTGGCCGCCGTCGGCTACATTCGAACTGTACTGATTCCACGAATCGAGCACACCATCGAACAAAAAGCCGACCTCGAACAACTCATCCAGCACCTGCCCGACCGAGTGGCCCAACTCGTCCGCAGCGCGTACCGCGCCGAAGAACTGGGCGGCAGCGAATATCACGTCGTGAATGCGCTCACCCGAGCCGCGAACTACGAGGATTGCCCACCCCAGTGGCGGGAACGCCTGAGAAGCTTGGCCGGCGAACTCACCGTGGGGCGGCGCTGCTGGCGGTGCTTCCGCCCGTTGGGCTGAGAACCACAAACTCCTTGTGCCGGGGTCCGGCCCCCGCCCGGACCCTGGGCGCGAGCGGGGGCATGAACGGCAAGATCCCGTAAGACAACCCGACCTCCGAACGTTCAAACGATGTGGCGATGCTCTCAGCGACGCAGGACAACATCCCGAGTGACCACCTCGCGGCAGTGGTCACGCTGCCCGCTTCCTCGCTTCCTCGTCCCGCGGCCCTCGGGATGAGCCTCTTGCTACATCTGCTGGTCGCCGGCTGTCTCTCGCTGCCCGCCTGGCTCTCATCGCTTCCCGCTCCCCCGGCGCCGTCCCTCAGCGGTCGCACAGCTATCCTGCTGGTTCCCGCCCCGTCGCCAGAGTCTTCCAGCCGTCGCACGCAGCAACCAACCAGCCGCGGCGCGGCCGCAGCCTCGCTCCCACCGGGCTCGCCGCGCCCACGCCGCTCTCTGGATGGGATCGCGATTGCCGTCCTGCCCGATTACAGTCGCCAACTCTTGCCCGTGCTGCGGCGATTCGATGGCCGTATCGGCGTGGCAACCGTCGTATCCCCACGCAGCCTGCGGGAGAGTTTCCGCGCACGCGACTTTCAGCCTCTCGGACCCACCCGTTTCGGCGACTGGGTGGCGTTTCGGCTCTGGGATCCCGAGGCCTGGCCCGAGCTGGCGCCGATCCTCAGCCTCTGTCCCGAGGATTGCATTTTCTACGCACTCTTTCCTCCCGCGTTGCAGTCCCTCATCCTCGATTGCGCCAGCCGCCATGTTCGACCCGGCCAGTCGCTGTTCCGCATCCACCTGCGCTTCGATGCCGCGAGCCCCTCCGGCTTCCTCCTTGTCGCCGTGGAGGCTCGGTCGGCTGAGAAGGCGAGTAAGACTTCGTCGCCCTTGGACGTTTCCTTACATGAAAGGCATTGGCCATGATCACCATCTTCATCGTTACCGTTTTGCTGCTGGGGTCCGGCGTGCAGCCGCAGGGACCGGATCCGCTCATTTACGCCAGCTCGCAGGCCACTTACGCCCAAAGTCTCTTTGAGCAGTGCCAGTACGAGCAGGCTCTGGATTGGATGCAGCGTGCTATCCAGCAGGTGCGCGAGTTCCGCAGTCCGCAGCCGCGCGAGCGCGATACCGCCGCCGCTCTGCTTGCCCGCCTGGAAATTGAGCGCCATGAGCTCGAGCAGCGCGCCAAACAGCTCCGGGGGGCCCCGCGCCAGCTCGAGCCGCTGCTCGAAGCCGGTCAGCTCGAAACCCTGCGGGCACGCCTGTCCGAGTTGAATCCGCCCCCCTGCGATGCCGCGCTGCGCAGCCTCCAGCAACAGGCCGACGCCCGGGCGGCTGAGGCCGCCCGCCTGGTGCGCACCGCCGACCGATCCCTGGACGAAGGCCAGGCGGCGCACGCCCTCAGGCTGTATCGGGATGCGGAACGGCTCAACCGCCAGCAGGCCGGCCTGCAGGAACGCATCGCTCGCGCCCGCGCCCTGAAACCGCCCGGACGCGCCGCCGCCATCGTGGGCAAAGTTCTCCTGACAACCGTGGTGGTCGCCGGCATCGGCTACGCCGGCTACTGGATTTACGAGAACCAGAAACAAAAAAATCCCTCCGCCCCGGCGCCGCAGGTAAGGAACATTCCGCCGCCGGTCTATAGAAGCTTAGGAGGTTTACGATGAGGAGTCTCTCGCTGAGTCTGCTGCTCGCAGCGCTGCTGGTTGGGTTCGCAGCGGCGCAAAGCCGACGACCCTCGCCGTTCAGCAGCGCCAACCGTGTCGCCGAGCCGGTCGAGGAGACCGAGGCTACCCAGCCAGCCCCGGCTCGTCCCACGCGCGCCACGACCAATCGCGCTGGGGATCCCTTCGAGGAGGAACTCAAGAGCGCCTTCGCGGCCGAAGCCCGCTGGCTCACTTTGCACCAGGCCCTCATGGAGGAGCTGGACAGCTCGCCGCCCTGCGCTGAACAGCTCGTCGGGCGCATCCAGGAGGCGCAGGACGCCGCCTTCGAGATGTTTGGGCAGAGGACGAACTATCTCCAGCGACACCAGCGGTACGCCACCGAAGTGCGGGAGGACCTGGAGAGGAAACTACCCGGCCTGACCGTGGACCGCGCCGAGCTGGAGGCGCACTTGAAGCAAATCGCGCAAGAATTAGCCTCGGCCGAGCGACGCCGCACCGAACTCGCCTCCAGCCTCCGGACCGTGGGCTCCTCGGACGATAGCCAGTCGGCGGCCACGTTGGACCAGATCATTAGCAAACTCCGACAAGAAAGGCGCCTCACCGAAGATACGCTGCGTGAATTTGATCAGAGCCGGAAAGATTTGGAGGCCCTCCTGCGCTGGGCCCGCGAGCGCGAGCGCGCCTCTAGTGACCAGCTCGCGCTGGTTAAGGCCGAGTCCCGGCTCTGGAAGGCCTTCTACGACGGCGTCACTCTGCGTGTGAAGCTCCATTGTCATCAGAACAGTCCTGGCCCGTATGTGTTCCCCACTCGGTCCCCTCGGGAGGTGCTGCGATGAAGCCCGCGATCCTGTTGCTGATCCTCGGCTCATCCCTGATCGCACAGCAGATCACGCTGGTTTCGCCTTCGGAGACCGACATCGCCAAGCAGCACAAGCTGCTCGAGCAGGCCTGGCAGCAATGGGAGGCCAGCGACGCCGGCCTGGAGCGCAGCCTCTTCACGGCCCCCGCCGAGCGCGTGCTCGCCCGCATCGAACGCGGTCGCCAGCACGCCCTCGCTTATCACCAGCAACGCGCCCGATTCCTGGAGACCGTCCTCAACGCTCTCCAGCGCGAACTGGCGCGCTTCCAGGAGGACGAGCCGCAAATGACGCCCCCGTTGCCCGCTCCGGATCCCCGCAAGCTGGACGTTCTGCTGGAAGAGCAAAAGCGCCTGGCCAAAAAGTTGAGCGCGGCAGGCCTCCCGAAGCACGAGCAGCGCTCGCTGACCGAAGCCAACAGCTTGCTGGCGCAACTGGCTGAAAACATCGCCGCCCAGCAGAAACTTTACGACGCCTTCCAGCACAACGAGGCCCAGGCTCAGAAGGCCCGCCGCGCTCTGGTGGACTCCTACGGGACGTTGATCGAGCTCCTGGAAGAGCAACTCCGTCTCAACGACGAGAAACGCCAGCTCTGGCTCGACTATTACGATTCCCTGCACCAGCTCGTGGAAGCGGGTCCGTCTCAGGCTGGGCCGGCGAAAGCCTCGCAGGCCAAGGAGCGTAAATAAACGGCTCTGCCCGATGCCGCGCACGGCTGTCGGCTGGACCCTGGTGCTGGCTGCGCAGGCGGCCCTGGCCCAGGCCCGCTACCAGGATCGTGACTGGCGCGAGTTGTGGCGGCGCATCGAGCAGGGAATCGAAGTCCAGTCGCTGCTGCGAATCCCGCCCGCACGAGGCGCCCTGCCCACAGCGCCCAGGCCTGCCTTGCGCACCAGCCCGGTGCCGCCCATGCCACAGGAGCGCGTCGGCTCGCGCCGCGAGCGCGTCCGCCAAATCGCATGCCAGTTGGGGTTGGACCCCGCCCTGGCACTGGCCCTCATCGAGCAGGAAAGCGGGTTTCGGCATCCCGTGCGCGGGCAGGCGGGCGAGCTGGGCGCCGCTCAGATTTTGCCCTCCACGGCCCAGCGATTGGGCTACGACCCTCAGCGCCTGGAGCAAGATTTTCTCTACAATGTCCGCGCCGGGCTGGCCATCCTTCGGGGCCTGCTCGAGGAAACCGGCGACGAGGCAGAGGCGTTGCGCGCCTACAACGGCGGGTGGGGCTGGCGAGGGCTTGCGCCCGAGGCCCGGCAGGCAGTCCAAAGCTACGCCGCCCAAGTGCTGGCCCGCAAGTCCCGCTATGCCGGCACCGGCTGCACGGACACCGCCCGCCTCAACCCGTAGCCGATCTTCTGCACGAATGCTTGCGACGGCCCCGGCGCCGTAACTGTCGCCCTGCCGATCTGATTCCCTGTTACGGTCTGCGCCGAACCGTCGCGCCCTCCAGCCAAGCCGCACCGCTCACCGGCGCAGCATCGGTGGCCGGCGAGGTCGGCCAGCGTCCGAGGGGAACCTATAGGCGCATCGTCGAATCCTGCCGGCCTTCCGATGGGAAGCCCAGGGTGCGGGTCCTGATGCATGCGGACAAAGCCGGGCAGGGCCGCGCCGCCCGAGCCGGGCCCTTGGTGCCATCCGCGACTGAGCCTTTGGTATATACGACGTTACCCGTCTCAAATGCCAAGGGCTGAATAGCTTACGCCAACCTGTCGATCTTAGACTCGCGCCTGGCGAAAGCCGTCCGGCGCTATGCTTGCCGGCACGCGCCCGGGCCTTGTGCCTTCATTTCCTTCAGCCAACGTACACAGCTCGAGACCTCGGAGATGTGCTTGGGGGGCGCCCTCAGGAACCTCGAAAGGCGTCGCTTGAAGTTCGGGCGGAGGGCCGTCTCAGAGGCTCGCTAGCCCATCTTCCGGCCCAACTCCGCGAAGCTCTGATGCGTCCCAAAGCAGTCGCAACAGGAACTCCAGTTCTCTTGGGTGCGCAAGCCGCTGGTACTGTTCCAGTCCCTCCTTCAATTCGGCCCGCAGCCTGGGGACATAGGACTAGGTGTTACTCATGTGCTCTTAGGCTGAGTGTAGGGTACTCGCGCTCCGCCCACGCCGGAGCAGGCCCACCAGCTCGCGGAGCCCTTTTGCTGAAAAAGTGCTCGCATGCGGGTGAGAATCGCCTGTTCCTTCGCATCCGCTTCCACGTGAACGCCATCGGCAGCCAGCCGATAGCCGAAGGGAATCTCGCCCCGCGTTTTCCTGAACGGCATGGCAACGCGTTCATCCGCCTTATTGCGCTGGTCCTCTCGGATGGCCACCACCGCTACGAAGTCGCCCAGCGGCACGGCGTTTCCTTTCGAAATCATGGGGTTGTCGTTTCCCGACATCTCATCGGCAAAGCGCTGGGTTACCCGGAACCAGTTAGGTAGGCGCAACCTGACGCCGGCAGAGGTCTCCTATTACAGCGGCCTGCGGTACCGGGCGGAAAAGGGGCCGATTGGGCGGCCGAAGGGTGAGGAAAAAGTGGTCAAAATGGCCAGTTTCGAAAATTGCCGCCGATCTTGCTGGTCACCACTGTGTTTATGAACGGAGGATTCGCCGCGACGCCTACTTTGACCCGGCGCCGGACCGCGTTGCCGAGATCACCGGTGACGAGGTTCGCAGTGCGGTGCTCTCCCTCAGATCGCCTCAAAGAGGCGGTCGAATTGCTCTACCTCGAGGTCGCCCCTCTGGTAGATCAGGGCGGCCCGTAAGGCCTCCAGCAGCTTCAGTACGGTTTCGGCTTCCGAAGGCGTCAGTTGGCCCGCCGCTACCGCTTCCAGTGCACGCCGTACCGCCTCGGCCACATCGGAAGCCTTCCCCAGCGCGGGCAACTCGAGGCTAATGGGCCGCTCTTTGACGGGCGGGATCAGTCGCTCCAAGACGAGCCGCAAGGCCGTCTCGTTGCCGGCCAGCGCCATTTCCACGGCCTTGCGCACCACTTTCTCGCCCTCACCCTCCAGCAATGCCTGGAGCATAAGTGTCGCTCGGTTGCGGCTTCCCTGCTTGCGGCCAGCCGGGTTGCCGCTTACTCCAGGCACAAATTGCCCCCGCGCGTTGCGGACAACCGCCTGCTGATCACCAGCTTTGGCAGGTTCCTTAACGCCCAGGTCTAACTTCAACTCTTGAGAAATCCGTTTCCTGCTCATAGATCTCGCCGGCCAGGCGCAGCATCCGGCACCGCCCGGTTCATCAGATCCGGCAGGTAATACCTTACTGCACCCCCAAATTTCCGCCAATTCAGCCTTGGCTTGCGGCCCAGGCGCATCTCTTGACTGCGCCAGTTCCGCAAGGTAGCCACGGACAGGCCTAACAGCCTCGCGACCTCCTTTTCGGTTGGCCAAACGCGATTATTATCCGTCGGGGTCATGTATCCTCGCTGACATTATAGCGAAATCATGTCGCATCGTCACGGAAAATTTTTCCGAACCAAGCCCAGGAATTAGGGCGCACTTATACCATAGACGTATCCGATATAAGTGCGTTGTAGTA
Source organism: Bryobacteraceae bacterium (assembly GCA_028275505.1). GTDB lineage: Bacteria > Acidobacteriota > Terriglobia > Bryobacterales > Bryobacteraceae > DTHT01. The sequence continues at coordinate 17,568 of JAPWUP010000074.1, forward strand.
ACCTTACGCGCTAACTGACTTACTAAGTCGCAGGCATCTCGACGCTGTGATGCCGCAGTGCGTTGCGGTACCAGGGTGATGCGGCCCATCCCATGAGCTCCGCGTAACGCTCCGCCACGCGGCTGACAACCTGCCTGGCGGCCTCTAGCATCAGGTGGGACGTGGTGCAACGCTCCGGGACGCTTTGCGTCAGGCTATGCCCCGGTATGATCCGTGCCAAGTCCCGCGTCGCGCCAGTTTCGGCCAGGCGTTGAACTCGGCCTCGGCAAGCTGTCGGATTTGTTTCTCAAGTTCTGGCTGGGTCATCGTTCATCCTCCGGTTGGAATTATGCCAGGAACATCCGGGCGCAGAAACGTTTTCGCGTGCTCGCAGCCCTTTGGGGGCGGTAGCCTGACCGGCCCCTTCGGGCGGGCGGCATGCTGGCGGTAGCCTGAAGCGGGCGCAGCGCCGGGCAGGCCGGCCCGTACGATGGCCCGCGTAGGGCCAGAAACGGCCCCAGAAACGCACGCCGGGGCATGGGTAGTTCCGGGTCTTCCCCGGCCCCGCCGGCGCAATAGCGCGGCTTCCTGGGGCCTTAGCGCGCGGATTACGGGCGGGGCGGCATCCGCAGCACCCGGCGCAGTAAGTCCTGCCGTCCGGCCAGACGTGCGCGGGCCAAGCGGGTTGGCGGCAGCAAGCGCAGGGGCCGGCCAGCCGGGCCGTGATCAGGCAGCGCTCATGCTGCATGGGCTCCCCCGTTCCGCCTCAGCGCGCGCCGCGCACGCACCAGCAGGCCGTGCGTCTCAACTTGGAAGCCGCCGAATTGGGTCATCGAAAATGTCACCGAAGGCGGGATCGTTGGGTCAGCAAAAAAGTAACCGTAGCGGACGCTCGCCTGCCCTTTTCGCCGAGGGCGAGTTTGGGCAGCGCGGCCACCCGTCAAGGGTGCCCTCCGGCTCGCCGCGCTCGCCCTTGACGGGTCCTGGCCGCGCCGCCGAGGACCCTCCCGCTGATAGCCGAAAAGGGCAGGCTGGGCTGGAGGCAGGCCACGGGCCTCACACTGAGGTCATGGATGCCGAAGCTCGCAACCAATACTTGCGGGAGCTGCGCGAGGAGTACGTTCTGGCGCGGAAAGCGGTCAAGAGCCAACTGCTGGATGAAGCGGTCAAGCGCACTGGCCTGGCGCGCAAGGTGATCATCCGCAAGCTGGCTCGCCCGGTGACGCTGGTGCGCCGCCCCCGGGCCAAACGCCGGCGCATTTATGACGCCGCGGTGGCCGCCGCCTTGATCGAGCTGTGGACGCTGTTTGATTACCCCTGCGGGCAGCGGCTGGCGCCCCTGTTGCGCGAGCAAGTGCCGCGGTTGCGCCAGCAAGGCTGGTGGCACTGCCCGGAGGAGGTGGCGGCCAAGCTAGTCAGGATCTCGGCCAGAACCGCTGATCGGTTGTTGGCGCCCCAGCGGCGCCGGCTGCGCCTGGCGCGGCAGCGCGGCAGCTCCATGCGCCGTCTGCTGTTGGAGCAGATCCCGCTGAAGGTGGCTGAGGAATGGGACCGCCGCCAAGTGGGTAACCTCCAGGTGGACTTCGTGGCCCATTGCGGCCAGTCCACCGCGGGCCGTTTCCTGTGGACGCTGTCCACGGTGGACATCGCCTCGAACTGGTGGGAAGGCGAGCCGGTGATGGATCGCACCCAACAGAGCACCCGCTGCGCTCTGGACGCCATTCGCCGCCGCTTGCCCTTCCGGCTGCGCGAGATCCATCCCGACAACGACCACTCGGTGATCAATCACCTGCTGGTGGAGTACTGTCGCGAGAACCAGATTGCCCTGTCGCGCTCGCGCCCGCTGAAGAAGAACGACAACTGCTGGGTGGAGCAGAAGAACTGGACGCACGTGCGCAAGCTGGTGGGCTACCACCGGCTCAGCGGCGGGCTGCAGTACCGTCTGCTGAAGGATCTGTACCGGGTCTGGAGTCTGTGGCGCAACTATTTTCAGCCGGTGATGCGGCTGGCGTCGAAGACCCGGAGGGGGAGCCAAGTGCATCGCCGCTATGATGTGCCGGCCACGCCGTATCAGCGTCTGTTGGCTTCGGGCCAGCTCAGCCAGGCGGCGCGGGAGAGCCTGCAACAGCGTTACGCGAG
>JAPWUP010000241.1 GCA_028275505.1 Bryobacteraceae bacterium
CGGTAAACCACGCCCATGGCGCCCCGACCGATTTCCTCCAGAATTTCGTACCGGCCGATTTTTTGCATGAGGCCGCCCTTGGGTGCCAGGCCTGCCGGATTAGCAAACGCCCGCCGCAGCCGCCCTCCACCCGGATACGGGGATCATTCTATCGCACCCGCAGGAGGCTCAAGCGCCTGCCGTGGCTGCACCCCGTCGCCACTTCCGCAGCAGGCGCACCACGATGATCGCGCCCCCGGCCAGCATGATGATGGGGACCACGTTCATGACCCACCACTGCGCGCCTTCCGGTTCGGCCAGGATGCGCGCGCCATAGCGCTGTTTGTAATAGTCCAGAATCTCGCGCTCGGTCTTGCCGGCGGCTACCATGGCGGCAATCTCCGCGCGCATTGCCTTGGCTTGTTCGCTGTTATGGGTGGCTACCACCTCCTGGTAACAACAGGGCGCCAGAAGCGCGTGTTCGAGCTTCTCGACCAGAGCCCGTTGCTGCGGCGTGACAGCGGGCGGAGCGGCCAGAACAATGCCCAGCAGAATCGAAGCAATCATCTTGCCTCCAGTATGGCACTGCCGGCGAGGCAGCGAAACGGCCTCGAAGCCCGGGAGACGCCAAAGGGTTGCACCGATTGCCATTGACACGCTTGGGGTTGACCGATATACTGAAACTGATCCGCCGGGGGTTTTGGCTTGGGTGAACCCGGAACCTGCACTAATTTCAGTTACGGGGGCCGGGGGCGGGCGATTTCGCCAACGGCCTCTTGTGAACCAGTCTTACGGACAGGGGGTGTGTATGTTCCGATTGCAGTCCGGGCGGCGAGGTGAGTGCGCGCCGGCCCTGTGGCTTGTCACTCTGCTGGTGCTTGTCCTCACGGGAGTGCCAGCGTACGCGCAAGTGCTTTATGGTTCGATCGTGGGCAACGTGGTGGACCCGAGCGAGGCGCCGGTTCCCGGGGCTACCGTCACAGTAACCCAGAAAGAGACCGGCCTCAGCCGCAGCACCACGACGAGCGAGTTAGGCAGTTACAGTTTCCCGAATCTTCCGGCGGGAACTTATGAGGTGCGAGTCAGCAAGAGCGGGTTTCAGACCTACACCCGCAGCGACGTGGCAGTGACGATCAACAGCGTCGCCCGGGTGGACGTGACGCTGGCGGTGGGCGCCGTGACGGAAACGGTGACGGTGGCGGCCAGCGCGGCGGTCCTGCAAACCGACCGTGCGGAAGTTCGGGCCGAGGTTGCGGGCCAGACGCTCGAGAACGTGCCCATCCCGCCGGGCCGCAATTACCAGCACATCCTGGCCACTCTTCCGGGGTTCACGCAGCCGCGAAATGCGCACTCGGTGCCCTCGAATCCGTCGCGCTCGCTTCAATACGAGGTCAACGGGACGGTCTCGGCTTCCAACAACGTGCGGCTGGACGGCGCCACGCAGTACAACATCTGGCTGCCGCACATCACCGCCTATGTGCCTTCGCTGGAAGCGATCGAGACCGTGAACGTGGTGACCAACAGCTTTGACGCCGAGCAGGGCCTGGCAGGCGGCGCGGCCATCAACGTACAGATCAAGAGCGGAACCAACGAGATTCACGGCTCCGCCTTTTGGTTCAACAATAACAACAAGACCAAGGCCAAGCCGTTCTTCACGCCGCCGGGCGAGCGCAATCCCAAAGACATTTTCAATCAGTTCGGCGGCACCTTCGGCGGCCCCATCAAACGCAACAAGCTTTTCTATTTCGTCAGCCACGAAGGCACCCTGATCCGGCAGTTTGCCGCCGGCCTTTACACGGTTCCCACTGCGCTCACTCGGCGCGGAATCATGACGGAATCCGACCGTCCGGTCTACGATCCGGCCACGGGCGACCCCGAAGGGGCCAATCGGACGCCGTTCCCCGGCAACATCATCCCGCCCTCGCGTTTCGAGCCGATCGTGCTCAAGCTAGTCGAGCTGACGCCCATGCCGACTTTCCCGGACCGCTTCACCAATAACTTCTATGGCGGCGGGCGGTGGCCTTTCGACCGTCACATTCTGGACGCCAAGATCAACTGGAATGCCAGCGACAAGTTCACCATGTACGGTCGCTGGGGTTATCTGAATTACGACCAGTTCGTGGAGCGCGTCTTCGGGCGGCTGGCCGGCCCCTACGTGACGCGCGTGTTCAACAACCCGGGCAAGGGCTGGGGCGCCACGTATAGTTTGACGCTGGCGGGGACTTACGTCTTCAGTCCTACCTTCATTGTGGACGCCAACTTCGGTTTCACGCGCATGGATACCAACGCCGAGCAGGCGGAAATTGATCAGAAGCTCGGCTTGGATTTCCTGGGCATTCCGGGCACTAACGGTCCGCGCCGGTTCGAGGGCGGCTGGCCGCGCTTCGTCATCGGCGGTCACACCACGATCGGCGAAACCGAAACGTACATGCCCTATTACCGCCGGGATCCCCAGTACAACTATCAGGCCAACGTGAGCTGGCTGCGGGGGATCCATGAGATCCGTTTCGGTTCGGAGATTTCCTTCCAGCACCTCAATCACACGCAACCCGAGTTTTACGGCGGTAGCCATGGCGGCGCCGGCGGTTTCACCTTCACCGGTGGCGTGACGACCACGCGCGGCGGCCCGGCCGCCAATCAGTGGAACGGTTACGCCGACTTCCTGCTGGGCTTGCCGCAAACCATCGGCAAGATCTTCCAGTTCCCGGACGAGTATGGCACGCGCACCTCGATGTACAGCTTGTACGTGCGCGATCGCATGCAGCTCACCCGCAAACTCACAGTAAGTCTGGGTACGCGCTGGGAGTATTTCCCGATGCCCACCCGCCCCGATCGTGGGCTGGAGCGCTACAACCTGGCTACGAACAAGATGCATGTCTGCGGCGTGGGTGTCGTACCCAAGGACTGCGGCGTGGAAGTCAGCAAGAGGCTGTTCGCGCCGCGCTTCGGGATCGCGTATCGCGCCACGGAGACCTTCGTAGTGCGGGCGGGCTATGGGATCACGATCGACCCGTGGAACCTCGCCCGCCCCATGCGCGCCAACCATCCCATGCTCATGTCGTTGACCATCTCGGCGCCGAATCCTTATCAGCCGGCCGGCTTGCTGCGCAACGGAATTCCGGTGGTGCGGCAGCCCGACCTGGGCAACGGGATCATTGACATCCCCGGCACCGTGGATGTGAACACGCTGGAGGACCGCTTCAAGCGGGGCTACATCCAGTCCTGGAACTTCATGTTGCAAAAGAAGCTGGGGGACTTCACGGTTCAAGCCGGCTACGTAGCTACGCGGCAGAACAACATCCTCGGGTTCGCCGAGCAGAACTATGGGCGGCCAGGCGGCGGTCGTCCCAGCCAGGCCTTCTATCAGAGGTTTGGCCGCACGGCTGCGACGCGGATCGTCGGGCCGGTGGGCAACAGCCACTATGACTCGCTCCAAGCCACGCTGGAGCGGCGATTCCGCGCCGGCTACCATCTGGCCGTCAATTACACCTGGTCCAAGTGCATCAGTGTGGCTGGCGTGACCAACAGCGGGGATTCGCCGGCCATCAACATTCCCGAGTATTTCTTCCTGAACCGGGCTCTGTGCGGTTGGGACCAGCCGCATAACTTCAGCGTGATCAATATCACAGAACTGCCGTTCGGCAAGGGCAAGCGGTGGGCGACTTCCGGCGTGCCCGCGGCGCTGTTGGGCGGCTGGCAGGTCAACGCCGTTTTCCTCGCTTACAAGGGCAACCCGTTCAGCGTGGTCAGCTCGACCGGCCCCCTCAATGCGCCTTTCAACTCGCAGCGCGCCGACGTGGTGAAGCCGAAGCCCCAGAAGCTGGGCGGGGTCGGCCCTGGGCAGGCCTTCTATGACTGGACCGCGTTCCGTCCCGTCACTGAGCCGCGCTTCGGAACGGCGGCCTTCAACCTGCTCCGCGGCCCCGGCCTGGTGAACCTGGATCTGGGGCTGTTCCGCAACTTCCAGATCACCGAACGGCTGCGTTTGCAATTCCGCGCCGAGGCTTTCAACGCCACCAACACGCCACACTTCGCTAACCCGAGCAACAACATTGACGGGTTGCGACTGTGGCCGGACGGGTCGTTCCGCAGCGGCGTGTTCGAGATCACGGGCGTGCGGAATACGGGCCGCGAAGGCGTAGACGAGCGGACCTTCCGTTTCGGGCTGCGCCTGAGCTTCTGAGTTTGCCGCCAGGCGAGCGCCGGGTAAAGCCTGTGTGGCGCCCGGCGCTCTCTTTTTCTCGGAATCGCAGCGATCTTGCCCGTCGCTTCCCTGGTGCTGTAGCCCTGCGCGGTCTCGAATGCTTGACAGCGGGCTTTGCGCTCGAGTAACAATGGCAAAAACCGATGTGGAGGCAGAACTATACCCCGATCGCGGGTCAGCTCGCTGTGTCCGCCCTGGTGGCTGCCGCGCCGATCTTTGTGTTGCTTTATCTGTTGGGCGTCAAGCGCAAGCCGGCCTGGTTGGCTGCCCTGAGCGGCCTCGGGGCCGCAGTGATCGTCGCCATCGCTGCTTACCGGATGCCGCCCGGCATGGTCGCCAACGCGGTTGCTTACGGAGCTGCGTTCGGACTGTTCCCCATCGGCTGGGTGGTTTTCTGCGCGATCCTGCTTTATCGGATCACCGTAGAGACCGGCAAGTTTGAGATCGTCAAGGATTCGGTGGGCAGCCTCACCGAAGATCGCCGTCTGCAGGGTCTCTTGATTGCCTTTGCTTTCGGGGCGTTCATCGAGGGCGCGGCCGGCTTTGGCACACCGGTCGCGGTGGCGGCGGCGATGCTGGCCGGGTTGGGGTTCTCCCCGTTTTACGCCGCGGGAATCTGCCTTCTGGCGAACACGGCGCCGGTGGCGTTCGGCTCGATCGGGACGCCGATTCTGACCCTGGCTACTGTCACCGGCCTGCCGATGGACAAGCTCAGCGCGGCGACCGGTCGCATCTGCGCCCCTGTTTCGCTCATCATCCCGGCCTATTTGATTCTGGTTATGGGGGGCTGGCGGGTGATGAGGCCCGTGCTGCCCGCAGTGGCTGCGTGCGGGATCAGCTTTGCGGGTATGCAGTTCGTTGCCTCGAACTGGATCGGGCCGCAGTTGACGGATATCCTCAGCTCGCTGGCCGCGATAGGGTCCCTCGTGCTGCTCTTGCTGGTCTGGAAGCCACGGGACCGTTTCCATCTCGAGGAGGCGGATCCCCAGCCGGCCGCTTTGCGGCGCCACACGGCTGGCGAGTTGTGGCTCGCCTGGGGTCCTTACGCGTTCCTCGTCATCCTGGTGCTGCTGTGGGGCTGGCAGCCGGTGCGGAGCTTCCTGAACTCGTTCCGCGTGGAATTCGCCTGGCCGGGGTTG
>JAPWUP010000007.1 GCA_028275505.1 Bryobacteraceae bacterium
AAAAGCCCCGGGCGGGACCTCCCTCGCGGACCACTGCTCGCCAGTCTGCGACGCGTTCGCGCGTGTTGAAGTTGCAGTCGGCGAAGTCAGGCAAGGGCTGCTCGAAACCGACCATGGAGCGGTCCTGCCCGCGGCCATCCTGGCCGTGACAGGCAGCGCAAGCCGCCCGGTAGATTTTCTCGCCGGAATCGAGCTGCTGACCCCAGCCCGCCGACCAGCCCCAAAAAAGCAGCAGCAAAAACGTCCGGGCCGTCAGGGCCCGTTTCCCAGGCTCGCTCATGGCGAACTTTCAGCTTAGCATCCCGTCGCGCCCCGGCTGGAGAAAGTACTTTGAGTTGTAAAGGGAAACGCCGGGCTTGACAGACAACGGCGTGCCAAGTAGAATTTTGCCAATACCCGGGACGCGCGCTGGCTGCGCGGGTCCATGTTGGGACAGGAGTGTCTCTTTATGCGGTCGCCCGTATGTTTATTCATCGCCGCCGCCATCGGCTGGGGTTGGATCCCTGCCTTGTTCGCCCAGACGGCTACCACGGCGGTCATCTCCGGCACGGTCAAGGATCCCTCCGGTGCGGTGGTGCCCGGCGCCAGCGTGGAACTCGTCGAGCTGAACACGAAACTGAGCCGGCAGCAGACGACCAACGAGGCCGGCCAGTACTTCTTCCCTTCGGTGCCGCCGGGCCAGTACGACCTGAAAGTCAGCGCGGCGGGATTCCGCAGCGCCACGGTGCACGCGCTGCGTGTGGAAGTGGCCCGGAGCTACGTGCAGGACGTGGAGCTGGAGGTGGGCGCGATCACGGAGACGGTAGCGGTCACGGCCGAAGCGCGCGCCGAACTGCAAACGGTGGACGCCACCGTGGGCAACGTGCTCTCCGGCCGCTCGCTCCCGGTATTACCCACCTTCACGCGGCAGGCCAACGAACTGCTGACCCTTCAGCCCGGGGTGACGCCGGACGGTCAGGTCACGGGCGCCCGCAACGATCAGAGCACCTTCTCGCTGGACGGAATCGAGGTGACCAACCAGAGCGTGGGCGGCCTGACGACCTATATGTATCTGGGCATCGAAAGCGTCGAGGAGTTCCGGGTGGCGGTGGCCAATCCCAACGCCAGTTTCGGACGGGGGGCCGGCGGGCAGGTCGCCATCATCGGACGCCGCGGTTCCAACGACCTGCACGGCGCCCTGTTCTGGTATCACCAGAACGACGATCTGAACGCCAACACCTGGACCAACAACCGGAACAAGATCAAGGAGCCCGAACTCAAGGACAACCGCTTCGGCTTCCGCGCCGGCGGCCCCGTCCTGCGCGACCGCATCTTCTACTTCGTCAACTACGACGGGCGGCGCTTCCCGCGCTCCAGCGATATCAACCGGCTGGTGCCCACCGAATCGTTGCGCCGCGGCGAGCTGCGCTTCCGTGACGCCGCAGGCAACATCAACACCTACCCGCTGGCCACGGCGCGGCTGTGCGGACCCACCGGCGACCAGCCCTGCGATCCGCGCGGACTGGGTCTGAGCCCGGCCATCGCCAAGCTGTGGTCCTTCCTGCCGCCGGGCAACGATCCCAGTCTCGGCGACGGGTTGAACACCATCGGCTTCCGGGCCACCGTGCAGCACCCGTTCACCAGCGATTTCTACATGGGACGGCTGGACTTCAACCTCAACAGCAACTGGCGGCTCGACGGCGCCTTTCGTTATTACCGCGAGCTGGATCGCAGCAACGCGCAATTGTCCATCATCAACGGCAACGTGCAAAGCGTCCGCCAGTTCCCCAACCGGCAAAACATGGTCAACGTGGGCCTGACGGGCGCGTTCCGCCCGAATCTGACGGCCGAGTTCCGGTTCGGTTGGGTGCGGGTGCGACCGGCGACGGATTCGCTGCGTCCCAACGAGGCCGCCAAAATCCTGGGCATCCCCGAAACGAACACGCCTGAGGGCTACGTGGCGCTGGATCAGGGCGCTCTGGAGGGCACCTACGCCTTGCTGGCCGAACCCATAGATGTCGGCACGCAGGTGGCGCGCAAGCAGGCCAACGACAACCGCATCTTCCAGTGGAACGCGGACATGAACTGGGTGCGCGGGCGTCATTCCTTCCAGTTCGGCTCCCACGTGCGCTTCCTGCCTACCCGGCATTTGCGCGACGACAAGGTGCTGGGAGCGCTCGGCGCGCTGGTGGCCCAGATTGATTCCGACTACGGCGCCATCCGGCTGCCGGCCAGCGTGGCGCCTCCTACCTGCGGCCCCGGACGCACCACGTATTGCTTGCAGGCCTCCGACGTGCGCCAGTGGAATCGGCTCTATGCCTCCGCCCTCGGGATCATTGACAACGTCAGCATCATGGTGGTGCGCGATGGCGACTTCAAGCCGCTTCCCTACGGCACGCTGCTGGAATCGGACACCCGTGGAATCCGCGCCCCCGAGTTCTATTTCCAGGACGTCTGGCGGCTCAGCTCGTCGCTCACCGTGACGCTGGGCCTCAGCTACGGCTGGCAAACGCCACCCACTGAGCGTCTGGGCCGCTACACCTTCCAGATCCTGCGCGATACGGGCGAGTTTGTGACGGCGGAAAACTTCCTGAATGCGCGACGACGCGCGGCGGAGCAGGGCCAGATCTACAATCCCGAATTCGCCTTTCTGCCCATCAAAGCGGCGGGCGGGAAACGCGTCTTCGATGTGGACTGGAACAACATCTCGCCGCGGCTGTCCGCCTCGTGGAATCCGTCGGTCACGCGCGGCTGGCTGGGCAGGCTGCTGGGTGATCGCAAGACCGTGTTCCGCGGCGGCTGGAGCCTGATCTACGACCGGCAGAACACGGTGCAAAGCGTGATCATTCCTTCGCTGGGCGTCGCTTTCGCGCAGACCATCAACGTCAGCGCGCCGCCTTGCAACGCCAGCGGCCAGGGCGGCCGCGGCTGCGACCCCACCAATCCCAACCAGGCGGCTAGCGTGTTCCGCGTAGGCCAGGACGGCACGATTCCGTTACCCAAGGTCCCCGAGCAGTCCATCCCGGTCTCCCCGCCCTGGTGCAAGACCGGATCGGCCAACTGCCTGTTCCCGGAAATTCTCTCCTTCCAGGTAGATCCGACCATGAAAGTAGGCGAGAACCACGCGGTGGACTTCACCATCCAGCGCGAACTGCCTGCCGACATGCTGCTGGAAGTGGGCTTCGCCGGTCGCTACGCCCGCAAGCTGCCGCAGAGCATGAATCTCGGTCAGGTTCCCTACATGCACCGTGATCCTGCCTCCGGGCAGACATTCGCCCAGGCCTTCGATGCGGTGGCTACGGCCCTGCGCGCAGGCCTGACGCCCACTCCGCAGCCCTGGTTCGAAAATCAGGTGCCGGGCGGCACGGCGGCCCTGGTCTCGGCCGCGCGATCGAATTTCATCAATGGGGATCTCAACGCCCTGTTCCTCACGCTCGATCTGCGGCGCATGGCGCAGGGATTGCCGCCCTTCAACAACTACATGTCGCGTACGCTGTTTTTGCGCTCGAGTTTGGGGCGCTCCAATTACAACGCCCTGATGGTCACGCTGCGCAAGCGCATGTCGCACGGCCTGACGTACGATCTCAACTACACGTTCTCCCGTTCCCTGGACCAGGTGGGCTACTGGCAGAACTCGGCCAACGTGATGCCGAACAACTTCGATCTCAACGCCGAGTACGGCCCGTCGGTGTATGACTTCACCCACATGTTCGTGGGCCACTGGCTCTATGATCTGCCCTTCCGGACGGGGCGCCGCGGCCTGGACCGGCTGGTGGGCGGCTGGCAGCTCTCCGGCATCTTCACAGCGCGCAGCGGCGATCCCCTCACCGTCACCCAGGGCAGCCAGGTATGGGGCGGTAGCCTGTTTTTGGGCTTCTCCTCGGGCGCCATCCCGACTCGCAATCCCAAGGAGTTCGGCAACACGGTGCACCGCAACGTGGCGGGTACGGGCGGCGTCGGTACCACGGGCGATCCGGCAACAGGCGGCAGCGGACTGAACCTGTTCGCGGACCCCGAAAGCGTCTTCAAGAGCTTCCGGCGAGTGCTGATCAGCCAGGATGGCCGCTCCGGCCGCGCCAACCCGTTGCGCGGGCTGCCGCGCTGGAACCTGGACGTCTCCGTGGGCAAGCGCATTCAGGTCGTCGAGCGCGTCAGCGCCCGCATCAGTTTCGACTTCTTCAATGTCTTCAACAAAGTGGACTTCGTTAACCCGACCCTGGATCTGAACAACCCGCGCGCCTTTGGCGTGCTCAGCACGCAGTTCACGCCGCCTAATCGTTTCGCGGGCAGCCGCTGGATCCAGGCCGGTTTCCGCGTGGAGTTCTGAAGCGGGCGGAGGGCGTCAGCCCACTTCAGCGATAGCCTCGATTTCGATGCGCGCGTCGCGCGGCAGTCGCGCCACCTGCACCGTGGCGCGCGCCGGCGGAGCGGAAGGAAAGTAGCGAGCGTAGACTTCGTTCATTTTGGGGAACTCCTCGAGGTCAGCCAGGTAAACGGTTGTCTTGACGACGCGGTCCAGCGACGAACCGCAGGCCTCCAGAATGGCGCGCAGGTTCTCCAGGACACGCTCAGTCTGCGCTGCGATGTCGCCGGCGACCATCTGGCCCGTGGCCGGATCGAGCGGGATCTGGCCGCTGACGAACACCAGTCCTCGTGAAATCACGGCCTGCGAATAAGGTCCGATAGCGCGCGGCGCAGCTTCCGTGGCAACGATCTGTTTCATCTTCCTTCTCCCATTTGCAAAGTGCCTGTGATTTCGCGCACGTTGGGGATCTTCTGCTCGGCCAGAAACCGGTCCAGTTCGCGAGCCACGCGCAGCGGCGCCCGGGGATCCCAGAACGTGGCTGTGCCCACCTGGACGGCGCTGGCGCCCGCGATCAGGAACTCGGCCGCGTCTTCACCTGTGGCGATGCCGCCCATGCCGATCACGGGAATTGTCACCGCCTGCGCAGCCTCCCAGACCATGCGCAGCGCGATGGGCTTGATCGCCGGTCCTGACAAACCGCCGAATCCGGCGCCGAGGCGCGGCCGGCGGGTGCGCGCGTCAATCGCCAGAGCCAGGAAGGTGTTGATCAGGGATACGGCGTCCGCGCCCGCCTGCTCGGCCGCCTGCGCCAGAGGCTGGATGCGGGCTACATTGGGCGAGAGCTTGACGATCAGGGGCCGCCGCGCCACGGCCCGCACCGCCTGCACGACCTCGGCCAGCAGCCCGGGGTCGCTCGAAAAAAACATTCCGCCTTTTTTTGTATTGGGACAGGAAACGTTGAGTTCGTAGCCCGCCAGCCCCTCGGCGTCCTCCAGTACGCGCACGACCTCGACGTAGTCCTCCACGGTGTAACCGAAGACGTTGGCGAACACCGCCGTCCGGTACCGGCGCAGGGCCGGCAGTTTGTCACGCACAAAGGCACGCACGCCGATGTTCTGAAGGCCGATCGAATTGATCATTCCCGCGGCGCTCTCCCAGATCCGGGGCGGCGGGTTGCCCGCCATCGGCTCGCGCGAGAGGCCCTTGACCACGATACCGCCGAGCTGATTCAGATCCACGTGCGCGGCGAACTCCACGCCGTAGCCGAACGTCCCCGAGGCGGCCAGCACGGGATTGCGCAGCGGGATCCCGCACAGCGTGATAGCCAGCCGATCAGAGTTCATCCGCCGTTCTCTGGATCAATTCCCAGGCCTCGCGAACGTCCTGCCGCGTGGTGCCCAGGTTGCCGATGGCGATGCGCAGTACGTAGCGCCCGTTCAGTTCGGTGTGGGAAAGGAAGAAGCGGCCACTCCGGTTGATGCGCTCGAGCAGCTGGCGATTTTCCTCGTCGCCGGCTCGCAGGCGGAAGCACACCACCGAGAACGGCACGGGCGCCACCCGCTCGAATCGCGAGTCCTCATCAATCCACCGCGCCAGCTCCTGCGCCCAGCCGATATGCGCGCGGAGCGCCTCGATGATGCCCTGACGGCCCATGCGCCGCAGCACGAACCAGAACTTGAGCGCGCGGAAGCGCCGGCCCAGCGGCACGCCGTAATCCATCAGGTTGATGGCGCGCGGATCCTCGGCGGTGCGCAGATACTCGGGCGTCAGGGAGAAGGCGCGGCGCAGCACGTCCGGGCGGCGGCAGTAAAAAGCGCTCAAATCCAGCGGCGTGAACAGCCACTTGTGAGCGTTGACCACGATGGAGTGCGCGCGCTCCCAGCCGCGGAACAGAGGCCGCTTCTCGGGCAGCATCGCCGCGGCCCCCGCGTAGGCGGCGTCCACGTGGAGCCACAGGTCATGCCGCTCGGCGATGTCGGCGATCGCCTCCAGAGGATCCACGCTGGTGGTCGAGGTGGTCCCGGCCGTCGCCACGATGCAGAACGGACGCAGGCCCGCCGCGCGATCGCGCTCGATGGCCTGCTCGAGCGCATCGGCTCGCATGCGGAACTCGGCGTCCACAGGGATCTTGCGGATGTGCTGGCGACCGATGCCCAGAACCAGTGCGCCTTTTTCGATGGAAGAGTGGGCCTGTTCGGAGCAGTAGAGAATGAGGCCAGGCCGGGCGCCGCGCTCGCGCGCTTCGGGATCGGCCATTTCGCGGGCGGCGGCGAGGGCATGCAGGCTGCTCACGGAGGCCGTATCGAAGATCTCGCCGAAGAATTCCGCCGGCAGGCCAAGCCATTGCCGCAGCCAGCCCAGCGTCACCTGCTCGAGTTCCACCACCGCAGGCGAAGTGAGCCAGTGAATGCCGTTGGTGTTCAGCGCTGCCGCTAGCATTTCGCCGAGCACCGCCGGCGGCGATCCTGTGCACGCGAAATAAGCCAGATACCCGGGATGATTCCAGTGAGTGACCGCGGGCAGGACCACGCGCTCGAAGTCGGCCAGCAAGGCCTCGTACGGCTCCCCTTGCTCGGGGCCACAGCCCGGGAGCGCATCCATCAATTCGCCCGGCTTGAGGCGCGGCAACACCGGGTAGCGCCGGGCGTTCTCCAGGTAGTCCGCGATCCAGTCCACCGCCTGGTGGGCGACGCGACGGAACTCCTCGAAGTCCTCTTTCATCGAATCCTCACCGCTCCCGTGGCCAGCATTCTGGCAGCCGCCTCCGGGGGAACCTTCCAGTTTCGATCAAAGCGACCCTCGGCTACCACCTGGTCCAGAGACCCTTTGAACAAAATAAAATCCCCGAAGCTGTCGAGCAGTCGCGGGATCAGAGGCGCAAAACCGAAGGCGCCGCGGCGCGTGCGCTCGGCGCCGGTCCAGAAGGGCAAGCCGGAATTGACGACAACCAGCCGATCCCCCGCCGGCGCCACGAACACGAGACCGTAATCGGGCGCGCCGGGGTTGAGCTCCAGCGGCAAGCGGTCGGCCAGGCGTGCGATCAGGCGGTTGGTCTCGCGGTTCCCAAACAGGATCAGATGGCTCGAGCGCAGATCTGCCTCAGTCACCTCCGTATCGGCCAAGACGCGAAAGAAGACCAGCAGCCGCCCGCGAGGCGACGACCAGTCCGCGGCCTGAGCCGCCATGCGGCGCCGGGACTCGATCTCCTCGGCCGAACCCGCCGCGGCAGTGCCGTACACGTAAAGATGCCGCCCGGCAATGGCTTCGCCGATCGGGCCTTCCAGACCGGGACGTTTCTCGCCATGCGAAGGCTGGTAGCGACCTGGCTGCCAGCGACCGTTGACCTTGCGGAAAGCAGGAGTTGTTTCGCGCGGGACGGCGACGCGCTGACCGTCAATGCTCAGCTCCAGCGGCCGGGACGAAACAAATGCAGGATGGCCTGCGAGCTTCAGCGTGAAGCCGTCCACGCCGCTGGTTCGAATTTCCAGCCGGTTGTTTTCCGTGAAGCGTGCGTCCACAGAAGCGGTTTCGCCCGGTGTCAACCCGTCCAGCTCGACCCAGTAAGCAGAGCGGTACCGGTAGGCGTCGGTAACGAAGCGCACGCGCTGAGGGAAACGCTGGCGCCGGAATTGTTTGAACCATTCGAGAACGGCCGCGTTCTGATAAGCGCGATCCCAGGCGTTGTGACGCACGCCGGGATACTCGATGTAGTCGGCGGGCACGTCGAGATCGAGCAGCAGGCGATGCCACTTGCGCGAGACGGCTACGGGCGCCACGGGATCGAGTTCGCCGTGAAACAGGCGCACGGGCAGGTTGAGCGCGTTGCCGGCCAGGTGTTCCAGCTCGGGAGGCACCACGGGACAGACCGCAGCTACGGCGGCCCACACGTCGGGACGGGTCAACGCCAGCCGCAAAGCGCCGCCGCCCCCCATGGACAGCCCGGTCAGGTAGACGCGATCTTCGTCCACGGGGAAGCGCCGCTGAACGTCGGCCAGCACGTCGTAGACGTCCTTCTCCGCCAGACCTTGGTAGCCCATGGTCCCGCGCGCCAGCGGCGAGGCCACGATGAAATCCACGTCGGGCAGCGGCGGCCAGCGGCGCGTCGCCTCCGCATCGGTCTCGCCAGGGAGATTGCCGCGCCCGAGTACGCGCCGCAGGTTCAGGCGATGATTGGATCCGGCGCCGTGAAGGCTGATCACGAGCGGCCACTTGCGAGCGGGGTCGAAATTTCGGGGCAGGTAGAGAGCGTAGGGTTGGTCGGAGTCGTCGGCATCGGACAAGAACGTCAGGACCTGAGGGCCGGGCTGGTAGAGCTGGGCGGCGAGCGTCGCCGTCGCCACCGCCAGCCATGCCGCCAGGCGCTCAGCCATCGGAACATTCCCGCAAGACCTGCGGGAGCCACTCCTTGAACCAGTCGCGGAAGTTGGCCAGCCGCCGCCGTTCTTCCGCCGAAAGAGGCACAGCATGCGGACCCGTATCCAGCCCTCGAGCGCTGAGCGCCTCGCGGATGCCCACCGGCGCCGGGAAGCCGTCCACCCAGGCGATGAACTCGTGCAGCCGTGCGTCAAGCTTCTCGCGGCGCTCGGGCGCTGAATTTACGATAGCGCGGTCCAGCGCGACCAGAAGTTCCGGGATGGCGGAAGCACACCCGGAGATTACGCCGTCGGCGCCAGCGGCACGGGCGGGCGTAAACAGCACGTCGTTGCCGACCAGCAGGCGGAAGCCATGACGCTGGCGGGCGGCGCGCAGGCGAACGAAATTATCCCAGCGTCCGCTGGAATCCTTGATTCCGGCGAACAAGCCGGTGGCCAGCAACTCGATGGCAGTTTCAGCGGCCAGCTCGTTGGTGAAGAACGGGATGTTGTACAGGTAAACCGGGGCAGCGCCCTTCAGTTCGGCGGCGAACCGCAACAGGTACTCCTTGATTTCCGGTTGCCGGTAACGGAAGAAATAGGGCGGCATGATCAGCAGACCCGCGACGCCGGCGCCTGCCGCCGCGCGGGCCAGGGCGAGCGCGCCGTCCAGAGTGGCGTGCGCCACCGAGGCGATGACCGGCACACGGCTTTTGCGCACAGCCTGCTCGACGAGGCGCCGGCGCTCTTCGAGATCAAAGTGGACGAATTCGCCGGTGGTGCCCATCAGGACCACGGCCTGGATGCCGGCACCGGCGAGGAAATCCACGAGTTCCGACAGGGCTCCCAGATCAGGTTTGGTCTCTGCGGGTCGGCGGGGCGTGAGAGCCGCGGCCATCACCCCGCCGGCGAGGAATGTGGTTTGCGTGTTCATCGAGTGGTACTCGCGCCCGGGTCGCGGAGGGCGACCCCGGGAACTCACATTGTATCCGCTTGTATGCGCCCCGCGCGCGACCTCGTCACAGGCGAGTGCAGCAGAGGCCGGCCGTGCCTGTCATAATCGTCAATGAGCGAGCCGCCATGGGTGAGTACCCGTTGGTCAGCATCGTCACGCCCGTCTATAACCTGGCGGATTTCATCGAGGAGACGGTGCAAAGCGTGCTGAACCAGGACTACCCGCGCATCGAATATGTGGTCATGGACGGCGGCTCTACCGACGGCACGCTGGAAATTCTGGCCAAATATTCGGACCGAATCCGGGTAATTTCCGCCCGGGATCGCGGCGCCGCGGATGCCGTGAATCGGGGCTTCCGGCTCACCAGCGGAGAAATTTTCGCGTTTTTGCACGGCGATGACCTGTATATGCCGGGCGCGGTGCGCACCGCGGTCGAGTACCTGATGGCGCACCCGGATGCAGGCGGGGTCTACGGGGAGGCGAACTGGATCACAGAAGACGGCCAGGTCATTGGCCGTTATCCGACCCGGGATTTCGATCCCGAGGCGCTGGCTTGCGAATGCTACATCTGCCAGCCCGCCTGTTTTCTGCGCCGCCGCGTCTTCATTCAGGCAGGCCTGCTCGATCCCGATCTGGAGTGCGCCTTCGACTACGACCTCTGGATGCGCATTGCGCGCTTCGCTCGCCTGGACCGGATTGACGCCGTGCTGGCTGCTTCGCGCATGCGGCGCAGCAACAAAACGCTCGGTCAGCGCAAGCGAGCCTTTCAAGAAGCGCTGCGCCTTGTGGAGCGCTACTACGGGTACGCGCCTTTCGAGTGGGTCTACTGCTACACGGCCTTCCTGATTGACCACCGGGACCAGTTTTTCGAGCCGCTGCGGCCTTCGGTGACGAAACTGCTGGCGAGCCTGCCCATGGGCTTGTGGCACAATCGCCGGCGCCCGTGGCGCTTCTTGCGGGAGTGGGTGCGGTGGTGGAACCCGCGGTCTGCGGCGCGGCACTGGGCGAGGCTGCGGCAGCGGGCGTAGGGGCCCGCGAACCCAACATCCGGGGCCAAAAACAAATTCGGCCCCATATGTCGTGCCCCGCTTTACAAACCCAACGTCAACCGGCTAACATAGAACCATCCCCCGAGCGGGTCCGCTCCCGCGCGACCCGGCGGGCGGCGTTTCGCCTTCGAAATGCCCGTCCGCCACAGCGGCCGGACTCTTTGAGCGAGGTGGGAAAGACTTGCTGAGACTCAAACGCATCGAACTCCAGGGCTTCAAATCCTTCGCCGATCGCACGGAACTGCGCTTCGACGGTGCCGGCATCGTCGCCATCGTGGGTCCCAACGGCTGCGGCAAGTCCAATCTGGCCGACGCCATCCAGTGGGTTCTCGGCGAGCAATCGGCGAAAAGCCTGCGCGGCGCCCGCATGGAGGACGTCATCTTCGCGGGCACGCGCGAGCGCAAGCCGGTTTCCCTGGCTCAGGTCACCATGACGCTGGCTGAGCCCGCCATCCCGGAGCAGCAGGTGCTGGCTCCCGCCAAACCCAACGGCAAGCAGGTGAACGGGAAGGCCGGCTCGCAGCCCAAGCAAGTCACCGTCACGCGCCGCCTGTTCCGCTCCGGGGAAAGCGAGTACCTCATTGACGGCCGGCCTGCACGGCTGCGCGACATCCAGGATCTTTTCATGGGCACCGGCCTGGGCGGCGATTCCTACGCCATCATTGAGCAGGGACGCATCGGCCAGATCCTGAGCTCCAAGCCGCAGGACCGCCGCCTCGTCATCGAGGAGGCCGCGGGCATCAGCCGCTACAAGACGAAGCGCCGCCTGGCCGAGGCCAGGCTGGAAGGCGCCAAGCACAACCTGGAGCGGGTCTTCGACATCCTCGAAGAAGTCGGGCGGCAGATGAACTCGCTGAAACGGCAAGCCGCGAAAGCCCGCCGCTACGAAGACCTGAAGGCGCAGATGTGCGCACAGCTTCGCCTCGTGCTGGCAGCCCGTCATCGCCTGCTCGAGCGCGAGGCGGCCCGCATCGCCGTGGATCTGAGCCTCGCCACGAGCCAACTGGAATCCCTGGGCAAGCAGGTAGCCGAAAAGGAGCGTTCCCACGAGGCCGCACAGCAGACGGTCTTCGGCCTGGAATCCGAGCTGCTCCAGGCGCGGCAACGCCTGGCCGAATTGCAAGTGACGGCGGAACGGGTCTCGGGCCAGCTCGACTCCGCAAGTAAACAGGCGGCGACGATCGAAGATCGCCTCCAGCGCGGCGCTGCGGAAGCCGAGCAGTTGCAGGTTCGCTGCCAGGAGCTCGCCTCCGAGCTGGCCGCGCAACGGTCCGCGCTGGTTGCGCTCGAGCAGGAAGAGACTGCGCTCCGCCAGAAGGTCGAGAGCAAGGCACGCGAGCGTTCCGAGCTGGAGCGCAAACTGACCGAAGTCGAGCGCGCCATCGAATCCGCACGGCAGGCGGTCCTGCGGCTCATGGGCGAGGCCGCCGCGCTGCGCAACCAGCTCGCCCAGATGGACGAACACCTGGCCGCTATCGAGCGGGACGCGGCCCGCGCCGGCAAGGAAGAGCAGTCGGCTCTGTCGGATCTGGAGTGGCTCGAGCAGAGCGAGCGCGAACTGGCGGCAAAGGCCCAGGAGCGACAGCAGCAGCTCGAGGAGTTGCGGGAACGGCGCCGCGGCGTCGAGCAGGCTCTGGCCGAGGCGCGCCGGCAGGCCGAGGAAGCGCGCCGGCAGCAGGATGCGCTGCGGGCCGAGCTCTCGCGCGTGCGCGCGCGTCGCGACTCGCTGGAAGAAATTCTCTCCCACCGCGCCTACACGACCGAGGCCGTCAAGCGCCTGTTCACTGCCGTGGAGCGGGGTCAGGGCCAGAACTTCTCGCCGCTGGGCGTGCTGGCCGATTTCCTCGAAGTGGACCCGGCCTGGGAGAAAGCGGCCGAAGAGTTCCTCCACGACGAGCTCGAGTACGTGGTCGTGGACTGCTGGGATCAGGCCGAGCGTGGCCTCGAATTGCTGCGCACGCTCGGGGACGGCCGGGCCACGTTCCTGGTGCGACCCGAACCGCGGGATCCTGGCGCGGCAACCCGCCCGCAGCCCGAGCCCGGCGACCAGCTTCCCTCCTTGCGCGACGTTCTGCGGCTGAACGGCTCGCTGGGCGAAGCTCTGCTGGACTCGCTGCCTCGCATCAATGCATGCCGTCTGGTAAGCGATGAAAAGACGGCGCGCGAGCTGGCGGCGGCGCACCCTGCGCTGTATTTCCTGCTGCCGGACGGCGTCTGCTATCACGGTCAGGCGCTGAGCGGGGGACGCAAGTCGGCCGGCGGGCCGCTGGCGCTCAAGCGTGAACTCCGGGAGTTGCGCACTCTGGCTCAGGCGCGTGAACAGGAGCTGGCGGCGGTTGCGTCGCGGCGCGAGCAACTGGAAAAGGAAATCGCCGCTCTGGAGCAGGAGCTTGAAGCCGTACGCGCCGCGCAGCAAGGCCTCGAAAAGGAAAACGTCACACTGGAGCACGAACGGCGCAAGCTGGCCGAGGATCTCCATCGGGTGCGCACGCGGCTTTCGGTGGCGCGGATGGAAAGCGAGCGTCTGGCCAACGAAAAACAACAGCTCCAGGCGCAACGCGAGTGCAATCTGGAAGCCATCGCCGAAAAGGAGCGGGTGCGCGAGCAGCGCGAGCAGGAGCTCGCGGATTTGCGGCGGCGGTGGGAAGAACTGAAATCGCTGGCCGCCCGCAGCGCGGAAGAACACTCTGCGGTGCGCGTCGAACTGGCCGGCGTCGAGGAACGGCGCCGCGCCCAGGCTGCCGCGCTGAACCGTCTGGAAGCCGAACACCGACAGAGTGAAGCGCGGCGTGCGGAACTTTCGCGCGAGCTCTCGCGCCTGGAGCAAGAGAAGGCGCGGCTCGCCGAGTCGAACGCAAGGCTGCTCGAGCAGCAGGAATCGCTCAGGTCCGAGCTGGCCTCCTGCCAGGAACGCGTCGCGCAACTGGAGGCCGAAGAAGTCCGCCGGCGCGATGAAATGCTGGCGTTGGCCGAGGAGCTACGGAGTTTGCGGACGGAACTGCAAGCGGCCCAGGAGCAGCGATCCCGGATCGAGCTGGAGCTGGTCCGGCGCCAGGCCGATCTGCGCTATCTGGACGAAACCAGCCGCAAGGAGCTGGGCGTGCCTGCCGCGGAGCTCAGCGCCGCCGAGGCGACCATCCCGGACGAAGAGGAACTGGCGGCCGCCGAGCAGAAGTACCAGGAACTCAAGGAGCGGATCGAAGCTCTGGGGCCGGTGAACCCGCAGGCGCTCGAAGAATTCAAGGAGACCGAGCAGCGTTACAACTTCCTCAACGCGCAGCGGCAGGATCTGCTGGATTCCATTCGCGACACCGAGCAGGCCATCCGCGAAATAGACGCCGAGACGCGAAAGCGCTTCCAGGAAGCTTTCTCCGCAATCAATCAAAATTTCGGGGAAATGTTCCAGCGGCTGTTCGGCGGCGGCTCGGCCGAGATGCGGCTCACCGACCCCGAGAATCTGGCCGAGTCCGGCATTGACATCGTCGCCTCGCCGCCCGGCAAGCGGCTTCAGAACGTGCTGTTGCTCTCGGGCGGCGAAAAGGCGCTCACGGCGCTGGCCCTGTTGCTGGCCATCTTCAAGTACCAGCCCAGCCCGTTCTGCGTGCTGGACGAGGTGGATGCGCCGCTGGACGATCCCAACATTGACCGCCTCATGCGCATCCTGCGCGAAATGTCGGCGCAAACGCAATTCATCGTGATCACCCACACCAAGCGGACCATGGAGGCGGCCGATGTCCTCTACGGCGTGACCATGCAGGAGCCGGGCGTCTCCAAACTGGTCTCGGTGCGCCTGCCCACGCCGGCCGCGGCCTCGCCGCCGCCCGCCACGCTGGAACTGGCGGCACGCGCCTGAGCCTTTCGGGCGCCGGAGGACGAGCTACGTCCAGACCGGGGATTCTGCCTGGATCTCCCGGTAAAGCGCGACGAGCCGCTCCCGCAGCGAGCGCAGCACGGGCGGGTTCTTCGCCGCGAGGTCCTTGCTTTCCGCGGGATCCTCGGCCAGGTTGTACAGCTCGAACTCCACCAGCCGGGCTTCTTTGATGAAGGGCATGTCCTGCTGCGGATCGAAAGCGCCGCCGGCAGCCCGAGGGGAGGCGCGATCGGGAATGCCGAGGATCTTCCACGGACCGTCGCGCAGGGCGGCTTTGGGACGGCTCAGCGCATTGTAATAGTGCCAGTACAGCGGAACCCGTCGTCTCACCTTCTTGCCTTCCAGCAAGGGGAGGATGTTGACCCCATCGAGGCGCGCGGGCGGCTGGGCGCCGGCAGCGGCGCAAAGCGTGGGCAGTACGTCCACGCCCGAGATCGGCTCGGAAATCGTGGCGCCGGCGCGGGCGCGTCCCGGCCAACGCAGAATCCCGGGCACCCGAATGCCTCCCTCGTACATATGAAGCTTCATGCCGCGGAAGGGGCCGGGTGAGCCATAGGAGCGCCACGCTCCCTTGTAGCGATTCAGCGTCTCCGGGCCGTTGTCGCTCGTGAAAAAGACCAGCGTGCGATCCCCGAGGCCGGACTCATCCAGGTAGCGAATCAGCCGGCCGAACTCGTGGTCCATCTGCGTGACGTTGGCGTAGTAAAGCGCCTCCCCCTTTTCGCGAACCGAAGGGTACAGGCGCAGGAACTCTTCATCGGCTGCGATCGGCTCGTGCGGCGCGTGGAAGCAAACGAAAAGGCAGAACGGCTGGCCGGCGGGCAAGCGTTTGAGCCACTCGATGGCTTCGCTGACGATCAGGGTGCTCGAATTGCCCTTCAGCGGACCGACGGGTTTGCCGTTGCGAACGAAGTTGACGGGGTCGGCGTGGCTGGGCGCGGCGTTGTTCTGGGTCGAAAACCAGTGGTCGAAGCCATGATCGGAGGGTTGCGGCTGTTCGGGCGAGTTGAACTTGCCGTTGCAGTGCCACTTGCCGGTATGGCAGGTGGCGTAGCCCAGGCGCTTGAGGATCTGGGCGAACGTGACCCGGTCGCGTCCCAGATGCATGGGATTGCCGGCGGGGATCCAGTTGTAGACGCCCACGCGATCCGGGATCAAGCCGGTCAGCATGGCGGCGCGCGAGGGCGAGCAAACGGGCGCGGCGGCGTAGCAATCCGTGAAGCGCACGCCCTGGGAAGCGAAGCGATCCAGGTGCGGGGTCTGGATACGGCGACTGCCGTAGCAGCCCAGATCCCCGTAGCCCAGATCGTCGCAGAGTACGATCACGAAATTGGGTCGCGGCGCAGAAGCTGAGACGGTTGCGGCAGCGAGGCCGCCCAGGAATTCGCGTCGGGTAAGAGAGGATCCCAGCACGCTCATGTTCGCACGCTGTTGTATCATGCCCCGCGTATGGAGATCAACTTCGATCTGGAGCACGCGGCCAGGCCGCCGGCCCGCAGCGATTACGGCATCGGCATCGTGGGCGCAGGATTCGTCGTGCGTGACCTTCACCTGGCGGCGTATCGCAAGGCCGGCTACCGCGTGGTCGCGATCACCGACTTGGATCTGGAACGGGCGCGCGAGACGGCGCGCCTGCGCGGGGTTCCGAAAGTCTGCGCAACGCTGGAGGAACTGCTGGCGGATCCCGAAGTCGAGGTGCTGGACATCGCGGTGCCGCCAGACCAGCAACTGGCGGTGGTGCGCCAGGTGGTCGAACGCGGCCGCCGCATTCGCGGGATCCTGGCGCAGAAGCCGCTGGCGCTTCATTACGCCGAGGCCCTCGAAATCGTGGAGTGGTGCGAGCGCGCGGGCATCGTGCTGGCGGTCAATCAGAACATGCGCTGGGATCCTTCGATCCGCGCGTTGCGCACGTTGCTGGCCCGTGGCTGGCTGGGCGAGCCGGTGCTGGCCACCATCGAGATGCGTTCGCCGCGCAGGTACGCGGGCTGGAAGCGTCGCTCCGACCGGCTGACGCTGCCCGTGATGAGCATCCATCATCTGGATGCGTTCCGCTTCCTGTTCGGCGAACCGGAGAGCGTGTACGCCAGCGCGCGTACTGACCCGCGGGCGGATTTTGCCCACACCGACGGCATCGTACTGTACGTGCTGGAATACGCCAGCGGGCTGCGCGCGGCGGCCTGGGACGACGTATATGCCGGTCCCGTGCTGGAAGGCGCGGCGGCCGATAATTACGTGCGCTGGCGCGTGGAAGGGACCGAAGGCATGGCCCGCGGGGCCATCGGATGGCCGGCCTGGCCCAACGTCGTGCCCAGCACCATAGATTTCACCCTGCGGTCCCAACCCGGCGTCTGGTTCTCGCCACGCTGGCCGGAGGCCTGGTTCCCGGACGCCTTCGCCGGAACCATGGGTGAACTGCTCGACAGCCTGGCCACCGGGCGCCAGCCCAGCATCCACGGACGCGATAACCTACGCACCATCGCCCTGGTGGAAGCCTGTTACCGTTCCATCGCCGAGCGTCGCGCAGTGCGAGTGGCCGAACTGACGGACGAGCTGCCCGTCTGAAGGCTATACTGCTTCCATGCGACGCTACGGGATGGTTATCGGTCTGGATCCGGCGCGACTGGAAGAATACAAGGCCTGCCACGCCAACCCCTGGCCCGAAGTTCTCGAAATGATCCGCAAATGTAACATCCGCAATTACTCGATTTTCTACAAAGACGGTTACCTGTTCAGCTATTTCGAGTACGTGGGCGAGGACTTCGAGGCCGACATGGCCCGGATGGCGGCCGATCCGAAAACGCAGGAATGGTGGGCTTACGTGAAGCCCATGCAAAGGCCTCTGGAAAGTCGCAAACCGGGCGAATGGTGGGCGGAAATGGAGGAAGTTTTTCACATGGACTGAAACCGCGACCTCCGAGCTACGATGCGCCTGCGCCTGATCGGCTGCGAGATCCTGTACCGCGAACTGTGCTGGGCGGTGGCGCACTCGATCCATCAGGTGGACGTGGAGTTTCTGCCCAAGGGCCTCCACGATCTGGGCGCGGCGCCCATGCGCTCCCGCCTGCAAGAGGCGATTGACCGCACGGATGCCTCGCGCTACGAGGCCGTGCTCCTCGGTTACGCGCTGTGCGGGATGGGCCTGGCCGGGTTGACGGCGCGCTCGCTGCCGCTCATCGTGCCTCGCGCTCACGACTGCATCACGCTTTTTCTCGGTAGCCGCCGGCGCTACACGGATTACTTTCGCAGCCACCCTGGCACTTACTTCCTGACCACGGGATGGATCGAGCGCGGGCGCGATCTTCCCCAGCTTTCCATCCAGGAAAAACTCGGCCTGCGGCAAAGCTTCGAGGAGCTGGCGTCGCGCTACGGTGAAGACAACGCCCGTTATTTGATGGAGGAGCTGGGCGGTTGGACGCGCCATTACCGCCGCATTGCCTTTATCGAAACGGGTCTGGAGCCGGACGGGCGCTTCGAGGAAGCCGCGCGGCGCGAAGCCGAGAGCCGGGGTTGGGAATTCGAGAAGCTCTCGGGCGATCTGAGCCTGGTCCGACGGCTAGTGGACGGGCCGTGGGACGAGGATTTCCTGCAAGTGCCGCCGGGCCACCGCATCGTGGCAACCTATGACGAGGACATCGTAGGAGTGGAGCCGTTATGACGGGGCGTGAACGCATCCTGGCTCACCTGGCGGGCCAGCCCGTGGATCACCTGCCGCTGATGCCGATCACCATGATGTTTGCCGCCGATCTGGCGGGCGTACGCTACCGGGACTACGTCAGCGATCACCGCGTGCTGGCGGAGGCGCAGATCCGCGTAGCCGAAACATTCGGGTTCGATCATGTTTCGGTCATTTCGGATCCCGCGCGCGAAACCGCGGATCTGGGCGGGGCCATCGAGTGGTTTGACGACCAGCCCCCCGCGATCGTCGAATCCCGCGCTTTGCTCACCGACAAACGCGCTCTGGCCCGCCTGCGCCTGCCCGATCCCTACGGCGGCGGCCGCATGACGGACCGCGTGCGCGGCGTGGCGTTGCTCAAAGAACGGATCGGGGCAGAAAAGCTCGTGGAGGGCTGGATCGAGGGGCCCTGTGCCATGGCCGCCGACCTGCGGGGGATCAACACGCTGATGCTCGACTTCCTGGATGACCCGGGCTTCGTGCGCGATCTGCTTGAATTCTGCGTGACGATGGAGTTGGAGTTCGCACGCGCCCAGTTCCAGGCTGGGGCCGACATCATGGGCGTGGGCGACGCGGCCGCCTCGCTGGTCGGTCCCAGGATCTACTACGAATTCGTCTGGCCGTACGAAAAGAAGCTGGTGGACGGCCTGCACGCCATGGGCGGGTTGGTGCGGCTCCACATCTGCGGGCGCACGCGCAAGCTGTTCGAAGGCATGGGAAGGCTGGGCGCGGACATCGTGGACCTGGATTTCGTGGCGCCGGTGGAAGAGGCGCGTCGCGTGATGGGACCCGATCAGGTCCTGCTGGGCAACATCGAGCCGGTGGGCGTGCTGCGCAATGGCACGCCGGAAACCGTCTGGCAGGCTGTTGCTCGGTGTCACCGCGAAGCCGGACCCCGCTTCATCGTCGGTGCAGGCTGCGAGGTCGTGCGCGACACGCCGCACGAGAACATGCGCGCCATGACGCGCTACGCGCAGGAGCACCGGCCGGAGGATCACTCCACGGCGTAAACCGCTTCCAGCCGCAGGCCTTCACGCGGCTTGAGGGTGCGTTCGGGAGTCCACAAGACCAGACCGATGCGGTTTTCGCCTTGTACGGTCCAGTCCAGCACGGCCCGCTGCACCTGCGAGTTCGGGAAGCGGTTCAGCAGTACGGGGCCGCCGGCGCGGTGAAACGCGCGCCATGCGCTGTCAGGGCAGGCGCCGCCATCCAGCGGCTCCCCGCGGCGCGTCTCCTCGCCGGGCTCGAACAGCGTGCGATTGACCGCCCGGCCGTCCCGGCTGCGGTAACTCACGGCCAGGCGCGGGTCGGTGACGGGTCCGGCCGCATAATCGGCCCGGCTCTGCAAGGCGACCTGGACGGGCGCCGATCCCTCGTTGACGACCTCGGTCTGCGTCCGCACCTCGCCGCCGGACAGACTGATGAGGCGCACGAGCTTCAATCCGTTGGCGCAGGCGCCGCCCATTTCTAACCGGTCCGGGGCAGCGTTCCACACTTGCCAGTCCACGTCCCACGCGCGGGCCTGATAGTCGGGATGCACCGAGACGAAGAGGCCGCTGACGTTCGGATAGCCGGCATCGCCCGGGTCGGGCCGTCGAAGCACATCCGTGCCGCTGGGCTTGTGCACGAGCTGCACGATGCGCCCGTTCAGGCCGGGCACTACCGCCACGCGCAGCGTCTCGTTTTCCAGCGTGAAGACGCCGTAACGGCGCAGGCGGCGCTCGAACTCCTTTTCGTCGTACTCCAGACCGCGTCCTTCGTGCAATTGCTGGATGCCGAAGCTGCGGACTTCGCGGAGAAACTCGGGGAAGCGGCTGGTCACTTCAGTCCGCGCAGCCGGCGGCATCTGATACCAGCCGTCGCGGATCTCAAACGCCATCGAGCGCAGCAGCTCCACGTAGTCAATGGAAAGACGCACCTTGCGCACGCGGCGGCGCACGGCGTCGTTTTCAGCTTCCTGTTCGGCGCGCGTGAGCAGCTCGCGGGCGCGCTGGAGGAAATCGGCCTCGAGATACGGAGCGGTCGGACCCTGGAAAATCCACAAATGATGACCGCGGCCCTGGGGCGGGAAGCGGACCTGCCGGTGCAGGAGCTCGAGATACTCGGCGATGCGCGGCGCCGCGCGGCCATAAACTCCTTCGATGAACTCCTGCATGGCCTGCCGAGCGTCCGTCTTGACGTCCCACATCAGCCGCGCCATAACATAGGAGCGCAGCTCGGCCATTTCCCCGCCTCCACCCGGAGCGTAGTCTCCTTCCATGAACAAGCCCACCACGCCGTGCCGGTGATACATCGGGATATCGGCGATCAGCTCGTCGAAGTCGGGGAACGGCATCAGGTAGTGGGCGAAGTTCGTGTTGTAGTGCCAGATGTAGAGCTGGTTGGTGATCTGGGACCAGGCCTTCAGCCGCCTCATGAAATACGCGTTGCGGTCGCAGCTCTCGTAAGGATGCGCCTCGCAGGCCCGGATGGGACACAGGCGCACGCGCACGTTACGGCGCGGACGCACACGCGCGGGAGGCTCCTCGGTGTACCAGTAGGCCAGCGTGTCAATGAGCTTGTCGGGATAGTGCTTTTCCACTTCGGCCGCCAGAGCGTTGACAAAGCGCAGCACGGGACCGGAGTGAGCCCCGCCCTCCTCTTCTTCCACGCGGCGGCAGTTGTCGCACTCACACCAGCCCGTCCAGTCGTTCTGCGAGACCGAGAAGATGGTGGCCTCGGGATGCTCGCGGATCCAGCGCAGCACGGTCTCGGTAGCCAGACGCAGCACGTCGGGATTGGTCAGGCAGAGCTGGCCTCGCTCGGCGCGCCGCTTGCCGGCAATGAGCGAGTAATATTCGGGGTGATCGCGGAAGTACTTCTCGGGTGGTAGTAACTCGTAGAAAGTATGCACGAACGGGTAATACTGAACCTTGCCGCCGGTGCTCTCATCGAGCTTGAGAAAATGCCCGTTCATGCGGTTGCGCGCCGCCCAATCCTTGTCGAAAGCCTCATAAAAGAAAGGCTCGCGATACTCGAAAGAAGGCTTTCCGATCTCGTTGAGCGGCGGAATGCGCACGGTGGGTAACTTCGGAATCCGACTTACTTCGGCGGTAAACCAGCGGCATCCGAGTCTTTCCAGAAAAACGTAGACGCCGTACATGGTGCCGCGCTGCCGGCCGCCGGCGATGATCAGGTTGCGCCCGGCGGTGCGGAGCAGAAAGCCTTCGGGTCCCAGCGCGTCCCAGTTGGCGCGCACGCCCAGCCGGTCGAGCGCGCGACTGCGACCGACCAGGATCCACGGGCCGCGAGGGCGCGCCTGGTCCGTGACGATCGGAAGCCGGGCGCCGGACATTTCCTCCAGGAAGCGTTGCAGCTCCTGGGCGCCGCGTCGCTCCGAGGGCGAGGCGTCCTGCGCCACGACGATCGTGTAAGGAGAACGTCCTTTTTCGATGAGCGTCAGGCCGGCGGGCGCGGCCAGCGCCGTCGCAGCCAACGGCAACAGGAACGCACAACGAATTCCCACAGTCATGAAGCCTCCTCGATCAAAATCGCAACCCGATGCCGAAAACCCCGTGGTGGCTGCGCACCAGCGCCTCCGCCCGGCCCGCCACCACGCTTACCTCCTGCCGCGTGCGGGTGAATTTGTACTCGCCCAGGGCGTGCAGGCCGCGCCACAGGCGGAACTCCAAAGCAGCAGCCGCCTGGACGGCGGGCCGTCCCAGTTCATAGCCTTGGCGACTCTCCCCGCGAATGCTGCTTTCCGGGTGCGGAATCGTGGGCCCCGCGCCGAAACGAAGTTGCAGGAAACTTCGCTGCGTGAGCCGCCGTTCCCACGCCACATTGGCGAGCAGCATGTTCAAGCCGTGAGAAATGGAGAATTGCTCGATCACGGCGTTGAAGGGCAGACGCCCCTCGATGGGCTGGCCGTGCAGCGTCCCCCGCGCCTCGACCACGCGGTCCGGGCGCGCATAAATTTTCTGGTGAATGAACTCCGCCTCCAAGCCCAAGGGTCCGAAGAAGTAACCGAGCCGGTAGCCATAATAAAGCGGCGGCTCGAAGGAACGGCCCTGCCAGGATACCCCGCGAAGCTCGAGGCTGGTGGCGCGCGCCGGCTGTTCGATGGCAAGCCTGCTGTTGTGACTGGCGGCGCCGCCCAGGTAAGCGGCGAGTCGCCATCCCGCGAGACCGGGAGTCCCTGAGGCCAGCAGCAGCGCGAGCCAGGCGACCGCACGCGCCCGCATGAAGGTCCTCACAACTCGAATCGGATCCCTTGCGCCAAAGGCAATTCGGAAGACCAGTTGATAGTGACCGTCTGGCGGCGCATGTACGCTTTCCAGGCGTCGCTGCCCGCCTCGCGCCCGCCTCCCGTGTCCTTCTCGCCGCCGAAGGCGCCGCCGATTTCCGCGCCGCTGGTGCCGATGTTGACGTTGGCGATGCCGCAATCGCTGCCGCAGGGGCTCAGGAAGGTCTCCGCCGCAATCAAGTTGCGCGTGAAGATAGCGGAAGAAAGGCCCTGCGGCACATCGTTGTGCCAGCGAATGGCTTGCTCCAGGTCGTCGAATTCGATCAGATAGAGCACGGGCGCGAACAGTTCCTCGCGCAGGACGGGCATGTCGGGCCGGGCGCGGATGAGCGCGGGCTCCACGTAGCAACCGCCGGGCAAATCCAGCGGACGACCGCCGCAGAGCAGCTCGCCGCCTTCACCCCGGGCGCGCTCGATGCCCGCCATCATGTCGGCCACGGCCTGCCGGTTGACCAGCGGGCCCATCAGCGTCCTCTCATCCAGCGCGTGCCCGATGCGGATCTGGCGGTAAGCCGCGATGAGCGATTCCGTGAAACGGGCAGCGATGCTACGTTGCAGGAACAGCCGTCGGATCGTGGTGCAACGCTGGCCCGCCGTGCCGATGGCGCCGAACAGGACGGCGCGCAAAGCCAGATCCAGATCCGCATCTTCCATGATGATGACGCCATTGTTGCCGCCCAGCTCCAGAATCGTGCGACCGAGCCGCCGTCCCACCACTTCCGCCACGCGTCGCCCCATGGCGCAGGAGCCGGTGGCGCTGATGAGCGGGATGCGGCGGTCGGCGAGCAGGCGCTCCCCCACTTCGCTGCCGCGCCCGATGACGAGATTGAACACGCCCAGCCAGCCGTTGCGTTCGAGCACGCGGTTGACGATCTTCTGCACAGCGATGGCAGTGAGCGGGGTTTCCGAGGAAGGCTTCCAGACGACACAATCGCCGCAAACCGCAGCGATCAGGGCGTTCCAAGCCCACACCGCCACCGGAAAGTTGAACGCGGTGATCACGCCCACCACTCCCAGCGGATGCCATTGCTCGTACATGCGATGGCGCGGGCGTTCGCTGGTCATGGTGACGCCGTAGAGCTGCCGCGAAAGGCCCACCGCGAAGTCGGCCATGTCAATCATCTCCTGGACCTCGCCGCGGCCCTCGGCCAGGATCTTGCCCATCTCGAGGCTGACCAGCGCTCCCAGATCGTCCTTGGCCCGGCGCAGCTCATCGCCGATCTGGCGCACGATTTCGCCTCGTTTGGGCGCCGGGAACATGCGCCAGCGCTCGAAGACCTCAACCGCCGAAGCCACCACCCGCTCGTAATCCTCGGCCGAGGCCATCCTCACGGCGGCGATCGGAGAGCCGTCATTGGGGCTGTAAGAGATCAGTTCGCCGCCGGCGGGTTGCTCGATCCACGGGCCGTAACAGGCGCCGGAATTGACGGGCTCGATCCCCAGGCGGGCCAGGATCTCGCTTGCCGGAAGGATTGCCATGCGCGCCTCCCGCCCTATGGTATTCCAGGCGGCTCAGGCGCTGTCGGGCGGGTACTTGACCTTCTTGAAGACCTTGGTCAGGATCTTGATGGCGCGGTCCACTTCGGGATCGGTGATGATGTAGGGCGGCAGAAGGCGGATCACGTTCTCGCTGGTGCAATTGATCAGCAGGCCTTCGGCGAGGGCGTCTTCCACGATGCTCTTGCCAGGCAGGTCGAGCTCGATGCCGATCATCAGGCCGAAGCCGCGGACTTCCCGGATGAAGGGGAAGTGGCGGGCCATTTCGGTGAGCTGGACGCGGAAGGCGCTGCCAGTCTGGTGAATGGCAGGCAGCAGCTCGGGGAGAATGTCCAGGAACTCCAGCGCGACGCGGCAAGCCAGCGCCCCGCCGCCGAAAGTGGAGCCGTGCATGCCGGGACCGAGCGCAGCGGCGGCCTTGTCGTTGGCGATGATGGCGCCGAGAGGAAGGCCGCAGGCCAACGGCTTGGCCACCACGGTGACGTCAGGCAGCACGGGCGGTTCGGCAAGCTGGTAAGCGAAGTACCGGCCGGTGCGCCCCAGGCCGCACTGGATTTCGTCGAAGATCAGCAGCGCATCGTGCTGATCGGCCAGTTCGCGCGCGCGGCGGGCGAAGTTCACGTCCACAGGATGGATGCCGCCCTCGCCCTGGATCCATTCCAGCACGATGGCAGCCGTTTGCGGGCCGACGGCTTGTTCCAAAGCCGTCACGTCATTGCGGGGGACGAAACGGACGCCAGGCAGCAGCGGTTCGAAGTCCAGGCGATACTTCGGCTGGCCGGTGATCGAAAGAGCGCCAAAACTCCGCCCGTGGAAGGAGTTTTCCAAGGCGACGATTTCGTATTTTTCGGGACTGCGGCGGCGTCCATAAGACCGGGCGATCTTGAGGGCGCCTTCTACAGCCTCGGTGCCCGAGTTGCTGAAAAAGCAGCGCTGCAAACCGCTGATCTCGGCGAGCCGGCGCGCCAGAGGGGCCTGGTAGTCGTGGTAATAGAGGTTCGAACAGTGGATCAGCAGGCCTGCCTGTTCCCGGATCACGCGCAGGATCCGGGGATGGGCGTGGCCCAGCGCGTTAACCCCGATGCCGGCGATCAGGTCCAGGTAGCGCTTGCCCGCGGCGTCGTACAGCCAGCAACCTTTGCCGCGGCGCACCACCAGAGGGAACCTGCGGTAGGTCTGGATGAGGTACTGCTGCTCGATCTCCTGGAGAGATTGCGCATCGGCTACAGGACCGCACGAAACCGACATCTCTTCATGATATCCGACCGACCGCACCCGCTGCGGCTGTTGGCGACGAAGGGGGCGGCTGAATTAAGAAGGTGTTATGATGAAATTCGACCCCGATTTTCGGTCAGGGAGGCGGCAGGCCCCGGCCTCAGTCTGGCGTACGGGAAGGGAACAAGCCACTTTGAAGGATCGTCTTGACTGATTGAGGAGTGGTGCGTGAAGCGCAAATGGAAGATCTGGACAGGCATCCTGGCAGCGATCCTGATTGCCGGCGGGGTCTACGGCGGCGTCAAGTATAATCAGCGCGGCGTCGTTACCGTGCAAACGGGCCGGGTCATCCGGCAGGATCTGGTTTCCGTGGTCACGGCCTCGGGCGAGATCAAACCTCGCAACTACATTAATATCGGCACCAACGCCATGGCTCCGTCGCGCATCACGGAGATTCTGGTCAAAGAGGGGGACCGCGTGCGCAAGGGCCAGTTGCTGGCCCGGCTCGAATCGGTCCAGCCCGAAGCCGAGGTCCAAGCGCAGCGCGCCGCACTGAGCCAGGCCGAGGCCGAATCGGCAGCCGCGGAAGCAGCCCTGCGCGTGGCGGATGAAAATCTGGCGACTGCACAGGCCACCCTGGATCGGACCAAGGCGGAACTGGAGCAGGCGCGAATCAACTTCGAACGCGCGCAAAAGCTATGGCAGGAACGCCTGATCTCCCGGCAGGAATACGACCAGCGTCGGATCGAGCTGGACGCGCGCCAGGCGGCTCTGCGTGAGGCCGAGGCCCGGCTCGCCCAGGTGCGAGCCCAGCGCGCGCAAGTGGCCTCCCAGTTGGCCGCGGCGCAAAAGCGCGTAGCCCTGGCCCAGGCCAACTTGCGGCGAGCCAGCGACGTATTGCAGCGAACTTACGCGGTGGCCCCGCTGGACGGCGTGGTGACCAACCTGCCCGTCCGGGTGGGTGAAACCGTGGTCCCGGGCATCCAGAACTCACCGGCCAGCCTGATCATGACGATCGCGGACATGTCGCTGATCACGGCCGAGGTGAAAGTGGACGAGACCGATATCGTGAACGTGAAGCTCGGCCAACCCGCGGATGTGACCATTGACGCGATTCCTAACCGCGTCTTCAAGGGCCGGGTCATCGAGATCGGCAACACCGCGATCCTGCGCTCGACCGGCCTGGCCGCCTCCCAGAGCGCCATTTCCAGCCAGGAAGCCAAGGATTTCAAGGTCGTGATCGCCCTGGACAATCCCCCGGAGGAGATCCGCCCAGGCCTGTCCTGCACCGCCAAGATAACCACCGCGGTACGTAAAAACGTCCTTACTATTCCGATCCAGGCGCTGACCGTGCGCCAGCGCGGCGACTTGGAGGAGCCGCCCAAGGGTGGTGTGCAGGCGGCGGCAAAGACCGACCCTGCGGCCGAAAAAGCGCGCAAAGAGGAAATCCAGGGCGTGTTCGTGATCCAAGGTGACCGGGCGGTCTTTCGCAAGGTCGAGACAGGGATCACGGGCGCGACCGACATCGAGGTCATCAGCGGCTTGAAAGAAGGAGAAGAGATCATCACCGGCAGCTACCGGGTGATCCGGACCATACGCAACCACGCCCGCGTCAAGGTGGACAACAAGGCACCGGTCCGGACGGAACAGACCTGAGCAGGTCCTTTTTCGTCCACCCGGGAGTGGCACAGGGAGGAAGAGCAATATGGCGCGAGTGGCAGAACGCCAGGTTACCGACGACATCGGCGAGCAGTTGCGGCGCGAAAACATCGTGATCCGCACGTTCGACCTCTGGAAGACGTACCTGATGGGCGAGGTGGAGATTCACGCTGTCCGCGGCGTGGACCTGGAGATCCGCAAGGGAGAATATGTCGCCATCATGGGTCCCTCGGGCTCCGGCAAATCCACGCTCATGAACCTGATCGGATGCCTGGACACGCCCACCAGCGGACGCTACTACATCAACGGGCGACTGGTCAGCGATCTGAGCGATGACGAGCTGGCCCGCATCCGCAACAAGGAGATCGGCTTCGTGTTCCAGACCTTCAACCTCCTGCCTCGCGCCACCGCCCTGCACAACGTCGAGCTGCCTCTCATTTACGCCGGCCTGCCCAAAGAAGTTCGTATCAAACGGGCCATGGAAGCACTGCGCCAGGTGGATTTGGAAGACCGCATGTACCACAAGCCGAGCGAACTCTCGGGCGGCCAGCGCCAGCGCGTGGCTATCGCCCGCGCCCTGGTCAACAACCCTTCCATCATTCTGGCCGACGAGCCGACCGGGAACCTGGACACCGCCACCGGCAACGAAATCATGGAGATCTTCGCACGCCTGCACCAGCAGGGCAACACCATCGTGCTCGTCACCCACGAGCACGACATCGCCATGCACGCCCACCGCGTCATTCACATCCGGGACGGCAAGATCGAGCGCGACGAACGGATCAAGTAATTTTTGCGACCGGTTTGCCGGGATCGCGATCTCCTATACTGGGTAAGGAAGATCCAACCGAGGAGCGTCCTCATGCGCGGAAACGAAAAAGTGATCGCCGTCCTCAACGAAGCCTTGAGCGAGGAACTCACCGCCATCAGCCAGTACTTCGTCCATGCGGAAATGCAGAACCGCGCGGGATACCGGCGCCTCTACGAGCTGATGAGGAAGTTGTCCATCCAAGAGATGAAGCACGCCGAATGGCTGATCGAGAGGATCCTCTTCCTCGAGGGTGCGCCCAAGATGACGGACTACGGGCCCCTCAAGATCGGCCAGAACGTGCGAGAGCAGCTCGAGAATGACCTCGCGCTGGAACAGGGAGCCGTCGCCATGTACAACCGGGCTATCCAGGTGGCGCAGGAGGCGGGCGATCACGGTTCGCGCGAGCTGCTGGAGAAAATCCTGGAAGACGAAGAAGAACACACCGACTGGTTCGAAACCCAGCTCGGGCGGATCCGCGAAGTGGGCTACGAGCGGTATCTCGCCGAGCAGATTCGCAGCGACTCCTAGAGGCCGGTTTCAGGCCGCGGTCCACCCGCCGTCAATCGTGATAATGGACCCCGTCATGAAAGTGGAGGCGTCACTGGCCAGGTAGAGGGCCAGACAGGCGATTTCCTCCGGACGTCCAAGCCTGCCCATGGGCTGCCGCGCACGCAACTCCGCCCGCACCTTTTCCTTCTCGTGTTTGTGATAGCGCTCGAGGTAATCCTCGACAAAAGGCGTCTCCACCGTGCCGGGGCAAATGCAATTGACGCGCAGTTGCGTGGGATAGTCCACGGCGAGCTGCCGCGTCATGGCCACGACCGCGCCTTTGGTCGCGCAATAAGCGAACCGTTGCTTGACCCCGACCAGTCCCGCGACCGAGCCGATGTTGATGATGACCCCGCGCGCAGCGAGTAATAGCGGCAGCGCGGCCCGCGTGACCAGAAACATTCCTTCCACGTTGACCCGGAACAGACGCCGGAAGTCCTCCAGGGAGGTTTGCTCGATGCTGCCCACCAGCCCGATGCCGGCGTTGTTGACCAGCACGTCGAGACGATCGAGCTGGGTCATGGCGGCGGCCACCTGATCCTCGGAAGTGATGTCGCAGACAAGGGCACGCGCCCGCGGCAGCTCGGCAGCCAGCGCTTCGGCCCGGGCTCGGTCAATGTCCATGATCAGCACGTCCGCGCCGGCCTGGGCGAACAAACGCACCGTGGCTTCGCCAATCCCGCGCGCTCCGCCCGTCACCAAAGCCACTTTGCCGTCCAGACGAAAGGGGTCAGCCTGCATCGCTGTTAGCATAACGCGGGCGAGTTCGGCTCAGTGCCGCAACGAAAGCGCTTCCAGCGTCTCGCGCGCCAGCTCGCGGCCGACGACGACCTCCTCGCTCACCACGCGGTCCGAGCCGGCTTCCGTGAGGGACTCACGGTGGACGTGGTAGCGTGCCCGTGCAATGACCGGCGCGCGTCCCGCCAGTCGCCGGGCCTGCGCGATAACGTTGCGGGCCGTGACGGGATCCGGAACGGTCACCACGATGGCTCTGGCCCGCGGCGCTCCGGCCCGTTCCAGGATTTCCTGCTGGGTGGCGTCGCCGTATTCGATGGGCAGGTCGGGCGAACTGCCGGCCGCGGTTCTGGGATTGAGGTCCACCACCACTACCATCACGCCGGCTTGGCACAAGCGTTCGGCGACCTGCTGCCCGGCGGGGCCAAAACCGATGACGACCACGTGATCGCGCCAGCGACTCCCGTGGAATTCCGCCGGCAGTTGGCTGAGGCCCCGCTTTTCCTGCATGCGCTGGGCGATGCGCGCCGCTAGCGCCGTCAGCGGCGGGCTCAGCACCAAGCTGAGTACTGATACTGACAACAGCAGGCGGAACAGCCCGTCTTCCAGCAAGCCGGAGCGGCGAGCGTGTTCCAGGAGCACGAACGAAAACTCGCCTGCCTGCGCCAGCCAGAAACCCGCGCGAAGGCCATCGGCTGCCGTCATGCGCAAAGCGATCCCGGCCGCCACGACGACGCCAACTTTGACGAGTACCAACGCCACCCACAGCAATGCGACCCAAGCGGCGCTGCGCCAATCCGACACCCCCGCCAGCATCCCCGCCGAGGTAAAGAACAGCGGCAGAAACGCGGCGCGCAGCGGGATCACGTCGGCGCGGATCTGCTCAGCCAGCAAGCATTCGGAGAGGATGATGCCCGCCGCGAAGGCGCCCAACACCGCGGAGAGTCCCAGCGCGTGGGACACCCAACTCGAACCCAGGCAAACCACGGCGGACAGCAGCACTGGCAAATCGCGGTTCCGCAACCCGGCAGCCCGCAGCAACAGAGCGGGCGCCACCCAGCTCATGAGAACCCACAGGGCCACCAGGAAACTCACCGCTTTGGCCAGCGCCCATACCAGCGAACGGAGACCATCGCCGCCCGTCTGCGGCCCCGCCAGCAACGGGACCAGCAGCATGGCGGGGACCACCGCCAGATCCTGCATCAAGCTGACGCCAAGCGCGGCGCGGCCATGCCCGCTATCCAGCTCGCTGCGGTCGGAGATCAGACGCATCACCACAGTCGTGCTGCTCATCGCCGCCGCGGCGCCTACGATCACGGCCGAAGGCGCCGGCAGTCCCAAAGCTCGCCCCAAGGCAGCCACCACAGCCAGGGTGCCCAGAATCTGCGCCAAGCCCAACCAGATCACCCGCGGACCCAGTGCCCGCAGGCGCGTCATGGAAAACTCCAGGCCGATGGTGAACAGCAACATCGCCACGCCGATTTCGGCCAGCATGCGAACGGCGTCCTGACCCGCGGCCCGCAACAGATAAGGCGAAAGCAACACGCCGGCCAGCAGGTAACCCGTGATGGCGTTCTGGCCCACGCGCTGCGCCAGCAGTCCGAACAGGGTCGCCGCCCCCAGCAGGATCAGAATCTGGGCGAGGATGCTCCAGCCGTCCATGTCCCTTGTCATCGTACTGCGCGCGAACGCGGCGTGGCGCAGTACAGTACAATACGCAAGTCATCACGCAGCTCAGCCGTTCAACGGAAACAGGAGGCAACCCAAATGCACCGGCGCGCATTCCTCGAACAGGCAGGCGCAGGATTGCTGGCAGGTTTGTGGCCGGCGCTGGCCCAAACGCAGGGCGAGCGCCCTAACATCGTTCTCATCTACGCTGACGATCTCGGCTACGGCGACGTGAGCTGCTACGGGGCCCGCCGCATCAAGACGCCCAACATTGACCGGCTTGCGGCCAGCGGCATTCGCTTCGTGCACGCCCACTCGCCTGCAGCCACCTGCACGCCATCGCGCTACGCGTTGCTCACGGGCGAGTACGCCTGGCGGCGCAAGGGGACAGGCGTGCTGCCGGGCGATGCGGCCCTGATCATCGAACCGGGCAGGCCCACTCTGCCGGGCGTGCTCAAACGGCAGGGTTACGCGACCGGCGTGGTAGGCAAGTGGCATCTGGGGCTGGGATCGGGCAACGTGAACTGGAACGCCGAGATCAAGCCCGGCCCGCTGGAAATCGGCTTCGATTACGCTTTCATCATGCCGGCCACGGGCGACCGCGTGCCGTGCGTCTACGTGGAAAACCACCGCGTAGTCAACCTGGATCCGAACGACCCCATCGAGGTCAGCTATGAGAAACCTTTCCCCGGCGAGCCTACGGGCAGGACCCACCCGCATCTCCTTCGGATGCATCCCAGCCACGGGCACGACATGGCCATCGTCAACGGCATCAGCCGCATCGGCTACATGCGCGGCGGCAAGAAAGCCTTGTGGAAGGACGAAGAGATGGCCGACGTGTTCACGGAAAAGGCCATTCAGTTCATCGAAAAGCACCGCAGCGGCCCGTTCTTCCTGTACTTCGCAACTCACGACATCCACGTGCCGCGCGTGCCGCATCCGCGCTTTGCGGGCAAATCGGGCATGGGGCCGCGAGGCGACGCGATCCTGCAACTGGACTCGTGTGTGGGGCGGATTCTCGAGACGCTCGACAAGCACGGCCTAACGCGCAATACGCTCGTGATCTTCACCAGCGACAACGGCCCCGTGGTGGACGACGGCTACAAGGACGAGGCGGTGGAGAAACTGGGCGACCACAAGCCCTGGGGGCCGTGGCGCGGCGGAAAGTACAGCATTTTCGAGGCGGGTACGCGCGTGCCTTTCCTGGTGCGCTGGCCCGCTCGCATCGAGCGTCGCATGGACTCGCCTGCTCTGATCAGCCAGATTGACCTGTTCCATACGCTGGCGTTCCTCACTGGCGGAAAACTGGAAGACGAGGCGGCGCCCGATAGCTTCAATCTGATTTCGGCGCTCCTCGGACGAGACCCACAGGGTCGGCCGCACCTGGTCGAGCAGGCGGGGACGCTATCGGTGATCGTGGGCCGCTGGAAGTACGTGGCGCCCAGCAAGGGACCGAAGATCAACAAGAACGTGAACATCGAGCTGGGCAACGATCCCGAGCCGCAGCTTTATGATCTGGAGACAGATCCGGGCGAGCGGAACAACGTAGCGGCACAATTCCCGGACAAGGTGGCCGAGCTGGCCGCCCTCTTGGAGCAGATCCGGCGCTCCCCGCGGACGCGCCCGTGAGGGCCATCCGCCCCAACAGCGGGCTGCGGTTGGCGCGAGGTTCTGGCTCCGGCGTTGCCGGCTTCTTAATCGTGGCGGTGTGGTAAGCTTTCTCCGCAGCCACATCGTGGCAGGCTCAACCAAGGGGGTAAACAGGAGGGAAGCATGCGAAACGTCGCATGAACAGCTTTGACGGCGATCGTGCCCGCGGCCGTTTTGTGGGCCCAAGGCACAGTGACCATTTTCGGCACGATCACGGATTCCACCGGAGCCGTGGTTCCTGGGGCGCGCGTGGTCGTGCGCAATGTGCAAACGGGGTTGGAGCGAGAAACCCGGACCAACGAAGCGGGCGGTTACGTAGTCAGCCAGTTGCCCGTCGGCGTTTACACCGTCACGGCGGAGGCGGCCGGTTTCAAGAGCGGGGTGCAGGAAAACATCCGCGTACAGGTGGATGAAAACCGGCGGGTGGATTTCCGGCTCGAGGTTGGGGCGGTTACGGAAAGCATCACGGTCGAAGCCGCCATCGCACAGGTGGAGACCCGGGAGGGCACGCTCAAGGAAGTCGTGGACGCGGAGCGAATCGTCGAGCTGCCCCTCAACGGGCGGAACGCCATCGAGCTGCAATACCTGGTGGCAGGCGTAGGCGGGCGGACTGATCGCGACCAGCAGCAAAATCCTTCCGTGTCCATCAATGGTTCGCGCACCAATGCGAACAATTACGTGCTGGACGGGGGCGATAACCACGATCCTTACTTCAACAGCCCGGCAGCTTTCCCGAACCCCGACGCCCTCCAGGAATTCAGCATCCAGACGAACGCCTACTCGGCGGACCGCGGCCGGAACGCCGGAATCATCATGAGCGCGGTGACCAAGTCGGGCACCAATCAGCTCCACGGCTCGCTCTTCGAGTTTCTGAGGAACGAAAAACTCAATGCGCGCAACTTCTTTGCCGTGAGCGTGCCGCCCTTCAAGCGGAACCAATATGGCGGTACGCTGGGAGGCCCGATCCGCAAGAACAAATTGTTCTACTTCACGTCCTATCAAGGGACGCGTGAACGCAGCGCGCCCGGATCGCTGACGGCGACGGTGCTAAGTCAGGCCCAGCGACAGGGCGACTTTTCCGAGATCCTGCCACGAACGTTGCGGG
The DNA here is from genome assembly GCA_028275505.1 of Bryobacteraceae bacterium. Classification (GTDB taxonomy): domain Bacteria; phylum Acidobacteriota; class Terriglobia; order Bryobacterales; family Bryobacteraceae; genus DTHT01. Next base: position 33,360 of record JAPWUP010000007.1, read on the forward strand.
ATCCGCAAGGCGGTCTGTTCCCGGGCAATATCATTCCCAGGAGCCGCCTCCACCCTGCCTCCCTGAAGTTCCTGGAGGAGTTCATTCCCTTGCCCAACCGCCCCGGCAACCTCTACAGCTTCGCCAGCCAGCAGAAGGTGGATGATGAGCAAGTCATCGTCAAGGTGGACTATAACCCCAGCGAGGCTCATCGGTTCTACGGGCGGCTCCTTTACAACTACGATTACACGGACCAGGCCGTGGGTAACGTACCCGGTTTCCTGGCGGGCATTGATTACAGGAACTGGAACTGGGTCGCCAATCACACTTACACGATCAGTCCGTCCGTCCTCAACGTAGCGAGCTTCAGTTTCGCGGACATTGACCGCGTTCAGATCCCCGTAGTTCCGAAGAATCTTACCTGGATGGATCTGGGCGCCAACTTTACGCGGGCTGCGGAGGGCACCTATCCGGCGGGTCATGATACCAACGTGCAGGGCTACTTCAACGCGTTTTCGCGGTTCCCTCTTAACCACTTCCGCCAGAACTATGCCGTGACGGACACGTTATCCATGAGCCGCGGCGTGCACTATCTGCGGGTGGGAGGCGAGCTGCGACGGTCGCTCCTGAACTTGCAGGAACTGTTTCGCTGCGATCCTTACGTGCTTTTCCGCAACCAGTTCACCGGAGACGCCGCCGGGGACTTTCTGCTGGGCCGCCCGTCGCAAATCCAGCAGATTGCCGAGACCAGCAACAAACCGCGGGCCTGGGAAGTGGCTTTGTTCGTGCAGGATGACTGGAAGCCGGCGCGTCGTTTGTCCCTGAACCTGGGCGTGCGGTGGGAGCCGTTTCTGCCCTTCGTGGATGTAACCGACAAGTTCGCGCAGGTGCGGCTCGGTTACCAGTCCAAACGTTTCCCCACAGCGCCGCCGGGAGTGGTCTTCGCTGGCGATCCGGGAGTGCCGCGCGCCCTGATTCGTTCCCGCTGGCTCGACTTGGGCCCGCGCTTCGGTTTTGCCTGGGACCTTTTCGGAACCGGGCGGACAGCGCTGCGCGGCGGCTATGGTATTTTCTACGCCAAGATCCGGCAGCAAGCTCACAACCAGATCTCGACCGCCCAGCCTTTCTCTATCAAGTTGACCATTGACGCGCCGCCCCTGGGCTTGAACAATCCTTACAGCGAAACCGGGAATCCGTTCCCGTTCCGGGCACCGGGCAACGCGCAGGAGGCGGAAAAATACCGCTGGGTCCTGCCCATGGAGCTCCAGCAGTGGAACGTGGATTTTCGCAACGCGATCGTGCAGCAGTGGAATCTCAATCTCCAGCAGCAACTCGGGGCCAGCTATGTAGTTACTTTGGCGTACGTGGGCAGCAAAGGCAATCACTTGTACATGCAAAATCAGGCCAACCCAGGCATCTACGGCAGACCCGGCAATCTGAACCAGCGCCGGCCGCTCTACCCCATATTTGGCTCCATCATTGACATGAGCTCGCAAGGCAACTCGACTTACCATGCCTTCCAGGCGACCCTGAACAAACGGCTCAGCCGGGGCTTTACCGTGCTGGCCAACTACACCTTCGGCAAGTTGCTCGACGACGCGTCCAGCGACGGGGACGGCCCCGCCAACCCGTGGAACATTGCAGCCGAGAAGGGCCATTCGGACTTCGACATCACCCAGAGATTTGTCGCCTCTTACATCTGGCTGCTGCCCATATTGCGGAGAGGCCATCCGGTCTTGCGGAGCGTACTGGGCGACTGGGAGCTCAACGGCATCATCGTGCTCGAGACCGGTCGCTGGCTCACCGTTGTTTCAGGTCAGGACCGTTCCGGGACAGGGGTCAACGAGGATCGTGCGGATGTGGTGGGCGACTGGCGCTTGCCGTCCAATCGCAGCCGGAACGAGCGCATCGCGCGCTGGTTCAACACGGACGCTTTCGCAGTAAATGCTGCGGGCACCTTCGGCACCGCGGGGCGCAACATCATCCCCGGGCCGGGGCAGGTGGACGTCACCTTCGGCCTGTTCAAGAATTTTGCGGTCCGGGAGGGCCATCGTTTGCAGTTCCGCGCGGAGCTCTTCAACGCTCTCAATCGCGTCAACCTCGGCAATCCAAACATGAACCGTTCCTCGGGCAACTTCGGCCGCATTACCTCGGCCGGAGCGCCGCGGGTCGTGCAGCTTGCTTTGAAGTACTCGTTCTGAACTCCGCGTCCGGCTGGGACCGAGGGGGCGGCCTTGCTTCCCGCCACGGGCTTGTTGTATGTCTGGATGCGTCGCCTCGGCGATCCCGAAAACCGGAAGCGGAAAGGACAAGGCTATGACGGGAACTGTGGGTATCGGCATGATCGGCGCCAGGTTCATGGGCAAGGCGCATACCAACGCCTGGCGGCAGGCCTCGATCTTCTTCGATCCGCCCCTGAAAGCGCGCCTGCGCATCGTGTGCGCGCGCAGCCCGCGGGTGCACGAGTTTGCGCGCCGGTGGGGCTGGGAAAAATCCACCACCGACTGGCGGGAAGTCATCGAAGACCCGGAAGTGCAAATCGTGGACATCTGCTCGCCCAACAACACGCACCATGACATCGCCATTGCCGCCCTGGAAGCGGGCAAGGTCGTCTGCTGCGAAAAGCCGCTGGCCATGAACGGGGAAGAGGCCCAGCGCATGGTGGATGCGGCCCGCAAGAGCGGCAAACTGAACACGGTCTGGTTCAATTACCGCCGCGTGCCGGCTATCGCTTTGGCGCGGCAGCTCATCGAGGAAGGCCGCATCGGCCGCGTCTATCACTTCCGCGCGCTCTACCTTCAGGACTGGACCATGGATCCCTCGGTGCCGCTGGTCTGGCGCATGGACAAAGCGGTGGCCGGCTCCGGCGTCACCGGCGATCTGCACTCCCACATCGTGGACATCTCCAATTACCTGGCGGGCGAGATCGAATCGGTGGCCGGCGTCAGCCGGATCTTCGTGAGCGAGCGCGAGCGTCCGGAAGGCGGGCGGGCGCGCGTGGAGATCGAAGACGCCTCGATTTTCGTCTGCCAGTACGCCAACGGCGCCATCGGACACTTCGAAGCCACCCGGTTCGCCAACGGGCGCAAGAACGGCAACATCTTCGAGATCAACGGCGAGTATGGCAGCCTCTATTTCAACCTCGAAGACATGAGCCGCCTGTGGTATTTCGACTCGCGCGAGCCCAAATACATCCAGGGTTGGAAGCAGATTTCGGTCTGGGAAGAAGTGCATCCCTACATGAACCGCTGGTGGGTGCCCGGTTGCGCCATCGGCTACGAGCACACCTTCGCCAACCAGGCTGCCGACATTCTGTTCGCCCTGGCCGAGGGCAGGCCGGTGTCGCCCACGTTCGAAGACGGATTGAAGTGCCAGCTCGTGCTGGATGCGGTATTGGAGGCCTGCCAGACAGGCCAGTGGGTCAAGGTCAAGAAGCCGGCCTGAGGAGGAAACGTCATGAAGATTTCCATCGGAAGCTGGGCCTTTGCCTGGGGCGAATATGCCAGCAATCCCGTGCCGTTCGATCGGGTGGTGCGGCGGCTGGCGGAGGTGGGCTATGACGGCGTGGAGATCTGCGGCTTCCCGCCGCACATCACCCTGGAAGCGTACCCGGACGCGGCATCGCGGCGCGCAGTGGTGCGCATGCTCGAGGATCTGAACCTGGGTGTCTCGGGCTACGCGGCCGATTTCACGTCCGTGAACCCGGTGGTCACGCAGAAACAAAAGTATCTTGATTTGTTCCGGCGCAACGTGGAGATGTGCGTGGATCTGGGCAGTCCCTCCATCCGCGTGGACACGGTGGCCGCGCCGGGCTCGATCCCGGACGCCGACTACGAGGCGGCCATGATGCGCGTGGCGGACATCTGGCGCGAGGCTGCGGAGATCGCGCAGCAGGCCGGCGTACGGGTGGTCTGGGAATTCGAGCCCGGCTTCGCGTTCAACAAGCCCTCCGAGGTCGTGCGCCTGCACGACGCCGTCGGTCATCCCAACTTTAAGGTCCTGTTCGACACCTCCCACGCCTACATGTGTTCGGTGGTGGGGGCACGCCAGCACGGAGAAAAGGAGACGCTGCCGGGCGGGGTCGCCGAGTTCCTCGATCGTCTGGAAGGCCGGATCGGGCACATCCATCTGATTGACTCCGACGGCACGCTGCACGACGGGGAAACCAGCACGCACCGGCCTTTCGGTGAGGGCTTCATTGATTTCAAGGCCCTGGCGCCGAAGTTGCTGGCCGTCCCCGGCATCCAGTGGTGGTGCGTGGACCTTTGCTTCTGGCCAGGCGCCTGGGAGCTGGTAGACACCAGCCGCCGGTTCGTGGCGGACCTGCTGGCGGGCGTGGGACAGGCGTAGGGCGCGTCCCGCAACAACGCGCCGCCTGACGGTTCAGGCGAGCTCTACTGGCCGCTTTGGCGGGAGTTTTCAGATCACAGACGTCACGCGCCCGAGTCTGTCGGGTGCAACAATCGAGTCCTTTACAAAGGCGCTCCTCGGGGGCGCAGGGAGGATAAAACATGCCTTCATATCGCAATGCTGCAGGGGGCAAGGGTGTGGCCTTGCTGGCTTTGATCCTGGCGACGTGTTCGTGGCTGGTGCCCGTCGCGCTGGCCCAGACCTTCGGCGCCAGCCTGCTAGGCAACGTCACCGATGCTTCGGGCGCCGCGGTTCCCGGAGCCACGATCGTGGCTATCAACACGGCCACCAACGTGAAGACGGAAACGCGGAGCGACGGCACAGGTCGCTACGTGATCACCCCGCTTCAGCCCGGCGTTTATACGCTGGAAGCCACCGCGCCCGGCTTCAAGAAGTTCGTGCGCACGGGCATCGAGCTGACAGTGGCGCAGCAGGCGCGCGTGGATATCGCGATGGAGGTGGGCGAGATCACGGAGCGGATCACGGTGGAAGCGGCCGTATCCAACATCGAGACGGCGTCTTCGACCATCGCGAAGGTCGTTTCCAACCGCGCCATTTTGAACCTGCCGCTCAACACACGCAACGTTTACTCGCTGATTTACTTGACGCCCGGCGTGGCCGGCTCGATCGGCAACAACTATAACAGCATGAGTTACTCGATCAACGGCGCGCGCACGAGCATGATGGAAACGCTCATTGACGGGGCTACGGCCTCGCACCCGACGGTGCAGGGATATTCGGGAATCTCGGCCTTTCCCAGCGTGGACGCCATCGGCGAATTCAAGGTGCTGGGCGCGAACTTCCCGGCCGAGTACGGGCGCACCGCGGGGAGCGTGTTGAACGTGGTTTACAAGTCGGGGACCAACGAGTTCCACGGCTCGGCCTACGAGTTCCTGCGCAACTCGAAGATGGACGCCAACACGTTCTACAACAACATGCGCGGCGTTCCGCTGGCCAGCTTCAAGCGCAGCCAGTATGGCGGCACGCTGGGCGGCCCCATCCGCAAGGACCGCACGTTCTTCATGAGCTCTTACGAAGGCCTTCGGCAGCGCAGCTTCACCTCCCGCACCACCACCGTGCCCACGCCGCTTCAACGCACGGGCGATTTTTCGCAAACGTACGCCGGGCCTAACAACCCGGTGATCATTTACGACCCGTTCACCACGCGACCGTCCGGGACGGGCTACGTGCGGGATCCCTTCCCGGGCAATATCATTCCCGCAGGCCGCCAGGACCCGGTGGCGCGCAACATCATGAAGTACTATCCCTTGCCCAACACGCAAGGAGTTCCGTGGACCGAGGCCAACAATTACTACGCCCAGGGATCCACCCACCTGGATATTGACCAGATTGACGGCCGCTTCGATCACAACTTCAGCGAAACGCGCCGTTTCTTCGTGCGCTACTCCTACCGCAACCAGGATAACCTGCCGCCGGTGCTGTGGCCGCAGGAGCTTAAAGCCGCCGAGACCAACAACAACGAGCGCAACCGGATGCATAACGGCGTCATTGATTACACGATGACGCCCAACCCGACGACCGTGGTGACGCTGCGGGGCGCCGTGGCCCGGAGCCTGTATCTCTACGAGAATCTGGGGCTGGGTTTTCTCGCTTCCTCGCTGGGCTTTCCGGCCGCGCTGGACACGGCCGGCGGCCTGCCTATGTTTCCGCGCATCCAGGCTTCCAACTACACCACGCTGGGTAACCAGGATAACCGTCGCAACGCGTTCATGACCTATACGGTGCAAGGCAGCGTGACGAAGCTCCGGGGCGCGCACACCCTCAAGACCGGTTACGAAGGACGCCTGATCCGGGTCAACAATCGTGAGTCGCGCGCGGCCTCGGGCACCTTTGCGTTCACGCCGGCCTTCACCCAGGGTCCCGATCCCAACCGTGCTGCATCGAACCGCGGAAACTCGATCGCCAGCCTGCTTTTGGGCACCGGCAGCAGCGGCTCGCTGATCCAGAACTTCAAGGACGTCGCCTCACAAAGCACCTATCACGCTCTTTACCTTCAGGACGACTGGCGACTGACCCGCAAGCTCACTCTCAATCTGGGCGTGCGTTACGATCTGGACACCCCGCGCACCGAGCGATACAACCGGATGAATTACTTCGACCCGTTCGTGCGTTCGCCGCTGGCCGACAAGGTCCCGGGGTACTCGAACCTGACGGGCGGGCTGGTGTTCGTAGGAGTGGAAGGCCGGCCGCGGACCCAGTACATCATGGACAAGAACAACCTGGCGCCGCGCTTCGGCTTTGCCTATCAGGCAACGCCGAAGACGGTCATCCGCGGCGGCTACGGCCACGTCTTCGCCATCTCGCTCCAGCAGGCGCACGGAACAGTGGGCCCCTTCGGCTTCCGGACGGAAACTCCCTGGGTGACTACGATTGACGGGATTACACCGCTTTATCTGCTGTCGAACCCGTTCCCGCAGGGTTTCGAGAAGCCGCCAGGAGCCTCGCAGGGTCTGCTCACCCAAGTGGGCGCCAACATCCAGGCGCCTTTGCGCGAGACCCTGACACCCTGGTACATGCAGTGGAACTTCAACATCCAGCGGAACCTGCCGGGTGAGGTACTGCTCGAGGTGGCTTACGTGGGTACGCGAGGACTGCAACTGTCCCGCAATGATGAAAGCGGGCTGAGCCTCAACCAGGTGCACCCCATGTACATGTCCTGGGGAACCAAACTGAACCAGACAGTGGATAACCCGTTCTACGGGATCGTGAAAACCGGCGTGCTGGCCACGCCCAAAATCAGTATTGCCCAGTTGCTACGCCCCTACCCGCAGTTCACCGACGTGATTCCGCTGTACTCGACCGGCGCCTCGTCGAACTACCACTCGCTGCAAACCACCTTCAGCCGGCGTTTCTCGCGGGGCGTCTACTTCGAAGGCAGCTATACCTGGGCGAAAGCCATCCACGAAGGTCTGAGCCACCAGGACAGTTACTACATCCGTGCTTCCCGCTCGCTGGCCGAATACGATATCGCGCACCGTTTCGTGGTGAGCTACATATACGAACTGCCGTTCGGCCGCGGGCGGCGTTGGGGCGCCAACTGGAGCCGCTTGAGCAATGCGGTACTGGGCGGCTGGCAGATCAACGGGATCACCACGTACCAAACGGGCACGCCGTTGAGCATCTCGGCCAACAACGTGACCGGCATTTTCAACCCGCGGCAGCTTGCCAACAACAACGGGCGCAGCGGCAAGCTCACGGGCGACATCCACCAGCGCCTGAACCGCTACTTTGACACCAGCGTCTTCTCCCAGCCGCCGCCGTTCACATTCGGCAATCTCTCGGTCACGCTACCCGACATCCGCTCGCCTGGCATTCGCAACTGGGACCTCTCGATTTTCAAGGAGTTCGAGCCTCGCGAACGAACTACCCTGCAACTGCGCGTAGAGGCGTTCAACGCCTTCAACACGGTCCGTTTCGGGAGTCCCAACACGAGCGTAACCTCGAGCACGTTCGGGCAGATCAGCACGCAAGCCAATTCGCCCAGACAACTTCAGCTCGGCCTGAAGCTGCTGTTTTAGGGCGGGCCCGGACCGATCCGGCGACGATCCGGCAGCGCCCGGGCCCGAGGGCCACGTGCTCCTTTACTTTCGGGGGATCAAGATGTTAGCCTAAGTTTTCGGCAGCAAACGTGCAGGATTTCTCCTGCCAGGGCTGCCCGCGCCGGGCCACACGCCGGCATCAATGCGAATCAAAATACAAGGTCCGGGACGATGCGAGTGGTGGATCTGATTCAGCGCAAGCGCAACGGCGAGGAACTCAGCCCGGAGGAGATCGCGTGGCTGGTGGAAGGTTACACGCACGGCGAGATCCCCGATTACCAGATGGCCGCCTTCCTGATGGCGGTCTATTTCAGGGACATGACGGATCGGGAGGTCACTGCGCTCACCGATTGCATGATCCGTTCCGGCCAGCGCTTTGATCTCTCGGACGTCCCGGGCGTCAAGGTGGACAAGCATTCCACGGGGGGTGTGGGGGACAAAACCAGCCTGATCGCCGCGCCGCTGGCCGCCGCGGCTGGCGTCGTAGTCCCCATGATCACGGGCCGGGCGCTTGGCTTCACGGGCGGCACCCTGGACAAGCTGGAATCCATCCCGGGCTTCCGCACCGATCTCAGCCCCTCGGAGTTCCGGGAACAGCTCCGTCGCGTGGGCTTGTGCTTTGCCGGGCAAAGCGCGGAAATTGCGCCCGCTGACGGCAAGCTCTACGCCCTGCGCGACGCCACAGCCACCGTAGATTCCATTCCGCTGATCGCCTCCTCGATCATGTCCAAGAAGCTGGCCATGGGGCTGGACGCGCTCGTGCTGGACGTCAAAGTGGGCTCGGGCGCGTTCATGAAACGGCAAGTGGACGCGCGGCGGCTGGCGCAGTTGATGGTGGGCATCGGCCGCCGCATGGGCGTAAAAGTGCAGGCGCTGATCACCGACATGAATCAGCCGCTGGGGTTCGCCGTGGGCAACGCGCTCGAGGTCATGGAAGTTTCGCAGACGTTGCAAAACGCCGGCCCCGTGGACCTGACGCGGCTGTCGCTGGAGCTGGCCGCCCGGATGATCCATCTGGGCAAAGTGGCGGCCACGCTGGAAGAAGCGCGCGAGATCGCGCAGCGGAAGCTACTCGACGGATCCGGCTATCGCAAGCTCAAGGAGGTCATCCAGGCGCAGGGCGGCAACCCGCTGGTACTGGACCGCTTCGAGCTTCTGCCTAACGCGATGGGCGTGCGCGAGATCACGTCCCCGCGCAGCGGGTTCGTCAGCTCCATTGACGCCGAGGACATCGGGCGCGCGGCGATGATGATCGGCGCCGGGCGCGACCGCAAGGAGGACCAGATCGATCCCGCGGTGGGCGTCATACTGGAAGTCAAACCCGGGCACCGCGTGGAGACGGACTCCGTACTCTGCCGCCTTTACTACACACGCGAGGACCATGTGGAGGAAGCGGCCCAACTGGTTGAGGACGCCTTCCGCATTTCCAACCAGCCGCCGGAAGAGTACGACCTGATCCTGGAAGTCGTCAGCTAGCATGGGCCGCTTCACCGGCGCTCTGGGGCTGGTTGCCATCCTGGCGACCGCGTACGCCTTTTCGCGCCGGCGGAGCGCGATCCGGTTGCGGCTGCTGGCCTGGGGGCTGGGACTCCAGTTCCTTTTCGCCTTTCTGGTCCTCAAAACGCCCTTCGGCAAACTCTTCGAGGCGGCCAGCGCCGGCGTGAACGCCTTGCTGGCCTACGCGGAAGCGGGCAGCCGTTTCGTTTTCGGTCCGCTGGGCGATAAGGGCGGCCCGATGGGCGTGGTTTTCGCCTTCCAGGTCCTGCCCATCGTTATCTTCATTGCTTCGTTCTTCGCCGTCCTTTATTACCTCGGCGTGATGCAGGTGATCATCCGCGGCATGGCCATCCTGATGCAGCGGGTGATGGGGGCCAGCGGCGCCGAGTCCACCAACGTGGCGGCCAGCATTTTCATGGGGCAGACCGAGGCGCCGCTGACGATTCGTCCTTTCCTGCCGCGGCTGACGCAATCGGAGCTGTTCACCGTGATGGTCAGCGGGATGGCGCACGTCTCCGGGGCGGTGATGGCAGCCTACGTGAAGATCGCCGGCGTGGATATCAAGCACCTGTTGACCGCCGTGATCATGACGGCGCCCGCCACCATCCTGCTGGCCAAAATGTTTATTCCGGAAACCGAGCAGCCGGAAACGGCGGGGCGCGTCGAGATCCGCGTGGAGAAGCCGGGAGTCAACCTGATTGACGCGGCGGCGCGCGGGGCCGGGGAAGGGCTCCAGCTTGCGCTCAACATTGCCGGGATGCTGATCGCGTTCCTGGCCCTGATCGCGATGGCCAACGGCATACTTGGGTGGGTGCACGGCTTGCCTGGCCTGGGGTGGTTCCCTGCCTCGCTGGAACAATTATTCGGAGTTTTGTTTGCGCCGGTGGCCTGGCTGCTGGGAGTGAGCTGGCGCGACGCGGCGGCGATCGGCAATCTGCTCGGGACGCGACTGGTGCTCAACGAGTTCGTGGCCTTCATGCAGTTGGGACCCCTGCGGGGACAACTGGAGCCGCGTTCGTTCGTGATCGCGACCTATGCGCTGTGCGGCTTCGCCAACTTCAGCTCGATTGCGATCCAGATCGGCGGCATCGGGGCGCTGGCCCCCAATCGCAAATCGGATCTGGCGCGGCTCGGATTGAAGGCGGTGGCCGCCGGCACCATGGCGAACTTCATGTCCGCCGCCATCGCGGGGATGCTGCTGTGAAGGAGCTGGAAGAGGCCGTTGCGTGGTTGCGCGAGCGAACGTCTCTTTCGCCGCGCGTGGGCGTGGTGCTGGGAAGCGGCCTGGGCGGGTTCGCCTCGCGCCTCACCGATCGCTTGGAGATTCCCTACGAGACCATTCCTCACTGGCCCGTTTCCACGGCGGAGGGTCATGCGGGGCGTCTGATTCTGGGGCGGCTCGGGGAGCTGCCGGTGGCGGTCATGGCCGGTCGCGTGCATCTGTACGAAGGCTACCGCCCGGACCAGGTCGTGTTCGGCGTGCGCGTGCTGGGACGCCTGGGCGCACGGGCGCTCGTGCTGACCAACGCGGCCGGCGGGATCAATCCGGCGTTCCAGCGGGGCCTGCTCGTTCTGATCTCGGACCACATCAACCTGCAAGGGGCGAACCCGCTCGTGGGTCCGAACGAAGAGAGTCTGGGGCCGCGCTTTCCCGACATGACGGAGGCGTACTCGATCCGGCTGCGCCAGATCGCGCGCGAGACCGCGGCGGAGCTGGGCATCCCGGTGGCCGAAGGCGTTTACGCCGCCATGCTCGGTCCCAGTTACGAAACCCCGGCCGAGATCCGTTTCCTGCGCATCATCGGCGCCGATCTGGTGGGCATGTCCACTGTGCCCGAAGTCATCGCCGCGCGGCACATGGGACTTTCCGTGCTCGCCATTTCCTGCGTGACGAATATGGCCGCGGGACTGGCGCCGGGGCCGCTTTCCCACCGCGAAGTATTGGAGACGGGCGAAATGGTGCGCGATCGGCTGAGCCGGCTTCTGGAGGCATTGCTGCCGCGGATCGCCGCGGAGGTGGCGGGGAGCTGACATGGACGCACTGGTGGAAGCGGCTGCGCGGGCTCGCGAGCGCGCCTGCGCGCCTTACTCTGGCTTCCGGGTGGGCGCCGCCCTGGAGGATGCGGAAGGGCGCATCTGGACGGGCTGCAACATCGAGAACGCTTCCTACGGCCTGACGGTGTGCGCCGAGCGCGTGGCGCTGTTGAAGGCGCTGTCGGAGGGAGCACGCGCATTCCGCCGGCTGGCGGTGGTGACCGCGGCCGGCGCGCTCACTCCGCCGTGCGGCGCCTGCCGGCAGCTTCTGTGGGAATACGCAGGCGACATCGAAATCATCCTTTCCGACGGCGGGGCTCGCTCGGAGACGCTGCGGCTGAGCCAACTGCTGCCGAGACCGTTTGATGCGACGTATTTTCGCCCTTAGTTTCGTTTCGCTGGCGCTGTTTGGCGCCGAGCCGGCGGACTGGATCGTTTCGGCGCACTGGGTCCTGACGATGGACCGCGACCGTCGCGTGCTGGAGGACGGCGCCGTGGCCATTCGCGGCGCTCGCATTCTGGCCGTGGGTAGCCGGTCGCAGATCGAAGCGAGCTACCGGGGCAGGAAGCTGCACCGCGCGAACTCGCTGCTGGCGCCCGGCCTCGTCAACACTCACACCCACGTTCCCATGTCGTTGATGCGCGGGCTGGCCGACGACCGCCGGCTCCGCGAGTGGCTCGAAGATTACATCTTCCCCGCCGAAGCGCGCAACGTGGACGCCGAATTCGTGCGCTGGGGCACGCGGCTGGCCTGCCTGGAAATGATGCTCGGGGGAACGACCACGTTCGCCGAAATGTACTATTTCGAGGACGTGATCGCGGAGGCCACGCGCGAAGCGGGCCTGCGCGGCGTGCTGGGGGAAACCATCATCGGCTTTCCCGCGCCGGATTTCAAGACGCCCGAGGCGGCGCTGGCCTTCAACGAGGAGTTCATTCGCCGTTACCGCAACGATCCGTGGATCGTGCCCGCCGTGGCTCCGCACTCCCACGAGACCACGCCGGAGGCCGCCTACCGCGCCGCGCGCAGCCTGGCCAATCGCTATGGCGTGCCCTTGATGACGCATTTGGCCGAGACCCGTCAGGGTCGCGAAGAAGCCTTGAAGCGGTACGGCATGAGTCCGGTGCGGCTGCTCGATGCCTGGGGCGTTTTCCAAGGGCGGACGCTGGCGGCCCACGTGGTGTGGGTGGACGAAGAAGATCTGGCCATTCTGCAGCGACGCGGCGTGGGCATTGCGCACTGCCCTTCCAGCAACGCCAAGCTGGCTAGCGGCGTGGCCCCGGTGACGCGCATGCTGGCGCTGGGACTGGCGGTCGGTCTGGGCACGGACGGCCCGGCGGGCAGCAACAACGATTTCAATCTCTTCGAAGAAATGGATCTGGCCGCCAAGCTCCAGAAAGTGACCACGGGCGATCCGCAGGCGCTCTCTGCGCGTCAGGCGCTGGAGATGGCCACCATCCTCGGCGCCCGCGCCCTGGGGCTGGAGGATCGCATCGGTTCGCTGGAGCCGGGCAAGTACGCCGATCTGATCGCGGTGCGCCTGGACCGCGCCCACGCCGTCCCGCTCTACGACCTGTACTCGCAGATGGTTTACGCGCTCAAAGCCTCGGACGTGACCGACGTCATGGTGCACGGGCGGTGGCTGGTGCGCGACGGCCGCCCGCTGACGCTGGACGCCCGCCGCATCCTGAGCAAGGCGGAAGAATACGGCCGCCGCGTGCGCGCCTCGCTGGCCCAGCGCTGAGGGGATAAGCACAGGGCATTCTCCTGGCAGGCAGGCTGCAGCCATTCCGCAACCGCTTTTTTCTCAGGCAGAAACGTTAGTCCCTGCTCTTGTTTTGCCCTCGCGCGACCCCCGAGCATCTTCGCATTCGATTTTGGGCCTTGACAGGGATCGCTTTCCCAGACACCGTGGCGAAAAGAGGCTGGTCAGGTGCTGTTCGGCCTTCCGCCCTGAGGGGGCGCCAAGGGACAAGCCTTCACTTACTCACCAGCTGAGCTATCAGACCGACCCCAAGCGGCTTGGGCGGAGGTGTCGGCCTACAGGCCGTCGTGGTGCGTCCAGCCGCTTACCAGGTGGTCAGTAACCGCCAAAAGCGGCGTGACCGCGAATTTGGCCTGCGTTTGAGGCGCTTGCAAGCCACTGCGAAGGTACTTGGGCAGCCGACAAACGTGCGGTTACCAACCCGATTTCCCCTCTCACCGCGAGGCGGTTGCGGAATTACCTACCCGTCCAGGGCTTCATTGCAGCCCTGCAAATCCTGTGGTATCGTGTATACGAGCCGGTGGGCGTCATGAAAGCCCCGCAGCGCATAGCGGCGATTCGGGCATGGGGCAGGGCCGGCCTCGCCGCAGCTCTTGCCCTGATTCTCGTCCTTATCGCGGGCTTCATTTACAGCCCGTGGCACCGGCACGATCTCACCACACGGCAGCCTTGCATTTTCCAGCCTGTGGAGGCGAGTCCGGGCCTGGAAGCCGGGCCTCACATCCAGATCGAACCTCCCATGGTTGCGCTGTGGCTGGCAGCTCGCGACCCGGTACTGCCATCTCTGCTCGCGCCGGTCAAGCCTCGCCCGAGCCGCGCGCCTCCCGCCTGAAACTCTCCCGGTGTCATAGGTAGCAACCTGGCCGCACGCCCTGAGCCGCGCGGCAACCTCAGGGGCGGCGAGGAGGAAGAATGGGGAGCACGAGAACGTGGTGGTTTACTCTCGCGTGGTGCGTTCTGGCCCCAACGTCGGCGCTTGCGGATGAGAAGATCACGCTCGAACAGGCGCTGGCGGAGGCCTTGGAGAAGAATCTCAGCCTGCTGGCCGAGCGCGTCAACATCAGCATCGCCGAGGCGCGCCTGATCACGGCGCGGCTGCGGCCCAATCCTGTGCTGAGCGCAGGCGGCGACCATCTGGACCTGCTCGGCACCGGCTTCAACGAAATCAACAACGCCGGTCCCGAGGAGTTCAACTTGCGGACGGACTTTACCATCGAGCGGGGCGGGAAGCGGTCGAGCCGGATCGCGGTCGCGCAGCACGCGCTCGGCGTGGCTGAGCTGGAGTTTCTGAACGCCGTGCGCAGCCTGCGGTTCGAGGTGCAGAGCGCCTTTGTCGAGGCCCTGCTCGCCAGGCACCGGGTGGAGCTGGCCCGCCAGAATCTGGAAGCCCTGAACCGCATCGTCGAAGTCAACCAGGTACGGTGGCGAGCGGGCGACGTGGCTGAGGTGGAGCTGATTCGTTCCCGCGTCGCCGCGTTGCAGCAGGCCAATGCACTGAGGCGGGCGGAGCTCGACTTGCGCACCGTTCTGATCCGGCTTCAGACTTTGATGGGCCGGGCGCGCCCGGCGCCTGACTTCGACGTGCTCGGCGAACTGCGCCGGGAGACTCGTGTTGCGCCGCTGGAAGAGTGGCTGAAGATTGCCCTCGAAAACCGGCCCGATCTGCTGGCCCTGCGGCGCGCGGTGCAACGCTCGGCGGCTGAGCTTCAGCTCGAGCTGGCGCGCGCCAAACCGGACCTGACCTTGGGCAGCGAGTACCGGCGGCAACAAGGCCTGGCGGGTACGGGAAACATGCTGGGCTTCTTCGTCCAGATTCCCCTGCCGGTTTTCGATCGCAACCAGGGAGAAATCGCACGGGTGCGGCAGGAGCTGCGTCAGGCCGAGTTGCGCGTGCGGGCGCTGGAGGCTTCGATCCGAGCTGAGGTGGAAAGCGCGTACCGGCAGTGGCAGTCCTCCCGCGAGTCCCTCGAACAAATCGAGAAGGCGATGCTGGCCCAGGCGCGCGAGGTGCGTGACATCACCGAGTACGCCTACCGCCGTGGCGAAGCGAGCCTGCTGGAGTTTCTCGACGCCCAGCGCGCCTTCAACGAGACCATGCAAGCTTACTACGAAGCCCGCGCCGAGTACGCCAGGAGCCTGTACCTGTTGGAGTCCTCGGCGGGCGCCGGAGGGAAGCCATGATCCGTTACGCCATGATGGGCGCGATCCTTTTATGCACGGCTTGCCAGCGGTCGGGTCCGCCGCCCGTTTCGAATGCTCATGCGGAGACGCGGACGGCGGGGATGGTCATTCTTCCGCCCGATTCTCCGAGACTGCGCGAGCTGGGCCTGAGCACGGTGGAACTCAGGCAGTTCCCGGCAGCGGAAGTAGTGGCGCCGGGCAAGCTGGAGGTGAATCCGCATCGTGTTTCCCGGGTTCTGCTGCCGGCGAGTGGAAGGGTGCGAAAGGTGCTGGTCGGTCTGGGAGACGCGGTGGTGGAAGGCCAGCCCTTGCTGTTGCTGGAAAGCCACGAGGCGGCCGAGGCACTGGCGCAGTGGCGTCAGGCTCAGGCTCAGCTGAACCAGGCCCGCGCGGCCCTGGCGAAAGCCGAGAAGGATCTGGAACGAGCGCGGGACCTCTACGAGCACCGGGCAGCGCCCCTCAAGGATGTGCTCGCCGCCGAGCGGGACCTGACGGAGGCCCGGGCCGCCGTCGAGCAGGCAGAGGCGGCCGTGGCCGGAGCGCGGCATCGGCTCGATTTACTGGGGGTGGATCCTGCCCGGGCTCAAACCGAGATCGCGGTGCGAGCGCCGATTTCGGGCAAGGTCTTGGAGGTCTCCGTGGCGCCCGGCGAATACCGTAGCGACACGGGGACGCCCGTGATGATGATCGCCGATTTGAGCACTCTCTGGGTGACCTCGCAAGTGCCGGAAAGCTCGATCCGCCTTATCGAGGTGGGAGAGCGCGTGGAGATTGAACTCACCGCATTTCCGGGGGAGATCTTCGAAGGTCGCGTGCGCCACATCGCGGACGTGGTGGATCCGCAGTCGCGCACCGTGAAAGTCCAAGCTGAACTCGACAACCGCAGGGGACGCCTGCGTCCGGAGATGTTCGGCACGATCCGCCATACGCATGGCTGGCGCAGCTTACCCGCGGCGCCGGCTACCGCCATTGTTCGCGCAGGGGATCAGGCCTGGGCCTACGTGGAACGCGGTCCGGGCCGGTTCGAACGCGTCCCCGTGGAATGCGGTGAGACGCGGAACGGAATGGTGGCGATTCTCGCCGGGCTGAAGGCCGGCGACCGCGTGGTAAGCCGCGGCGCGGCGTTGCTGTCGGGTTTCTGAGGGCTGCCATGTTCGCCGCTTTGCTGCGTCTGGCCGTCAGCCACCGCGTTCTCACCGTCGTGCTGGCCCTGATCCTGGCCGGGCTGGGGATCTGGGCCTTCACCGAGCTGAAAGTCGAGGCTTACCCCGACCTCTCGGATCCTCAGGTGACGGTCATCACCCAGTATCCGGGATATGCGCCGGAGGAAGTCGAACAGCAGGTAACGATCCCGATCGAGCGTGCGCTGACGGGCGTGCCGGGAGTGATCTCGCGGCGGTCCAGAACAATTTTCGGCCTTTCTGTAGTGGATCTGACTTTCGAATACGACACCGATCTTTTGCGCGCGCGGCAGCTCGTGCTGGAGCGGCTGCGCGACGCGGCGTTGCCACCCGGCGTGGAGCCTACCCTGGCCCCTCCGACGACGCCCGCCGGCGAGCTGTACCGTTACGTGCTGGAATCCGACCGTCTGGACCAGCTTCAGTTGCGCGAGATCCAGGACTGGGTGATCGCGCCGCGGCTGATGCAGGTCCCCGGCGTAGGCGACGTGTTCGCGTTCGGCGGCCTGGTCAAGCAGTACGAGATCGCGGTGGAGCCCATGGCGCTGTACAAGTACGGGCTGACGATCCGCCAGATCGCGGACGCAGTGGCCGCCAACAACGAAAACGCGGGCGGCTCGCTGATTCGCTCGGGAGAACAGGCCCTGGTGGTGCGAGGCATCGGGAGGCTGCGGACGGTGGCGGACGTGGAGAACGTGGTGATCGCGGCCCGCGGCGGATCCCCGATCTTCATTCGCGATGTAGCAAAGGTTCGCGTCAGTCACGAGCCGCCCACCGGCGTGTTCGGGCTGGACGAGCGCAGCGGATTGGTGGAAGGCATCGTGGCGATGCGGCGCGGCGAGAATCCCAGCGAGACGCTGCGCGGCGTACGGGAAGCGATTGACGAACTCAACGCGGGGGCGTTGCCGGAGGGTGTCCGGATCCGTCCCATTTATGACCGAACGGAGCTGGTCAACAACACGTTGCGCACGGTTTCGCGCACGCTGACCGAAGGGCTGGCGGTGGTACTGCTCGTCCTGTTGTTCTTTTTGGGAAGCCTGCGGGCCGCATTGCTGACCGCCCTGATCATTCCCTTATCGCTCCTGTTCGCCTTTCTGGCGATGCGGCTGTTCGGCATCACTGCGAGCCTGTTGAGCCTGGGCGCGATTGATTTCGGGATCATGGTGGACGGGACGCTGGTGATGGTGGAGTGCATGTTGCGGGGGCTGCATTCGCGCAGCGGGCGCCGCACCGAGGAAAGCGCGGCGGCCCTGTGCGATGCTGCTCTGCTCGTGCAGCGGCCCATCGTGTTTTCGCTCATCATCCTGATCACTGCGTACCTGCCGTTGTTCACGCTCCAGCGGGTGGAACGACGCCTGTTCATGCCGATGGCGTTCACGATCGTGGCGGCGCTGGTGGGTTCGCTCCTGTTCACGCTGACGCTGGTGCCGGCCCTGGGCAGCCGACTGTTACCCGGCAGCAGGCCCTGGAGCAACCCGCTGCTGGCCTGGCTCAGCCGACGCTACGAGCATGACGTACGGTTCCTGATCCGGCGCGCGCCGGCGGTGGCGGCCGTGAGCCTGCTCGTGTTCGCACTGACGTTCCTGTTGGCGCGCAAGCTGGGCAGCGAGTTCCTGCCCCATCTGGACGAGGGAGTCATCTGGGTACGGACCGTGCTGCCGCCGGGTCATTCGCTGGAGCGCTCGGCGGAGGTGGCTGACCGGCTGCGCGAGCTGGCGCGACAATCACCGGAAGTGCTGCTGGCGACTTCGCAAACCGGCCGGCAGACTTCCAATACCGAGCCCTTCGGCCCCAATCGCATCGAAACTCTGATTGTGCTGCGGCCTTATTCGGAATGGCCGCCGGGCAAGCGCAAGATGGATCTGGTGCAGGAGCTCTCCGAGCGTTTCCGCACCCACATCCCGGGGGCCGCTTTCAACTTCACGCAGCCCATCATTGACCAGGTGATGGATGCCGTTACCGGGTCCTCGGCCGATCTGGCCGTCCTTATCAGCGGGCCGGACCTGAGGGTCTTGCGCGCGGCTGCCGCGGAGACCCTGGAAATCCTTCGCGGCGTCCGGGGCGCGGCTGACGTGGCGATCGAGCAGGAAGGCGAGCAGCCTCAACTGCGAATCCGGCTCGATCGCGCGCAGGCGGCCCGCTACGGGATCAACGCCGCGGATCTGCAGGAGGTCATCGAGCTGGCCATCGGCGGGCGTCCGGTCAGCACGATGTTCGAAGGCGACCGGCGCTTCGACATTGTCGTGCGCTACGTCCCGGAAGCGCGCAGCACGGTGAGCAGCCTGGGCCAGATTCTGGTGCCCACGGCGGACGGCGGGCGCGTTCCGCTGTCGCAGGTGGCCAGCATCGAGGTGGCCGACGGCGCCACGATTATCGCGCGAAGAGGGAACCAGCGGATGATCAGCGTGCGCACGAACATTCGCGGACGCGATCAAGGGAGTTTCGTGGCGGAGGCGCAGCGCAAGTTTCGCGAGCGCGTCAAGCTTCCGCCGGGCTACCGCGTGGAGTGGGGAGGGCAGTTCGAGAACCTGGATCGGGCCCGGCGGCGGCTGGCGTGGATCCTGCCTCTAACCGTGGCCCTGATTTTCGTGCTGCTTTACTGGGCGTTCGGCTCGATCCGGGACGCGGCCATGGTCTTGCTGGTGGTACCCTTCTCGGTGGCGGGTGGAGTGACTGCGCTCTGGCTGCGCGGCATCCCCTTCAGCGTCTCCGCGGCGGTGGGCTTTGTTTCCCTATTCGGGGTGGCGGTGATGGCGGGCGTGCTGTACCTGAGCGAGATCAACCGGCTGCTGCGGCAGGAAGGCTGCGATCTCGAGGAGGCCGTGTTGCGCGGCGCCCGAACCCAACTTCGGCCTGTCCTCATCCTGTTGACAGCGGCGATGCTGGGCATGTGCCCTGCCGCGCTGGCTACGGGAATCGGTTCCGACGTGCAGCGACCGCTGGCCACGGTGATCCTGGGCGGCCTGGCCTCCACGCTCGTCCTCACCCTGTTGGCGTTGCCGAGCCTGTACTACATGGTTCGCCGCAGACGCCGCAAGAGCTGAGGGGGCCGGGGCACCGGCTGCGCCAATCAACAAATCACTAGAAACATTTTTCGAAGTATTGTATGATTGGCACGATGCCGGATCCGGCGGATTGGCAGGTGTGGATCCAGGGGTACCTGGACTTCTGCC
>JAPWUP010000242.1 GCA_028275505.1 Bryobacteraceae bacterium
CGAGCTGGCCTGGGTGGGGATCAAGGATAGCGGTCACGGCTGCACGCTCTCGCACCTCGGCTACCTCTACCTGACGCGGCCTAAGAGCTTCCACATCCGGACGCAGACGAGGTAGGGTTCCGCACCTGTTCGGGACGCTGCCCGGGCTCCTAAAAACAGTTGGGCTCCGTTACCGGTCCGGAACGGGTGTTAGACTGAGCCCGAGGAGGGGTCCATGCGGCGCCAGGAAGGCTCGGCGACGCAAGCCGGCGATCGCGACGAGTTAATCGGCCTCTCGCCCGACCGCCAGCGGCTCGTCCGCGAGCACTTGCGGGAGGTCCTGGCGAGCGAGGCGTTTCGGGGCAGCAAGCGTTCCAGCGATTTTCTTCGCTTTGTGGTCGAAAAAGCGTTGGCCGGGGAGCGGGACGAGATCAAGGAACGGACCATCGGGGTCAAGGTTTATGGCCGGCGCGAGGATTACGATCCCGCCGAGGATCCCGTGGTCAGGTTGCGGGCGAACGAGGTCCGCAAGCGGCTTGCGCAGTATTACATGCAAGCCGATCAGCTCGCCGGTCCGGTGAGGATCGAACTGCCGGCGGGGCACTACGTGCCCCGTTTCCATTTTCGCGACGGGGTCGCCCCAGCAACGGCGCCGCCGGGTGGCGTCCGCACGCGTCGCATGTGGCTGCTGGCGCCGGCAGGCGCGGCCGTACTGGCTTTGGCGATGGCCGGATATTGGATGTACGGAAACCGTGTTGACCAAGGAGTGCTCCGGCGCTTCTGGTCTCCCGCCTTGCGCAGCTCAGAGGCCGTGCTCATCTGTCTTGCTCACCCCGTGGTTTACGCCCTTTCGCCCGAGGTCCACAAGGACTTTCTTGACAAGATGGCGCAGACGGGACAGGAACCGAGCGGCCCTTATGTGGTGCGTCTCGATCGAGCTACTATTCCCGCCCGCGACATTGTACCGATCCCCGACCAATATGTGGGTGTAGGCGACGCTTACAGCGCGGCCCTTCTGACCCGGCTCTTCACCGAAATGGGCAAGTCGAGCAAGCTTCGAATCGGCAGCGACACCTCGTTCACGGATCTGCGAAGCTATCCCGCGGTCTTGCTGGGCGCCAACTCGAATCGCTGGACCATGACGGTCACGCGGGAGCTGCCCTTCGTTTTTCGCCGCGGCTTCGGCGCGTTTTACATCGAGGAAACGTCCGGCGCGCGGCGCAACTGGAAGTTGAACGCCCTGGAGCCGAACGGAAAAACGCCGGAAGACTATGCGCTGGTGACCCGGCTGCTGGATTCCCCCAGCGGCAGGATGATCGTGGCGGCAGGAGGCATTACCCAATATGGCACCCACGCCGCCGGCGAGTTTCTCACCAATCCGCAGTATTTGTCTCAGATCCTAGCGGGAGCGCCCGAAAACTGGCACGCACGCAATATGCAGTGCGTGCTGCATACGCGAGTCGTCGGCGGCGCCCCCGGGCCGCCTCGGCTGGTGGCGATTCGTTTCTGGTGAGTCTTACCAGTCTATGCGTGCGCCGATCTGCAACAGACGCGGATCGGTCTGCGTGCTGGCAATCGTTCCGAAGGCGGCCGACTGGATGTTCGTATCCGGGTCGGCGAAGAACACCTGATTGAAGGCGTTCTGAGCCTCCACCCGAAGCTGGAGCCGCGCCCGCTCCCCCAGCGGGAAAGATTTCATCAGCGACAAGTCCCAGGGCTGGCGGCTGGGTCCGCGCAGATTCGGCATCCGGAAGGGGGCCGTCCCGAGGGTGTACGGTGGAGTGACAGCGAACGCTTCACGGCTGACGTACAGTGCGGCGGTTTGTCCCGGCAGGCCTACTGCCTTGCGCACGTCGTCCACCCGACGGTAACTGCCCGCCACCGACGGCCGCTGGTTCAGGCCCAATCCGGTCGTCTGGCTGCTTTGCGTGATTTGCAACGGACGTCCCGAGACGTAGTCGTAGATTCCGGCGACTCTCCAGCCGCCCAGAAGCCCTTGCAGCAGCTTGCCGTGAGCGCCCGAGGCATCGGACAGCCACCGGCGTCCCTTGCCTGCGGGCAACTCGTAAAGGAAGGCGAGGACCAGCCGGTGGGGCACATCGTCCTCGCTGAGCGCGCGGACGTCGCGCACCGTGCGGCCATCCTGAGGCTGGCCGGCAATGTCGGTGATCAACTTGGAAAGCGTCTAGGCGCCCATCAAACTCAGCCCGTGAGTAAGGCGCTTTTCCAGCCTCACGAACATGGCGTTGTACCAGGAGTCGGCGACATTGTAGTGGTTCATGTTGATGGTGACGGCGTGAGGCAGAGTGGCCAGCAGCCGCTGGTATTCGATGGTGGGAGCCCTTTGCAAGGCGTCGCTGGGCGTCCACGGGCTGACGGGCAGGTTCGAACCGACGAACGGATTCGGTATGGTCCTGCGCAGCAAGGCGCCCAGAGGCAGATACTCGACCGGGAGATAATTCAGCACGCGGGCGGTTGTGGTGTTGAGGCGGTGGCCCCGATTGCCGGCATAGCTGACCTCGATGACCGCGCTGGCAGGCAACTCCCGCTGCACGCTGAAATTGAAGGAATCATCGTAAGCCGGTTTCTTGCGCCAGTGGTAAATGCTGCCCAGGGCCTGGCCGGCGATGGCGCGGATAATCTGCTCGGGATCGTTCATGGACGGGCGCAAGCCGTTATCGTTGGGAAAAGGATTGTCTATGGTTGCGGCCACGGTTCTGCCGCCGTCCACGGTGGTTACCATCGAGCCGCGTGCCGTCACAAAGGGATGCAATCCGGCCGAGCCGGCGCCGGAGGCGCGCCCCGTGAAGCCGTTGTAAAACCGGCCCCAACCCCCGCGGATCACGGTCTTGGCGGTGACTTGCCAGGCCGCGCCCAATCGGGGCGAGAAGTTCTTCCAGTAAGCGTAGGAGCTGCCGCGTCCCGGATAGGCCGGAGTCAGCGGGAAACCGACATAGCCGGAATAGGGCTGGCCCAGCTTGGGAACAGGAGCGTCTGCGGGCAGCAGGCCGCGGTCCACCACCTGGCTCTTCCAGTCGTAGGAGGGATTGGTCCGCCATCCGGTTGCAATGTCGTCATCCCAGAACCACAGACGGTTATAACGCTCCGTGGCCGGCGCCTCGAAGTCCCAGCGGATGCCCAGATTCAGCGTGAGCCGCGACGTGATCCGGATGTCATCCTGCACGTAGGCCGCATGGTTCGTCCAGGCATTGGCGGTGCGCACGATTTGCGTGAAGCTGTAAGAAGCGGGCGTCCCCAGCAGCATGGAGGCCAGCCCGAATCCATCCTGTCCTACGCCGGCCGCAGGTCTTTCCTGCGTCCAGGTGGAGGTGAAATTCCACACGCCGGCGGGCGCTTCGTTATCGGAGAAATTGCCGAAATATTTCGTATAAACGTAACCTGCCTTGATCGTCTGGATGCCGGCGATTTTGGTGATGGCCGCGCTGGCGTACCACTTCCAGCTCTTGATGTCGGCCGCCCGCCAGGTTTGATAAATCCCGCTTTTGTCTTGCAAGGTCACGACCGGCATAAACCGGTCGTCCAACAAACTCTTGTAGTTGGGCGCCAGGGGCAGGGAGGCCAGATCGAAACCGGCATCGCGCGCCGAGCGTCCGTAACGGATCCATTCCCGGGCTAGGCCGCCGTTGGCCGTCAGGATCAGGGTTGGCCCGAGGTTGGCGTTATAGGACAAAGTGTTACTGAAGTTATCCTGGAACTGGTCGTACTCTGCCGTAGCCGGTCCCATCCAGGGATTCTGGAGAGTTCCGAAGTCGTTCTGGGTGAAACGGAAAAACAGGCGATGGTTGTCGCTGACAGTTTGATCGGCGCGAACCGTGAAGTCGTTTCCGTAACCCTTGCGTCGCGAGGGTCCCTGATAGTTATTGGCCTGGGTTCCGGGATCGGGCGGCCGGTTGGGGAGCGGGTACAACCTGACCAGAGCTTGCGCCAGAGGACTGAAGCGGCTGGCCGGAATTTTCTGGCCGGGGAAGGGAGCCCGGCGGTCGGTCGCGGGATTGTAGGCAAACGGATCGAAAATCCGTACAGGTTGCCCCAAACGCAACGACTGGGAAAAGTCTCCCTGCCGTTCCATCTCGGTGGGCACCGTGGCCGTCCGCATGACCGCGTCGCGATTGTCGCGGTTGCCGTCGAA
The DNA here is from genome assembly GCA_028275505.1 of Bryobacteraceae bacterium. GTDB lineage: Bacteria > Acidobacteriota > Terriglobia > Bryobacterales > Bryobacteraceae > DTHT01. The sequence continues at coordinate 4,130 of JAPWUP010000242.1, forward strand.
GCCGAAGAAGAAAAAGGTGCGGTTTCGACCGTCATAGCCCGGCAGCACGACCGGGCCGCTGATGCTGCCGCCGAACATGTTGCGTTTGAATCCCGACTTGCTGAAGCCGCGGTAATTGTTGGCCCAACTGTTGGCGTTCATCTTGTGGTTCCAGTGGAACTCGTAAAGCGAGCCGTGAATCTGGTTGGTGCCGCCGCGGGTGACGATGTTCAGCGCCCCGCCGGTCAGGCGGCCGTATTCGGCGCTCAGGTTGTTGGTTTCCACCTTCAACTCGGCCACCGCTTCGACGGAGGGCCGTCCGACCGGAATGTTGGCCCGGGCCGAATCCGCCGGCACCCCGTCCACGTAGAAACCGTACACGCCGGCCCGCGCGGCGCCGCCGATTCGCCCGCCCGGCGAAACGCCCGGGGCCAGACGCGCGAGGTTCCGGACGTCCCTGGTGAGCATGGGCATGTCGAGGATCTTGCGGGTATCCACGACGGCTCCCAAGGAGGCGTTCACGGCTTGCAACAGCGGCGCCTCTGCCCTCACCTCGATGCTCTCGGTGACGGCCCCCACCTCGAGCGTGAAGTTTTGCCGAAGCTGGTCGCCCACCTGGAGGAGCAGCGACGGGAGCCGGGCGGGCTTGAACCCAGCCGCCTTTACCTCGATCTCGTAGTGGCCGGGCAGTAGCCCGGAGGCCAGGTAGAAGCCCACCTCATTGGTGGTCACCGTTAGCGTAACCCCGGTCGCCAGGTTCTTGACCGAGAGGGTGGCCCCGGGGACAACTGCCCCGCTGGCATCCGCTACCACGCCCTGGATCGAACCGGTGTTCACTTGCGCTGTGCTGGTTGCAACCAGCACCACCAGACCAACAATAACTGACGCCATCCGCATCGTCATCTTTGTCTCCCTTCGCGGCAAAAAGCCACCCTGACCGCCTGAGCCGGGGGGCACGACCCGAGTTTAAACTGGAAGTCGGAACTTTTGCAGGCATGTTACGATCCGTACACGCCATAATTCACTGAAAAAAAAGACGATTCTGTCGGTGCAGTCGTCCAGGTTCCTCTCAGGTACCCTACGCCCCCTCAGCCCGCCTTGGCCACGTCCCGGTGGGTGGTCTTGACCTTGTAGCCGGCTCGGGCCAGCCGCTTGCGGATCTCCTCGGCGATGGCCACGGAACGGTGCTGGCCG
>JAPWUP010000243.1 GCA_028275505.1 Bryobacteraceae bacterium
AAGGCATCGCGCACCACCAGGCGCGTGGGGCCATAGCGCCACTTTTTGCTGGCGCAGCCGAACAGGCGCAGGATCGGATGGTCGTGATACTCCTCGTCGGCCTTGCTGCCGAAGGGCAGCCCGTCGTTCTCAACAACGTTCAAAGCCCACTCGAGCAGGCAGCGCAGCTTGCCTTTCAGACTGGACCCCGGAATGTAAGGTTCGTGAGTGTGGGGGTGCTTGATCACGGGGCCGTCCAGCCCGCCGATTTCGACCCGCTCGCGACCGGCGCCAATGTGCAAGCCGGTGACCAACTCGAGCGTGCCGGTCAGCGTGTGCAAACCACGGAACTGGATTTTGCCGTTCTGGTTTTCGCTCATGGTTCAATCCTCCCTCTTCATGTACTGGAAGAAGCCCACCACCGCTTCGAAGTGGCGGCAGAAGGCGTCGAAGTCCTGGACCGTTTTCACCGCGTGGGTGTGGTCCACGAAGAATTGCAGCAACCGATCGGGGAACATGTTCTTGCTGCGGCGGTTGGCGTAATGGGCTTTGGCCTTGAGCAGCTTGAAGTCGGCGCGCAGGCACTCGAAAGCCTGCTCGCGCGAGCTGCCCGCAGCCAACTGATCGAGACGGCGCTGGAGATTGACTACCTCGTGGTAGTAGCGGCGCAACTGAGTTGACTTGAGTTCAGTGCGGGCCAGGTCCTCAGCGAGCTTCTGCGCTTCGCCGTCCAACAAATCCAGGCGAATCTGCCCCTTGTCGTCGTAGTAGCTAACGGTTCGAGGCTGGGGTGGCAACTGTATTGCGGAGTTGCCGCCGGCTCTCGGATTGCTCATCGGAGCTCTCGGATTGGGCATGGGTGTTACCTCCTTTCGGATTTCGGATTGCGATTCCGGTAAAGAGCGATGCTCACAGCCAGCCGGGGCGGGATCGGCTGTGCGGCCTTTTTCAGGTCGGCATCCAGCCCCAGCAGGGAATTGGCGAACTTTGTCAGTTCCTCGGCTCGCGGGCGCAAGCTTTCCGGGAGCCGCGCCAGATGGCGGGCCAGGTAGTAACCCCAACGAGCGCGCCAGTCAGCCGATTTGAGGTCCATGAAGGGAGCCTCGGCTCGGGCCCGCTCCTCTGCAAAATGCAACAGCCGGTACAGGAAGGCTGGGTTGACCAGCGCATGGCGCAGGTACTCGTTGAGGGTTTCGGCGTCGCGCAGCGCCCGCGCAAAATCCTCCCAGGACAAGGCGCGATCCACGATGGCGCACACGCTGTCGCGGCCGCCTTTCTTGGCTGCACTCAGGCGCTCTTCAGCGCGCGTGACCGCCGGCCCCACCGGCTGCTGCGGCTTGAAGAGTTCAACACCGGCAGAGATGCTGAGGTTGGGATTGCTGCCCGTCCAGTGCCGGAACTTCTCGCGCATGACGCTGGCCATTTCCAACACCTGCCGCCACGGCCCCACCAGGAGCATGTCGTCGCCGCCGGCGTAGACCGTGTAGATCGAGGGGAACTGCTTGCGCAGCAGCTCGGGCAGATAGCCCGCGAAGAAGAAGTCGAGCATGCGGGACAAGGCCGCGAAACGGCTGAGCGCGGGCGTACGCAGGCCCCAGGTGAAGATTACGCCCAGACGGTCCACGTCGGCCTTGAAGACGGCGAGGAAGTTCTCGCCGAGCAGTTCGCGCTTCTCCTCGGCGAACTCGACGCCATCGGCAGCCAGGTGCTCGAAGGTTTTCAGGTCGCCCGGCTCGATCTCGCGGGCTTCGTCGCTAAGCAGTGCGCGATAGGCCGGCTTGTCTGCCTCGTCCTTGTCCAGCCGCGGCACGTAGCCGGCGAGGAAACGCAGCGGCAGGATGGAGTCTACGGCGTCGCCGCGGAAGAGACGGAAGGCGGAGAGCCAGTCGGAGTAAGGGCGTGTAGGTTCGAAGCGCCAGTCCAGAGCCAGCTCGCCGAAGAAACGGATGCGACCGTCGGGCGCCGGACGCCAGCAGAAGGCCTCGATGCGCGGCAGGTCGCCGCCCAGCTCGTGTTCCTGCTCGCAGACCGGGCAGCGATTGTCGGGCTCGGGGCGCTGCGCGGGCCGCGTCCCGCAGGCGTTGCACGGGCCGTAAGGGAAGTCGGCCTTCTGCACGGGGTGGCTCGCGCGGGAAAAGGCGCGCAGTTTGGCCTGCTCGACGCTGGCGCCCAGGCTTTCCAGCACACGAGTGAAGTTCTTGCGATCGAGGTCCTGCTTGCCGAAGGGTTCGCTCAGGCTGAGGATCACTGCCAGATCGCCGAAATAACGCTCGCGCATCCAGGGATCAATCTCGCGGCGCAGATCTTCGATCCGCTCCTCCACGCCGGGCAGGTCGGCGACCAGCACGAGAAAGCGCCCGCCCGCATTTTGCAGCAGGCTGAAGACGGGCAGGCCCAGCGCGCGACGGGCGGCGAGCGCGGCTGCTTCGGCGGTGAGGGCCATCAGCAAAGAACGCGCCCGCAGGATTTTGTTCAGTCCTTTGATCTGTTCAGCGGCCAGGCGGAACAGGGTGCGTTGGATGCCGGAGAGATCGCCGCACAGGAAGCGGAACCTTCCCGCCTCGGGATCGCGGACGCGGCGGCTGTCGAGCAGCGAACCCTCGTGCTCATGCCAGCGATAAAGCGCGGCGGCCAGCGCCGCTGCAGTGCGCTGGTGATCGTGCAGCGAGATATCGGGCTCGTCACGCGTAGAGGAGGGAATCGCGAAGGTGAAACGCTCGGAAAGCGACAGCAGGGCCTCAGAGAACAGATCGAAGGTGGGCAGGCGCGCCGCTTCCAAAAATTGCTCCAGAAACACTTCCCAGAGCGAGCGGTAGCGGTTCTGGTAGCCGTCCGTGTCCACCTTGGGCTGGGGCAGCAGGCGATCGTCGGGGATGAGAGGGGCGAGCGGGATTTCAGAGTCGGGTGGCTCGCCCAGTCCGATCCGAAGATCCACGCCGGCGAAAGGATTCTTCAGGGCGGTGCGAATGAACGCGTCCCAGCCTCTGGCTTCGCCTTCGAGTTCCGCCTGTTCGTCGCGCTCCTTGCGCTCCAGACCGGCGGCGAGGCGATCGGCCACCGCGGCCAGCTCGGTTAGGGGAATGTTGGGTGAGGGGGCATGGTGGTACACGGCGATGTCGCGGACGGGTTTGCGCCTCACGCCGGGCAGCCCGACCGCCTTGTCTTCGAGATCTTGGAAGAAAGCGTCCGTCCAGAGCGCATGGAAGTGGGTGCGCCGGTTCCCGTACTGCGGCAGCAGCAGGTCCTGGCGCTCGCGCACCCGGGGATCCATATTTGCGAGCGAGCCGTAGGCCCGCTGCATGAACTTGCCGATGTCGTGCAGGAATACGCCGAGAACGAATTCTTCCAAAGTGGGTAGTTCCTGGCTCACTGCTCAGCCTCCGAGGGGTTCGTATCCAGATAGTGGATCCGGTTGGCTTCCAGTCTCAGCTCGTAGCGGGTGTAAGGCCGCCGGCCCGAGGACTGGATCAGGTACGCGTCTGCCTGCGGTCCCAGTTTGCTGCGCAGGATCCGGTGCAGCTTGGAGCGACGCTGCAAGAAATAACCTTTCTCCATGCCCTTTTCGAGCGCCTGGGGCGTGCGGTCGCTGGGACCGAGGGCGTCGAAGGTCTGAAGGTACTCGTTGAGGAATTCGTGCGCGTAGTCGGGCTCGGGGCTGCCCTCACTGGGGCACTCCAGGGCAGGCTTGCCAAGTTTGCGGCGCCGCGCGAACCAGCTCAGGAAGGCCAGCTCCGCCGGAGGCAGCGCAACCTCGATCCCCGCGAACCACGCCCGACGCCAGCGCAGCGCGATTTTCAGTTCGGGCGGTCCCACGGCGCGCTGCGCAGCCTGCACGACTTCGAGGAAGGTGGCGCGTCCTTCCAGCAAGTCCCTGGGCAGGCCGTGGCGCAGGCGCACGAAGGGGATTTCGGCCAGCGCGACCTGCGCTTCGGAGGCATCCAGAGGACGCACGTCGGGCGGGCCGGTGTAAATCACGCGGCTGCGCGGCGTGGGATAGAAGAACTCGGGATGGGACTCGAAAGGAGGAGAAACCAGGACGTGGGACAGCCGGTCCTGCGGCCGCCCGAACAGGGAAAGTGCGTAGCCCAGATAGAAACCCATGGTCTTGCGCCCGCCGGCGATGGAAACGTGCAAGGCGGCGTCGTCGTCCTGGGTGAGCTTGCGGACCAGCTCCGTGATGACGTCCGCGGTGCGGGCGTTTTCCTCCACCGTGCGTATGTCGGTGAGCGGCTCGCCGTCTGCGCCCTCGAGCACGTGGATCGCGTCCTCGTCCAGGCGGATGCCTTCCAGTGCGTAATCCTGACAGAAGCGGCGGAACCAGCCGGGTTCCTCGCTGAGCAGGCTCAGTCGAGCCCGCTGTGCCCCTTCGCGCGTCGTCACCAGGTGCACCTCGGTGGGCACGAACCGGGGCTGACGCGCCACGGCCAGGGCGTAGAGCGTCTCAGTAACAATCTGCGGGGTGAGGCCGCAGGCGGCCAGTAAGATCCGCCGCGGGTAAGTTTCAGGTCGTTCGGGATTCCCCATCGCGCAAGTCTCCATGAAAGATAGTAAGTTGGGACCTTATCGCCGGCCTGTCTGGCAAGCTTGCCGCGGTTGCCTCAATCCGGTAACACGACATAGCGCCCGAGTCCCATCGTGGCGCCCTTGCCGGCATGAGTGAACTGACCCAGCCAAAGATAGGGCCACAAACTGCCGAGGGGGGCGGCATCCAGCTCGAAGACGCCCAGCAAGCCACCGATCTGGAGTCGTTCCTTCTGGCGGGAGGAGTATCTCGTCAAATCGTGCCAGCGGAGCTCGGCGCGGGCCAGCGGTACCCTTTCTGCCTGCCGGATGAGGGCCGCGAAGTCGGTCTCGAACGGCTCGTCGCAGTGAAAGTAAGTCAGCAGTGAGAAGCGGCGCAGCAAGTTGGAAAACAGGTGGACGAAACGGAATTGATCGGCTCTTACGTAGGCTTCCTGGATTCGCAAACGCAGCGGCGTCAGCATCACCACGCGTACGCGCGAGGGAGGCGGCGGGCATGCGGGAAGTTTGGGGGCCAGGGGCGTGAGTCTGCCCTCCCCGTCCAGAATCGAGGTCCACTCGCCGGCGCCGGCCTCGATCTGCTGTTCGACATCCGTCAGCTCGAAGGGTTTCTCCAGTGGCCACATGCCGCGCCGGGCGGCCTGTTGGAAGGCGCGCACCACGTAAGCCAGCATTCGGTTGGCGCGACCGAACAGGCTCAGCCCCAGCACGTAATCATCGCCGCGGGGAGTTTCGCCGGGCGCCAGCACGAACGGATGCGGGGCTGCGACGTACTTGCGCATTTTGGC
>JAPWUP010000076.1 GCA_028275505.1 Bryobacteraceae bacterium
AAGCGCTCTGCAAGCCGCTCTTCCAGCTCGCGCAGATCCTGCTTCGTAAGGGCTTGGTCGTTCACGGTGTCTATTATAACCGCCTGATGCGAAAGCTCAGCGCTTCATCAGATGCTTGCGGAAGAACTCGGTGATCTCCCTGGCCAGGTCAATGGGCGGTCCGCCATCGCCGGGGTAACGAACCACGCACTCGATGCCCAGTTTGTCCATTCGCTCCTTCAGATACAGCCCGAACCGCGGGTGATGGATGCCATCCCCCGGCTTGGCGTCGGGCGGAAGCGGTTTGTCCGGCTCGAAATAAAGCAGCAGAACCGGCGGATCATCGGGCGTAAGATGCGTAACGGGCGAGGCGTCAGCGAACATGCGGTAAGCCTTCTCGGTTTTCAGTTCCTCACCGTAAAGCCCGTAGAACGGCTCGAGCGCGGGATGACGTGCTGCGGCCTCCCCGACAATCCTTGCGATCTCCCGCGGATCGTACGTGGTTTGGGCTCCGGCCACGGCGACGGCCTGAAGCCGCGTGGATTGCCTCCGCACCGGGTCCGGGCTCCGCGGTTCCGCCATGTCCTCGTGGAACGCGATCCACAAGGAGATGCCAGCGCCGGCTGACGCGCCGGTCGCCCCGAAGGCTTTGGGATTCAGGTTCCATTCCCGGGCGCGTGAGCGCAGGTACTGAACGGCGCGCGCACCGTCTTCCATCGGGCCGGGATACGGGGCGTGCTGCGAGAACCGGTAATTGATTGCCGCCACCGAGATGCCGGCCTCGAGCAGCCCCTTGAGCAGGGCAGGGGGCAGGGTGCGCTTGTCGCCGGCGCGGAAACCGCCCCCGTGGATGTAAATCACCAGAGGCGTCGGCCGCGGAGACGGCGCTTTCCAGAGGTCCAGCACGTTGCGCTCGTGCGGTCCGTAAGCGACATCCGCGATGTCCGGCGGCGGCAGCGCTTCCTTGCCGCCCTGCGCCCAGACCAGGCAGGCCAGCAGGATCGCAATGCTCAGCGTGCGCTTCATCTGCCGTGCCTCACGCCAGCGCTTTCCGGCAATACTCGTAGCAGCGCCGCACCTCCTGCACCGTGTCGGCGCCCTTGTACTCGTACTCGATCATGGCGTAAATCTTCAGCCGTTTGCGCGCGATCAATTGCAGGACCTCGCGGATCGGCGTCTCGCCTTCGCCGAAGGGCACGTTCGGCCCCTGGTTTTTCTTGCGATCTTTCAAGTGGATCACAGGGATGCGATCGTGATGCTTTTCGATGTAATCCACCGGGTCGTAACCGGCTGCCACGAAGTGGCCGATGTCGAGGTTTACTCCGATGTAGCGCGAAGTCCCGCGCATGGCTTCCTCGAAATCTTCGGGCCGGGCGAATTCGTTGGGCCGGATCACGGAATGGTTGTGCATGGCCACCGTGATCCGCGCCTTCTGGGCGTAAGGATCCACCCGTTTGGCGACGCTCACCGTGGCCGAGGCCGTGATGATCTGCACCCCGAGCGCTTTGGCCATCTCGAAACCGCGGGCGATTTCCTCGTCCGTGAAATCATCGCGGAAGCTGTAGTTGTAAGCGCACAGCGTGATGCCCGCCTTGCGGAACTTGTCACGGATCTCTTGGAAAGTCTTCAGCGGCGTTTCCAGCCGCCACTTGCGCAGCTCCTCGCGCCCCGCTTTTCTCGGCTCCACGTGGCCCGACCATAGCTCGCAGTAAGTCAGGCCGATCTCGTTCATGGCCTTGATGGCTTCCTCCAGCGAGCGGTCGCGGAAGCTGTAACTTTGTGCTCCGATGGCTACCCCACGAATCCGCGAGTCGGCCTTGGCCGCCAGCAAACCCGTGGGAAGGGCTGCCAGGCTCATCCGGTAGATGTCTCGTCGTGTCAGCATGCGGTTTTCCTCCGGGATAACGAATGATACCATCAAAGGCATGGTGCGGTACAGCGTTCGCCTGAGCTGTCTCGTGATCGCGGTTTGCTGGGCCCAGCCGCAGGAGACCGTCAAGTACGGCGTCAAGGTCCAGCCCGGACCGATGGATACGGTTTTGCTCAAGGACTACCGGCCTGAATCCTCGCTGGTGGTCCCCGAGACCCGCGTGGAGAAGGCGCGCTTTCCCGTGATTGACGTCCACACTCACACCTTCATGAGCAACATCCGCACGCCCGCCGACGTGGACGAGTGGGTTCGGACCATGGACGAGGTGGGCGTCGAGAAATCCATCGTATTCACGGGCGCCATCGGGGACGAGTTCGCCCGACAGGTCGAGCTGTATCTGAAACGCTATCCTCACCGGTTCCAGCTTTGGTGCGCGGTTGACACCCGCGACATTGATGCTCCCGACTATCCCCAGCGCGTGGTCCGCGAGCTGGAGCGCTGCTACCGGCTCGGGGCCCGCGGCGTGGGTGAACTCACCGACAAGGGTTTTGGCATGCAGGAAGAAGCGCGCCCGCCGGGCAAGCGCCTGCACCTGGACGATCCGCGACTGGATCCGCTCTGGCGCAAGTGCGCCGAACTCAAGCTGCCCGTCAACCTCCACGTTGCCGATCATCCTTCCTGCTGGCGTCCCCTCGGGCCGACTCAAGAACGCACTCCCGATTTCCAGCACTTCAATCTTTACGGCAAGGACGTGCTGAGTTATGAAGAGCTGCTGGCCCGTCGCGACCGCCTGCTCGCCCGCCACCCGCAGACCACCTTCATCCTCTGCCACCTCTCCAACCAGGGCAATGACCTCGCGTCGCTGGCCCGCGCGCTCGACCGTTTCCCCAACCTCTACGTGGACATCTCGGCGCGCGACTACGAACTCGGCCGCCAGCCGCGCTTCGCTCGCCGCTTCCTCGAGTATTACTGCGATCGCGTCCTGTTCGGCACCGACATGGGACGCGAGAAGCACATGTACCAGATGTGGTGGCGCCTGCTGGAAACCCCGGATGAGTACATGCCAGGCCGGATCTGGTGGCGTTACTACGGCCTGGAATTGTCTCCGCAGGTGCTGGAAAAACTCTATCGCGGCAACGCGCTCAGGATCCTGAACTGGAACTGAGGCCGAGCCGCACTGCAATGTCGCGGGCGATTTGATGCGCGTGGAAGCGCCCGTTTTCGATGAAAATCTCGTTGGTGTGCATCCCGGCCACTATGACGCCGGCCAGATAAATGCCCGGGCGCTCGCTTTCCAGCGTCTCGGGATTAGTGCGTGGCTTTCGCGTCTGCGGGTCGAAACGGATTCCCAGGGAGGCGAGAAACTCGGTATCGGGCCGATAACCAGTCATGGCCAGCACGAAATCGTTGGCCAGCCGGACGGTGCCTTGCGGCGTCTCCACCACGATGGCGTCGGGTAAGATCTCGATGACGCGCGAGCGGAAGTATGCGCGTATCTCGCCATTGCGTATGCGGTTTTCCAGATCGGGCCGGATCCAGTACTTGATGTGGTCCGAGAGCGTTTCCCCGCGGTGAATAAGAGTTACGCGAGCGCCGGCGCGGTAAAGTTCCAGAGCCGCGATGGCGGCAGAGTTGCGCCCGCCGATCACGGCCACATCCATATCGTAGTAAGGATGAGGCTCTTTGTAATAATGGCTGACCTTGGGTAAGTCCTCACCCGGCACGCCCAGCAGGTTGGGCCGGTCGTAGTAACCGGTGGCGAGCACGATTTTGGCGGCCTCGTACACGCGGTTGCGACCGAAACGGTCCCGGGAATATACGAGAAAATTACCGTCCTCGCCCTCGATTTTTTCTACCGGCTCGTATTGATGAATAACGAGGCCGTAATGCTTTGCCACGCCGCGATAGTATTTCAGCGCTTCCAGACGCGTAGGTTTCTCACCCGCGCAGGTGAACGGAATATCGCCGATTTCGAGCAATTCCGGCGTGGTAAAGAAGGTCATGTGGGTCGGGTAGTTATAGATAGAGTTCAAGAGGCAGCCTTTTTCCAGGATCAGCGTCTGGATGCCGGCACGTTTCAGCTCGATGGCGCAGGCCAGCCCTGTGGGTCCGGCGCCCACAACGATGACCGGTACCTTCACAGCAGCGCCTCGACCGCCGGCGCCACGCGGCGCAGCGCCTCTTCCAGCGCGGCCGGGTCTTTCAATCCGCCCTCGGCCAGATCCGGCCGGCCGCCTCCGCGAGCACCTGTGGCCTGGATCAGCTTGCCGGCATGCACCTTGCCGGCCAGCTCCTTGCGCACCGCCGCCACCATCTCGCCTCCCGGCGCAGCCAGCACCACCACGTCCACGCCCTGGTTGCGCAGGGCATCAGCCAGCGAACGCAACTGCGCGCGGTCCATCGCGCTCACCGGTGCCGCTACCACACGCACGGACTTGACCGGCACCGCCTGCTGGCGCAAGCGCTCAGTCTCCGCCTGGGCCACCCTGGCTTTGAGCTGCTCGAGCTGCTTTTCCAGCGCCTTGCGTTCCGCCAGCCATTTCTCGAGCTGCTCGACCGTCTCCTCCGGCGAAACGCGCAGCAATTCCGCGAGGCGTCCCAGCGTCTGCTCCGTCTGCCGGAAGCGTCGCCACGCGCCCTCGCCCGTGACGGCCTCGATACGCCGCACGCCAGCCGAGATCGAGCTTTCGTAAACGATCTTCATCAGACCGATGTCGCCGGTGCGCGAGACGTGCGTTCCGCCGCACAATTCGCGGCTGAACCCGGGCACGCTGACCACCCGCACGCGATCGCCGTACTTTTCCCCGAACAGCGCCATCGCTCCGGTGGCCAGTGCCTGTTCCAAATCCATGATCTCGGCCTGCACGGGGATGTTCTGCAAGATGACGCGGTTCACCAGGCGCTCGACTTCTTCCAGCTCAGCCTCGTCCATCGCCGCGTAGTGCGTGAAGTCGAAGCGCAAGCGTTCGGGTTCGACCACGCTACCTGCCTGCTTGACGTGCGGTCCTAACACCTCGCGCAGGGCGGCGTGCAGAAGGTGCGTGGCGGTATGGTTGCGCATCGTTGCCCGGCGCAACTCCGTGTCCACCTGCGCACGGATGGCCCGACCCACTTCCAGCGGGACCAGTACGCGAATGCGATGGGCGATCAGCCCGGGAACCGGCGCGTAGGTGTGTTCGACCTCAGCCAGTTTCTCGCCGGTGGCCGGATCCAGGAACAGGCCCCGGTCACCCACCTGGCCGCCGCCTTCCGCATAGAAAGGCGTGCGGTCCAGCACCGCCTCGCCCCGCTCACCCGCTTCCAGCCGCTGGCGGGCTTGCTGATCCGAGACCAGCCCCACGACCGTCGCCGCTGCTTCGAGCGACTCGTAGCCCAGAAACTCGCTGCGGCCGCGCGCGAGCAATTCCTGCCAGACCGGCGCGATGATGGCTTTTTCCGCGCCCTTCCAGCTTGCCCGGGCACGCTCGCGCTGCCGCTGCATTTCCCGCTCGAAGCCCTCGCGATCGATCACCAGACCGTACTCGCGAGCCATTTCTTCCTGCTCGTCGAGGGGCAGCCCATAGGTGTCGTACAGCTTGAAGGCCACGTGACCGGGCAGCACGCCGTGGGCGGATTTGGCCTCGTCGTGGAAGACCCGCTCGGCGATGGCGAAGGTGGTGGCGTAGCGGTGTTCCTCGTCCCGCACGATCCGGGCAATGCGCGGCACGCTTTCCATGAGTTCCGGGTAAGCCGGACGCATGATCTCGGCCACGACCCCGGTCAGCTCGTACAGGAACGGCTCCTCGATGCCCACGCGCCGCGCGTGTCGCATGGCGCGCCGCATGATTTTGCGCAGCACGTAACCGCGCCCGTCGTTGGAAGGAATGACGCCGTCGTGGATCAGGAAGGTGGCTGCGCGTGCGTGATCCGCCGCGATGCGCAGCGCCACGTCGGTGCGCGGGTCTTCGCCGTAGGCCACGCCAAAACGCCGGGCAGCAGCGTCAATGATGGGCCGGATCAGATCGGTATCGAAGTTGGAGAGCTTGCCTTGCAGCACCGCCGCCAGCCGCTCCAGGCCCATGCCCGTGTCAATCGAGGGGCGGGGCAGGGGAGTCAGAGTGCCATCCGTGGAGCGGTTGTACTGCATGAAGACCAGGTTCCAGATTTCGACGTAGCGACCGGATTCGGCGGGGAAAGGCGGGTCCTCGCCGGGGATTTCCGAGGCGCCTGGCCCCAGATCGTAATGGATCTCCGAGCAGGGCCCGCACGGACCAGTCTCTCCCATCTGCCAGAAATTGTCCTTTTCGTCGCCCCGGAAGATGCGATCCCGCGGAATGCCGGCGATCTTGTGCCAGAGTTCGGCGGCTTCGTCGTCCTCGCGAAATACCGTGATGTAAATACGATCTTTGGGGAGGCCGTAGTAGTTGGTAACCAGATCCCAGGCGAACTCGATGGCCTCGGCCTTGAAGTAATCGCCGAAACTGAAATTGCCCAGCATCTCGAAAAAGGTGTGATGCCGGCGCGTGTAACCCACGTTTTCCAGGTCGTTATGCTTGCCGCCCGCGCGCACGCACTTCTGCACCGAGGCTGCGCGCGTGTAATCCCTCTTCTCCAGCCCGAGGAACACGTCCTTGAACTGGTTCATCCCCGCGTTGGTGAACAGCAGGGTGGGATCGTTGGCGGGCACCAGCGAAGAAGAGCGCACGATACGGTGCCCCCGAGCGGCAAAGAAATCCAGAAACGTCTGGCGTATCTCGTGACCCTTCACAATACTCATTCTGGCACAGCGGCCCTCGCCCGCAGCAGCGTTCCGTGGGAGCGGAACGAGCCGCGGGCCAAGAAGCCGGTGGAGTCGTCCCCGCGCCCGCGCTCGCGGCTCCGCGGCGGGGCGAACAGAGCGCGTTCCGGAGCCAGTCCCGCGGCGCCACCGGCCTGTGGGAGGCAGTTGCGCGTGTCGCGATCCATGACTTAATGTGGGGGCATGCTGTTCGGGATCCACTCGCTGCTCTTCCGCGAGACTTTCGTCGAAGCCGATTTGCCGCTGCTGGACAAGTGCAAGGCCCTGGGCTTCGACGCCGTAGAGATCATTCCCTTTGACCCTGACAACTTTCCTGCCGCCAAGGTGCGCCGTGCAGCCGCCGATCTCGGCCTGGTCATCAACACCGGCTACGGCATGCCCGCCGAGTACAACATCATCTCGCCGGACCCCCAGGTACGGCGCAACGGGATCGAGTTTTCCAAGCGCCTCATTGACTTGAGCAACGAGGCCGGGGCGCGCGTATTCGGGGGCATGATCTATTGCGGCTGGGGCTACCTGACCGGCAAAATGCGCACCGAAGAGGAATGGAAATGGGCGGTGGAGGGCTACCGGGAAATCGCTGGCTACGCGCTGAAGCAGAACCCGGACCTCATCCTGGCTATTGAGCCCGTGAACCGTTTCGAATCCCACTTCATCAACACGGCGGCGGACGCGGTCAGGTTCGTGCGCGAAGTGGGATTGCCCAACGTGCGCGTGCACCTGGACACCTTCCACATGATTCGCGAAGAAAACAGCATCTGGGCTGCGGTGCTGGAAACTGGTCCGTTATTGGGCTACGTGCACGCTTGCGAGAGCCAGCGCGGCATTCCAGGCACAGGCCTCGTCCCGTGGCTGGATTTCTTCCGCGCGCTGAAACGGGTCGGCTACGACGGCTGCGTCACGATCGAATCGTTCGATCCCGACATGGAGAAGATCGCCCGGCTCTGCTGCATCTGGCGCAAACTGGCCGATTCGCCCGAACAGCTTGCGCGGGAGGGCCTGAACTTCATCAAGAGCGTCTGGCGTCAGGTTCAGCTTGAGCCGGTTTGAAATCGAAGGCGTAGCGGAAGCCGTTCTCGGCCAGCCGTTGCAAGTCGCTCTCGCGCAGGCCGAACCGGCTGGCCGCCAGCTCGTATTCGTGCGTCAGCGTGACGCCGAACAGGCCGGGATCGTCGGTGTTGAGCACGACGGGTACGCCCGCTTCGAGAAAGCGGGGCAGCGGGTGGGAGCTGAGATCGCGCACCGCGCCCGTTGCGACGTTGCTCGTCAGGCAGACTTCGAGAGGAACGTTGCGCTCTCTCAGCGCCGTCAGCAGTTCGGGATCCTCTGCCGCAGTTACACCGTGCCCGATGCGTTCAGCCCCCAGCTCGAGGGCGCCCCAGACCGAGCGCGGGCCTGCCGTTTCCCCGGCGTGAATCGTCAGGTGAAGGCCTTCGCGCCGGGCATAACGAAAAACTTCGCCGAACCACTCCACCGGCCCGGCCAGTTCATCACCGCCGATTCCGAAGGCGACCACGCCGCGGTCCCGATACGCGGCGGCCAGCTCCGCTACCGCCATGGCTTCCGCCGCCCCGAACTGCCGCACCGCATCCAGGATCCAGCGCACCTGGACGGGCGAGCTGGCGCATTCCTTGCACAGCACCGAGAAGATAGCTTCGAAGTCCTGCCCGCGGCGCAGGATGACGCCCGCGGAAATCGTGATTTCCGCGTACTGGACGTTTTCCGCCTCCAGGCGCTCGAGCAGCCGGCGCAGAACGAGTGCGTAATCGTCGGGTGTTCGCAAAAAGCCGAGTGCCCAGACGTACGCCCGCAAAAAACTGCTGAAATCACCGCTCGTGCGGTAGTTGCTCTCGATCTCCTCCGCACTCAGCGAAGGTTCCAGCTCGCGCAGCGTGGCCGGAGTGAGCGAACCTTCCAGGTGCAGGTGGAGCTCGGCTTTGGGTAGCGCCTGATAAAAGTCTCCCACCTCAGCCATAATAAACGGCTGATGAGTCCTGAAGAGATCGAAGCCATTGTGGGCGGCTATCACGGCGACCCGTTCCGCATTCTGGGGCCTCACCGCAGTGCGCGGCGAAAGTCGCCGGCCTGGGAAGTTCGTACGTTTCAGCCCCGGGCGGCCGAGGTCGCGGTCGTTTTGGACGGCCGCTCCGTGCCCATGAAAAAGATTCACCCTCACGGCTTTTTTGTCGCCACGCTGGAGGGAGAACCGCGCCCGTACCGGCTCAGGCTGAAACTGTGGAACGGAGACACCGTGGAGCAGGAGGATCCCTACCGCTTTCCCCTGCTGCTCAGCGATTTCGATTTGCACCTGCACGCCGAGGGAACGCTTTACGAAGCTTATAACTCGCTGGGGGCTCACCTGGTGGAGATGGAAGGCGTGCGCGGGGTGCGCTTCGCCGTCTGGGCCCCCAACGCGGAAGTGGTTTCGGTCATCGGGGATTTCAACGGCTGGGATCCGCGGGTCCATCCCATGCGCTTGCGCAGCGCAGGCGTCTGGGAACTGTTCATTCCCGGACTTGGCGAAGGTACGATTTACAAATACTACGTGCGGTCGCGTTTTCACGGATACCGCGCCGAAAAGGCCGATCCCTACGCTTTCTACTTTGAATGCCCGCCCAAGTCGGCTTCCGTAGTGTGGAACCTGGATCGCTACCAGTGGAACGACCAGGAATGGATGGAGCGGCGCGGGCGGACGAACTGGCTGGAGCAGCCCCTCTCGATTTATGAAGTACATTTGGAAAGCTGGCTCCGCGGCCCCAACAATCAGCGATTGACTTACCGCGAACTGGCGGAATCCTTGATCCCGTACGCGCGGGACATGGGTTATACCCACATTGAGCTGCTGCCCGTACTGGAGCATCCGTTTTCCGGCTCCTGGGGTTATCAGGTCATCGGTTACTTCGCTCCCACAGCCCGCTTCGGTACGCCGGATGATTTCATGTACTTCGTGGACCGCTGTCACCAGGAGGGCTTGGGCGTCATCCTCGACTGGGTTCCGGCGCACTTTCCCAAGGACGCCCACGGGCTGGTGTGGTTCGACGGGACGGCCTTGTACGAGCACGAGGACCCGCGCCGGGGCGAGCATCGCGACTGGGGGACCCTGGTTTTCAATTACGGGCGCAACGAAGTGCGCGTGTTCCTGATTTCCAGCGCCCTGTTCTGGCTGCGCCGCTACCACATTGACGCCCTGCGCGTAGATGCGGTGGCTTCCATGCTTTATCTGGACTATTCCCGCAAACCCGGCGAGTGGGTGCCCAACATCTATGGAGGAAACGAGAACCTGGAAGCCATAGACTTCCTGAAACGTTTCAACGAGCTGGCCCATCGCGAGCCGGGCGCCTTCACGGTAGCCGAAGAGTCCACCGCGTTTCCCGGAGTCTCGCGGCCGGTCTATCTGGGCGGACTGGGCTTCACTTTCAAGTGGAACATGGGCTGGATGCACGACATGCTCCAGTACTTTTCCAAGGATCCCATTTATCGCAAATATCATCACAACAACATCACTTTCAGCCTGCTTTACGCTTTCAACGAGAATTTCATCCTGCCCATCTCGCACGACGAGGTTGTTTACGGCAAGCGTTCACTGATCGCGAAGATGCCCGGCGACGAGTGGCAGCGGTTCGCCAATGTCCGTGCCTTCCTGGCTTACATGTTCGGTCATCCGGGCAAGAAACTGCTGTTCATGGGACAGGAAATCGGACAGTACGAGGAGTGGGATTGGAACGGCAGCGTGCGCTGGGAGCTGCTCGAGTTCGACTATCACCGGAAGTTACAGACTTTCGTGCGGGAATTGAACACGTTTTACCGCAGCCAGCCCGCCTTGTATCAGGTGGACTATCACTGGTCGGGTTTCCAGTGGATTGATTTCCACGACGTGGATCACTCGGTAATTGCTTTCATTCGCCGGGCGGCGAACCCCGCAGACTTTCTGGTTTTCTGCTGCAACTTCACGCCGGTTCCTCGCACGGCGTATCGGTTCGGAGTGCCGGAAGCCGCTTTCTACCGCGAGGTCTTCAATTCGGACGCAGCTCGGTACGGCGGCAGCGACGTCCACAACCGGCCGGGAGTCCAGGCCGAGCCCACTCCGTGGCACAACTTGCCCTTCAGCATCTCGATCACGCTCCCCCCGCTGGCGGTCGTGGTTTTCAAGCCCGAACGGGAGTCTTCCGCCGCCTCCGCTCAGAGCCCGGCCTGATCTTCCAGGCTCCGCCAAAGGTACCACGAAGCGACGCTGCGGAAGGGTTTCCAGGGTTCTGCCAGGCGCTCGACCTCGCGAGGGGAGGGCAGCTCCTCGTATCCCCAGGCGGCGCGAACCGCGGCCCGGATCCCCAGGTCCTGCGAGGGCATGACGTCCGGCCGCCGCAATGCGAAAATCAGGTACATCTGCACGGTCCACAGGCCGATGCCTTTCTGCGCGGTCAGCCGGCGAATCACTTCTTCATCCGGCAGATTATCCAGTGCGCGCAGGTCCAGCTCGCCCGTGAGGATCCGGTGGGCCAGCTCCCGCAGACAGGCGATCTTTTGGCGGGAAAGGCCCAGCTCACGCAGGCGCTCCGTTTCGAGGGACAAAAACCGCTGCGGCGTCAGCTCGCCATCCCCGGCACTGGCCAGCAGCCTTTGGAAGATCCGTGCCGCCACCTTGCCGCTCAACTGCTGGAGCACGATGGCCTTGGCCAGCGTCTGAAAATTGGGCGGTGAGTATTCGATCCGATAGGGACCGATCTGCTCGATCAAGGCCCCGAGGACGGGATCGGTTGCTTTCAGGTGCCGGATTGCCTTCCGCATGGACAAAGCACGGAAACGCCGCGGCCGGGCGCCGCGTCCCTTACTTCAGCAGTACCATGCTATGCGAGCTCGCCTGGGGCGCGCTACCATCCCGATCTGGCTCCTGAGCGCGGCCTTGCTGGCCCAGAAACCGGCCCCGCCGCCCGAACAGGCCCCCGTCATCAAGGTCGAAGTAGACGTCGTCAACGTACTCTGCTCGGTGCGTGACAAGAACGGGAGGCTGATCACTGACCTCAGCAAAGAGGATTTCGAGCTTTACGAGGATGGCCAGCGGCAGGAGATCCGTTACTTCAGCCGTGAAACCGACCTGCCGCTGACCCTGGGATTGCTGGTGGACGTCAGCCGCAGTCAGGAACGCCTCATCGAGCAGGAAAAGCGCGCAGCCGCCCAGTTCTTGTCCCAGGTGCTGCGCAAGAAGGACCTGGCATTTCTGATCAGCTTCGGTCCCGACGTGCAGCTCGAACAGGACTTGACGAATTCGCAGCGCCTCTTGCGGGCCGCCCTCGAGGGATTGCGCGTGCGCTCCGATCCCAGCGGCCTTTACCCCGGCCCCGTTCCGACCGCGACCAAACCTCGTGGCACCGTGCTCTTCGATGCCGTTTACCTGGCGGCCGAGGAAAAGCTGCGCGCAGAGGTCGGCCGCAAGGCCATGGTGGTAATCAGCGACGGCGTGGACATGGGGAGCCGCGTGAAGCTGGCGGACGCCATCCGGGCCGCCCACAGGGCCGACGCCATCATTTACAGCATTTACTTTTTCGATCCCGGCGCCTACCGCGGATTTTGGGGTGGCGTCAGCGATCGCGATCTGAAAACCATGTCGGAGGAAACCGGCGGGCGCCTGTTCCGCGTGGGGCGCAATCGCCCCCTGGAAAGCATCTTCGAGGAAATCCAGCAGGAGCTGCGCAGCCAATACTCTCTCGGCTACACCCCGACCAATACCGTCCGCGACGGCAAGTTCCGGCGCATCGAAATCCGCACCCGCCGCAAGGACCTGCGCGTGCAGGCTCGCAAGGGCTACTACGCCGAGCCCCCAGCAAGCCAGCCCTGAGGTCAGGGCATCATGGCGAAGGGGCCACTCGGGGCGCGCAGCCGTTCCGCCGCGTTCTCGTCCGCGTAACAGGCCAGGATCTCGCCGAAGTACACCCGGTGGTAATCGTCGCGCGGATAAAACTCGTCAGCGATGGCCTGCGCGAGCGCGGACGGCGCCACGTCGTTGCGGTGGACGGTGCGGCATTCATAGTGCACAACGCACTGCTCGATGATGGGTGCGCGGACCTGACGCGCCGGCACGACGGTTAAACCCATTTCGCGGAACTTGTCGTGGTCGCGGCCAGATACCTTGCCGCAATGGGCAGCCGCGGCCGCGAGCTCGTAAGGAGGAACATTCACCGTGAAATCCGGGTTCTCTTCCAATCGGCTGAAGCTGAACCGCGAAGGCCGCACCAGGACGATAAACATCGGGCGGCCCCATACCGAGCCGATTGTTCCCCAGCCGATGGTCATTACGTTCGGCTTGCCTTCACGGTCTGCCGTGACCAGCAAGAGGCCGTCTTCTCGCAGTCGCTGAATGGTTTGTCTGAAGTAATCCGTATAATGAACCGTGACTTTTGCCATGGCAGTTCTCCCGCTGTGCATTCCGCGTATTGCGCAACGAACTGGTTTCGCCTGTGGCACAAAACTTCACGGCGCCCCGGTCTCCTGGCGGGCGCTCAGAGCGGCTCGGCGCAGGATCATGTAGCTGCGCAGGGCCTCTTCCAGCGGCGGCATGGGCGCCAGGCCCAGCCGTTCGATCTTCGCGTTGGAGAGCGCAGAATACTTCGGTCGGCGGGCAGCCGTCCGGTATTCCCGTTCGTTGGTCGGTTGAAGTTCGGCCCGGACGCCAGCCACCTGAAAGATCATCCGGGCCCAATCGAACCAGGAGATGGGAGTGCCGCCGCCGATGTGGAACAGGCCTGTGAGGCCTCGCTCGACCAGATCCACTGAGCGGGCGGCCAGGGCAGGCGCATAGGTGGGTGAGGCGATGTGGTCCTCGACCACGCGGATGGGCTTGCCCTCTTGGGCCAGGCGCAGCATGAGTTCGATGAAATTGCCCCGCGCCGTCCGCAAGCCGCCCGGACCATAGACTCCGGAGGTCCGGATGATGATCCAGCGGTCCAGATAGGCCTGGGCATAGAGCTCTCCGGCCAGCTTGGAAACCGCGTAGGCGCTCAAGGGATGGGGTGGGTCTTCCTCCGTGTAAGGTCGTTCGGCCCGCCCGTCAAAGACGTAGTCGGTGGAATAGTGCACCAGCAGCGCGCCGGTCTGGCGGCAAGCCAGAGCAATGTTGCGCACCGCCAGGGCGTTGACAGCGAACGCGGCCTCGGGCTCCTCTTCGGCTACGTCCACCTGGTTATAGGCAGCCGCATTGAAGACGACCTCGGGATCCAGTTCCGCGATCCGCTCCTCGACGGCACGTCGCTGGGTAATGTCGAGCTCGCGGCGGTCAAAACCCCACGTCTGCCAGCCTCGGCGTTCCAGGTCCCTTACCAACTCCGTGCCCAGTTGCCCGAGGCTCCCCAAAACCACAGCGCGCTTGGCCATCACAGGCACAGGATAGCGCGAACGCACGGGGCGGGGAAATCGGAGGCCGGTCACCGGTTTCCAGTCGCATCCTCACGATTTTTGTTGCTTTTTTCACCAGCTCGGAGTAACTTGGAAATACACACTGACATCTAACGGCACAGGAGGCGGCGATGGGCAGCTTCCTTTTCCGCAACTACGGTTTTCGCGGTCGCCGCACGGTCGCCCGGATCGGCATTGCGCTGTTTGTGGCCCTCGCCGCGGTTTTGCTGGGGTCCCTCATTCACGGCTTGCGCAGCCTCTCCTAGCTGACCGGCATGGGTAGAGGGGGTCTGACCCTCCCCTCACAACCGCCGGAAACCGTGAGCACTCAATCCGTCTGTTTTTCAGCCGCGACGCCCTGTTCCAGACGCAATTGCCTGGCAAGCCGGAGCAGGTCTTCGGTCAAAGTAAGCCGGTGCTCCACGCGGATCCCCGAAGCGAAGCCATCGCGCTGGGCGTTGCAGTAGCAGACTTCGCCCAGCCAGGTGAGATCGCCATCCTCGATTTCCACCGTTCCGCCCACTGGTAAGGGGCGATCTGTGAGCAGCCGCAAGCCAGATCCGGAGACCTCGCAGAGGGTGGCAGCAAGGAATCCTTCGGCGCCGCTGAGCACACGCACGCGCACCGGCCGATTCGCGGGGAAACGGGGTTCGTATCGTCGGTCCACCTCTGCCCTATCGTCAGCCGGAGCTCAAACTTTAGCCCTCCGGCTGCGCGCGCTCCAAGACCACCTCGATAAAGCCTAACCCCGCCTTGGAAAGTGGGCGATCCCGGCGATAGATCAGGCACAACCGGCGGAGCATCGGCTCGGGAGCGAGACGCACCAGCGCCAGTTCGCCGCGTTCCTGTTCGGCCCGGCAATGGGAGGCGGCCATGAACGAGACCCCCATCCCCCGGGCCACGAAACGCTTGATCATTTCGCTCGAGTCCAGCTCCATGATCACTTGCAGGCGATCTTCCACCGGTTCCAGCCATTCATCCAGCCGCTGGCGGGTCGTCCCGTACTGGGGGAGAATCAGGGGGAACTCGGCAACCTGTTGCGCGGTGACCGCGGGCAGGTCCGCCAGCGGGTGTCCTGCGGGCGCGATCAACTTGATCTCGTCCGTGTGAATCTTGACCACCTGAAGCCGGCGATCGGCGCGCAGGACCTGAGCGATGCCGAAATCGGCCTGGTTCTCCAGCACCGCCTCGAGCACCCGCCGCCCGTAAACCCTCTCCACGCGCAACTGGACCTGGGGGAAGCGACGACGGTATTCGACGAATACGTCAGGCAACACATAGAGGCAGGTGGCTTCGTTGGCTGCGATGGTGAGGGCGCCCCGGGGGTTGTGCTCCAGCTCGTGTATGGCTTGCCGCGCCTGATCCCGCAGTTCCAGAATCCTCGCCGCGTACTCGGCAAAAAGCTGGCCGGCAGGCGTCAGCGAAATCCGACTGCCGAAGCGATTGAACAGAGTGGTGTCCAGTTCCAGCTCCAGTTGGCGGATCTGCGCGCTGATGGCAGGCTGCGAGCGATGACACGTCTGCGCGGCCTTGGAAAAACTCTTCAGCCGTACGATCTCCAGGAACGTATGGAGCTGGTCGAGGTCCATCTCCTGCGCGCAGCCAAGGAAAATTCGATCGCGCCAATAAAAAGATTGAATTTCCCTTTTTCCGAAAAAGCTGCTACTAATTGTAACAGCAGACAGGTGGTGCGGAAGCCGCCGCGCACCCCGGGGAGCCGGCGGCTTGAAGAGACGAAACGGGAACGTCGCAGCAAGGAGCTTGCCGCACCACCTGACCCGCGGGTTTTGAGTATTTCTCGTCGCCTTGCCCGGCGTTGCCCGCCGGCGCTCCTTGAAATGGCCGTCTCCTCGCGGTGATCCTGCGCCCCACGACCCACTGGCGAGCCAGACCTGGCGGCCCTTTGCATCTTCCTGCTCACGGGTAAGATTTCGGAGAGAGACCCACGGCTCGACGCATGGGTCGCGCCACACTGGTGCGCGGGGCGCGGCAACTGCTGACGTTGCGCGGCCCGCCCGGACCCCGCCGGGGCCCGGCTTTGAACGATCTCGGCATCATCGAAGACGGCGCAGTGCTGATCCGCGACGGGCGCATCGTTTCGGTCGGACCCAGCCGTCGCCTCGAAAACCTGCGCGAAGCCCGGGATGCCGAACTCTTGGACGCTACCGGCCAGGTGGTAATGCCGGGTCTCGTGGATGGCTGCATCCAGCTTGGCTCCGGGGCGCCACTTTCCCTGTCGGTGGAGACCACGCCGGGTTCGGGCGAGCCTTCGCCGGCTGCGCTTCCCCCCTTCACCTCGCGGAGCCGCCTGCACCTGGAGATCCAGCGAAAGATAGGTCAATTGATCCGGCACGGCACGACGGCCCTCGAGCTCAAGACGCCTTTGATCCGGGAGGAAAACTTGGGGCTGCGGCTGCTGCGCGTGTTAGCCGCTTTGCGAGGCAATCCGCTTGATCTGGTTCCGACTCTGATGATCACTTGGGAGGAACGCGCGCGCCCGGACCCTTTGCTGGAGTTCTACCTCGCTCGCCTGCTACCTGTCCTTCGCCAGCGCAGGCTGGTCCGGTTCGTCGAGTTCTGTTGCGTAGGAGACCGCCCCAGCACCGACCGGGCGCAGAGGTGTCTGTCGCAAGCCGCAGAGTCAGGCTTTGGTATGAAGCTGCAAGGTCCCCCGACGGCCGAGCTGGTGTCCCTGGCCCTTTCCGTGCAAGCTACGAGCGTCACGCTGCTGGGCAACATGGGTCGGGAGGAGATCCACGCCCTGAGCTCTTCTTCTGTGATCGCCACCCTGGTTCCTGCGGCCGCGCTGGCGCCCGCCCGTGGCTGCCCACCGCCCGCCCGCGATTTGATCGCCGCGGGCGCCGCCATTTCCCTCGCAAGCGGCTACGGGGTCCTCGGTTCGACTTATAGTATGCCCGTCGTGCTCTCTCTGGCCTGCTCGCATCTGGAACTGAAGCCCGCCGAAGCCATTGCCGCGGCCACCATCAACGCGGCCTACAGCGTGGGCCTGGGATCCCTGCTCGGCTCGCTGGAACCCGGCAAACAAGCTGACCTGATCATCTTCGATGCCCCGGACTATCGCGAAATCCCTTACCATCTTGGAGTGAACCTCGTGCACGCCGTGCTCAAGCGGGGAAAGCTGATCTATCGGCGCGGGGAAATTCTGTGGGACACCGACTGATCGAATGCGTTCCCAATTTTTCCGAGGGTCGTGATGCCCGCAAGGTGGAGGCTATCGCCGAGGCGATGGAGGCGGTGAGTGAGGTGTGTGTGCTTGATCGCCATCTGGACCCGGATCACAACCGGTGCGTGATCACGCTGGTGGGTTCGCCCGAGGCCGTCGCCGAGGCTGCCCTCGCCGGGGTGGGTAAGGCCGTCGAACTGATTGATTTGAACAGGCATACCGGGGTGCACCCTCGAATCGGTGCAGCCGACGTGGTGCCTTTCGTGCCCTTGTGGAATTCCACCTTGGAGGAATGCGCGGAGCTGGCCCGCCGCGTCGGGCAGGAAATCTGGAGGCGATTCGGAGTCCCGGTCTATTTTTACGGGGCGGCAGCCTTGCGCCCAGACCGTGTCGAGCTGGCGGCGGTCCGTCGCGGCCAGTTCGAGGGCTTGCGCGAGCTGGTCCTCCGCGATGAGGCGCGACGGCCCGACGTGGGCGGCCCCGCGCTGCACCCTACGGCAGGCGCTGTGGCCGTAGGAGCCCGGAAGTTCCTGATCGCCTACAACGTCAATCTCGCCGGCAAGGACCTGGAAGCGGCGCAACGCATCGCTCGGCGAATTCGCGAATCGAGCGGCGGCTTCCCGGGCGTGAAGGCAATGGGCGTGGAACTGGCCAGCCGCGGCCTCGTTCAGGTCTCCATGAATCTTACCGATTTCGAGCGGACGCCCTTGGAGGAACTGTACCAGGCCATCTGCCGCGAGGCCGAACGCGAGGGTCTCGCGGTGGCGGGCAGTGAGCTGGTGGGGCTGGTACCGCGCCGGGCCTATGAAATGGCGCCCGCTTTTTTCGAGCGCTGCGAGAACTTCCGGCCCGATGCGATCCTGGAAGAAAGACTGGCCGCGCTAGAATCGAAGAAGTGCTGGTGACGATCCAAGGGGCCCGCCCGGTGCGGCCGGCGTGGCTGCGGGCTCCGGCGCCTGGTGGGGAAAATTACCGAGAGTTGAAAGTGCTGGTCCGCCAACTGGGCCTGCACACGGTTTGCGAGAGCGCAGCCTGCCCCAACATCGGCGAGTGCTGGAACCAGCGCACCGCCACCTTCATGATCCTGGGCAACGTCTGTACGCGGCGGTGCGGCTTTTGCGCCGTGCTGAAAGGCCCTCCCCTGCCGGTGGACTATGACGAACCCAGGCGGGTTGCCGAGGCGGTGGCCCGCTTGCGCCTGCGCCACGCGGTCATTACCAGCGTCAACCGGGACGATCGCAAAGACGGCGGCGCAGAACTCTTCGCTCTCACCATCCGGGCGATTCGCGAGCGTGTGCCGGATTGCCGCGTGGAGGTCCTCGTTCCGGACTTCCAGGGTTCGCACGCTGCGGTGGACTTGGTGCTCGAAGCCCGACCCGACGTTTTCAATCACAACGTGGAGACCGTGCCCCGTCTCTACCGGCAAGTGCGCCTCGGTGCACGGTACGAGCGCTCACTGGACATTCTCGCTTACGCCCGCCGGCGCTGCCCTGACCTGGTCACCAAATCTGGGTTGATGCTTGGCCTGGGCGAGACCACCGAGGAAGTGCTTGCCGTGATGCGCGACCTCGCCGAGCGGGACGTGAGCGTGCTCACCCTGGGTCAGTACCTCAGCCCGTCTCCTGCCCACCTACCCGTGGCCCGCTTCGTTCCGCCCGAAGAATTCGCCGAGCTCGCTGAAGCGGGGCGTCGCATGGGGTTCCGCCGCGTCATTGCCGGACCGCTGGTGCGCAGCTCGTATCACGCGGCGGAGGCACTCTGAGAACGCTCACCGGCTGCGCGACGAGGCTCGCAGATAAGACCACGCGAGCAGGAAGAATCCCGCGGCAATCCCGAAGCGTAACAACGCCTGCCAGGCCGGCGCCCCCACGATGAGTTTGCGCGCCGCGAGCAAGAAAAACCCGGCGCCAATCGCCAGATACCACCAGCCGAGCCAGCGGGCCGCCACGACGACTCTCCGCGCTTCCGGTTGCCCGACGGCCATTTTACCGCCGCGAGGCGACGGGGCAACGTGCGCGGACCGCCCGCCAGCTTCCTCGCCCGCGCCGGTTCCGCTCAGTCCAGATGAAAGACTTCTTCGAGCGGCTTCATGGCCTCATCCGGCCGCTGGCCTTCCAGCTCTTCGAAGAAGGGCGCCATCTCGCGTTGCCATCGGGCGTTGACTTCGCGTGCCGCCATGCCCTCCAAGGCTTTCTGAAAATCGGGCGTTTCCAGATACCCGACCAGCAGGCCGTCCTCGCGCAGAAACAGCGAGTAGTTGTGCCAGCC
>JAPWUP010000244.1 GCA_028275505.1 Bryobacteraceae bacterium
TCCGCGCGACCTGTTCCATCTGTGCTTCCATGAGCGCCGCCTTACTTCTTGCCGGGGCGAGTCCCCGGCTGATCCTCGAAACGAAACTCCGGCCTGGCGCCGGGCACGAAGGTTCCCAGACCGGGCAAGGAAACGGGCTTGCCTTTCCGCAGCCGCCGCAAGATGTCGCGCACCAGGCGATCCAGTTGATCTGCCGCCTCGGCCTTCGGGATCCGGGATTCCCGCGCCAGGCGTGCCGCCAATTCCCGCTTGTTCATGGCCGATCCGATGCTAACACCCGGGCAACGGCGACCGACGCGTACGCGGGCGCGGGCCGACGACCAACTGCTGACTTTCCATCGAGTTAGGGCCACACGCCTGCCCGCGGCAAAGCTTTGTAACTCAAACGCCCCGCTGCGTGCCCCACACCTCGATTTGCAGCCGCGGCGTGTATCGGAAGCCTTCCCGCTTGCAGATTTCGATGAGCCACCGTGCACGCTCGCGCAGCACCTCGGGATCCACCCCCTCGGGCATCAACAGCACGCGCTGGGGATCGGCCTGCAGGCGAGCGACCAGCTCGCGGATCTCGGGCAGATCCTCCGGAGAGGCCACGACGAATTTCAGCTGGTACTCGTATTCCGCCATCAGGCGACGCAACACGTCGGGCTGAATGCGCAAGCGTTCATGCTGCGCCGCCCAGCGGCCGCCCTCGCGCTCGTACGGCGTGGAGTTGGCCAGCTTCGGGCTGATGCTCATGAGATCACAAGCGACGGGCTGGTAAACCGTGCCTGCGGTTTCGATGGTGATGTGCAGCCCGTGGTCCGCGAGCCGGCGCGTCAACTCGACGATGCCGGGCATGATCATCGGCTCGCCGCCCGTCAGCACCACATGCCGCGCGGGATACTTGCGGACTTCCTCGACAATCCGCTCCAGCGGCCAGTCCTCGCCTTCCGGCTCCCACGAGGCGTACGGTGTGTCGCACCAGACGCACCGCAGATTGCACCCGCTGGCGCGAACGAAAACCGACGGCGTGCCTAGCAGGATGCCTTCGCCCTGCACCGAGTAAAAAATCTCAGCGATTTTCACGGCGCGCCTCGAGCGGGTCGGGCACTCCTGCTTCTTCGAACCCCTTGCGGCGTAACAGACAGGCGTCGCAGGCGCCGCACGGGCGGCCTTGCTCGTCCGGGTCGTAGCAGGAGTGAGTGAGAGCGGGGTCCACGCCCAGCTCCAGGGCCAGGCGAACGATGCCGCCCTTGGTCAGGCCGATCAAAGGCGTGTGGATCTTCACCCGCACCCGGCCTTCGACCGCCGCCTTGGTGGCCAGATTGGCCATTCGTTCGAAAGCTTCGATATACTCGGGCCGGCAGTCCGGGTAACCCGAGTAATCAATGGCGTTCACCCCGATGAAAATATCGCCGGTCTCCAGCGTTTCCGCCCAGGCGAGCGCGCACGCCAGAAACACCGTGTTGCGAGCGGGCACGTAGGTGACGGGGATGCCGGACCCGATTTCGCCAAGGCTGCGGCCCTTGGGCACCGCCAAGGACGAAGTGAGCGCCGAGCCGCCGATGGCCGCCAGATCCACGCGCAGGACGAGATGGCCGGCCGCGCCCAGAGCCGAGGCCAGCCGCCGCGCCGCTTCGATTTCGTGCCGGTGGCGCTGGCCGTAATCGAAGGTCAATGCATAGCAGGCAAATCCCTCCCGGCGCGCAAAGGCCAGGCAGGTCGCCGAATCCAAACCGCCGCTCAGCAAGCAAACCGCACGCTTCACTTGGGCAACCTCAGCGCGAGCAGGAAACCCAGTACCGGAAAGGCCGTCCAGGTCGCCAGCACGGAGTGCATCGAGAAATGATCGGCCAGCGCGCCCGTCAGGGGAATGAAAATCAGGCCCGCCAGGCCCCAGGCAAAACCCATCATGAGGGCCGAAACGGTGCCGGCCTGCGAAGGAATCAGCTCCTGCGCCATGACCACGTTGACCGGGATCGTGAACAGCAGGATCAGGCCCCCGAGCAGCAGCCCGGCGATCGCCAGAGGGCCGTCGGCCAGAAAGAACAAGGCCAGCAAGGGAACCGAGCCGGCCATGGACCACAGAATGACGCGGCGCCCGCCCAGCCGGTCAGCCAGATGACCGCCCAGAAAGCCACCCACCGCCCCGAACAGGAGATAGGCCGTAAGAGTGTAACTTGCCGTCTGGATCGAGTAACCTCGCTCGCGGTAAAGATACAAGGGAAGTAACTGGGCGTAAGTGATCTGAATTATGGAGCGAATAAAAACGAGCAGGTAAAGGACGGTGAGTGGCTTCCAGACCGAGGCCAGAGCGCGGAATTGTCCCCCGGATGAAGCAGGCTTTCGCGGCCAGCTCACGCGCCGCAAGCCCCAGGCCAGAAGCGCCGAAGCCGCGATCCCGGGCAAAGCCGCCCGCCAGGTACGTTCCAGTCCCCAGGCGGATACCACGGTGGAAAAGTAGGTCGGGCCCAACGCGAAGCCCAGCGTGCCTGAGCTCACGAATATAGCCATGATGCGGCCCCGATGTTCCTCCACGCCGCGCGTGACCATGGAAGAACCCTGTGGGTGATAGGCCGCAATGCCGGCCCCGCCCAGGCACACCCCGACCAGCAACGCCCAGTAGCCCGGCGCCAGCCCGAGTCCCGAGATGAAAACGGCGGCCACCAGCGGACCCAGCCACGTGAACGGTGGGTTGCGCCACCGATCGCAAAGAACCCC
Source organism: Bryobacteraceae bacterium (assembly GCA_028275505.1). Classification (GTDB taxonomy): domain Bacteria; phylum Acidobacteriota; class Terriglobia; order Bryobacterales; family Bryobacteraceae; genus DTHT01. Next base: position 2,701 of record JAPWUP010000244.1, read on the forward strand.
ATAGAAAGGCTGCGTGACCGACGAGGAAAATACCAGCAACCCGCCGAGAATGCCGGCCTGCGTCAAGCTCAACCCATAACGCCGCACCAGCCACGGCTGCAGTGCCCCCAGAGCTCCCGAGTACAAATCCACCATGAAGTGGCCCAGCGAAAGCAGGAGCACCAGCGTGACGGGGCTGGCCGCCTTTGGCGCAACGACCGGGGGCGACTCCAGGGTTCTTTGCGCAGGAATCATTCGAGGGAGTTAATTCCAATTATAAATCCCCGGAGCATTGCAGTCCGTGAGCCGCGACGTTGACGCTCTTGCCGTTCAACCGTACCGTCGCCGGCTCATCGCGAAAGTTATACAGGCAGCGAAAACCGCCGAAGTCATAAAAAGCCACGCGTGCGGGCGCCTCGAGCAGGATTCCCAGCGGTTCGAGCAGCCGGCGTCGAAGCTGATTCACCACGGGATCGGGCAGGCGCATCCAACCCAGTGGTTTGGGTGGCAACAGCCATTCACCGGTCTGGCGGAAATCATCCTCGCTGAAAGTGCGGATGTTCCAGACCATCAGGCGCCCTTGTCGGGTAAGTAACGGCACGCGCCCGCCGGGACCGGTCGCGCTCAGCAGCACGGTGGCGCCGGCCGCTTGCAGGCCTGCGTCCACCTCAAGCGACACGGACAGAGGAACGGAGCCGCCCCCGACGTGGACGACAGCGACCCTGGCAGCCTGCGGCTCCGCGGTCGCCCGCACGCCCGCCATTTCGGCCAGAGCGCGCACTCGCCGCACCAGCGCGGGCGTCAACACCAGACTCGCCCCATTTCGCAAGTGTTCTCGCACGCGCTCGACCAGGCGCGCGTCCGCAGCCGCCTGTACACCCAGCATCGCCACGCGCGACCGCTGCGGGTATTCGGCGACCGGCACGATCGGGATGCCCAGCATGGCCGCGTAATCCATGAGGTACATGTTCTCCTCGGCGTCGCTGCCTGGCGGCTTGTAAAAGGCCACACCCTGCGGCTCCCGCCCCAGAACTCGGGCGGCCAGCTCCTCCAGATCAGGTAACCGCGCCGCCAGTAACGTGTCCCCCGGGTGACCGGCCACCAGATCGCCCAGATGGAACAAAGTAAGTTCGCGCGCACCCGCCAGGACGCTTTGGTATGCCTGGTCGAGAAAATTCTGCGCGGTGCACTCGATATGATCGAACCAGGCGCCTCGGACCTTTTCGCCAGCCACCGCACGGATCCAGCGGAAATTGATGTAACCCTGGGTCGGTTGCACGTATCCCATGCGCTGGGTTTCCGGATTGCGAACCTCCGTTCCAACCCAAATCGCGTCGAAGAAGGGCGACAGGCGGCGCGGATTGTAACCGAACAGATGGAAGCGATCGTACCATTGCGGGTATTTGAGAATCACGCGCACGCCGGGCCGGGCCGAACGGGCAGGCGTCAGCATCATGGGCTCGACCAGCGAAACCAATAGGTCCTGGCGATAATCCGCCCAGCTTCTTTCGGCGCGCGCCTGCTGAGAGGCGGCAGAAGTGTCTGCGGTGCAGTAAAAGTCATCCACGATGAGCTGGTCGAAGAGCGGCGCATTTTCCCGGAAGAAAGCAGCGATATCGCGCCGCGTCTTTTCCGCCTCGAAGTTCAGCCAGTTCAGGCCTTCGTTTTGACGAACGCCGAACTGGCTTCCCGGCACGGTGGCGATGCCGCCGGAAACCTCGAAGCCCTGCTCTCGCAGCCGCTCCGCGATAAGCCGCAACCTTTCCGGCGGCACATATTCGTCCCCGCGCCGCCCTTCCAGAAAGAGCCGTGAGACCTTGAGGGGCCGTAAAATTTCGATTACTTTGCGGCGGCTTTCCTCGCTCCCCAGATATTTCTCGACGCCGCCCGCGGTGACATAAACGCTGACTCGCAACGGCTGGGCACGACAGGCGGCAGGGGCCGAAAGCAAAACAACGAGCAGGGTAACCAGGGCCGCAGGCATAGCTTCATCCCGCAACCCAGTTTAATATGCTGGGTTTGGTAGTTATATGCGGCCTGCGCTCGTTCCCTTCATCGTCCTTGCGGGCTTCCCCGCGGCGGTGTGGTCTCAGGCACCAGCCCGCCCGGTGGTGAACCCCCGCGGCGTCATCAACGCAGTCTCGGCCCAGCCCGCGCCTTCCGCCGTGGCTCCGGGCGCGATCTTGAGGATCGAGGGATTCAATCTCGGACCGCCGGGTGGCGTCGAAGCCTCGGGCGCCCCGCTACCAACCCAGGTCGGAGATCCTCCCATCCAGGTCCTGATCAACGGCAAGCCAGCCCCTATTTTCGCGGCGCGCCCGGACCGCATCCTGGTGCAAGTTCCTTGGGATACCGCCCCGGGTCTGGCCACGGTGGTGGTGCGACGCGGCGAGGCCGAAAGCCGTCCGGCGCGCGTGCTCGTCAACCGGCTGGAGCCTGCACTGCGCACTGTGGGAGGCCGAGGCTACGGCGAGGTCGCAGGGACCGTTTCGGGCAATGTACTCCACGCGTCGGCGACAGGATTGGGACCTACGGAGCCGCCGGTGAACGACGGTGAGCCGGGACCCGCAGACCCGCCGGCGCGGCCGCGCG
>JAPWUP010000216.1 GCA_028275505.1 Bryobacteraceae bacterium
ATTCCAGCCAGTGATCCGGGATCAGCGCCGTCTGCGTGCCGGCATGCGCGGGCTCCCAGCGGATCGGCACGACCGTTTCCCGCAGACGCCCCGTCTTGCGAATGGCGCCGGTCCTGCGAGCTACGTGCGCGAGAATCGTCTCCACCCACGCTTCAAAAAACTGCTCCATGGGAAGAGACCACGGGATGCCTTCCAGATCGCTCAGCCCGGCCAGCCCCCTTTCTTCGATCGTCCACTCGATGGCCTGAATGCCTTCTTGGAAAGAGGGCGATCGCACGGGCCGGCGTAGCCACGAGTCCAGCATCAACGGGGACGGCGCGCGGGGCGGCACGTCCCGCACTGCAGACCACAAACGTTCCGCCCACGCGATCAGGGAGAGAACGAACGGACCGTGCTCGCGTTGCGTTTCCAGGGACCGAATTTCCAGCTCCAGGCAATAGCGCACCGCGCTGCGCAGCTCGCGGTCGTCCCGCAAATCCGGGAAGACGCAGGGCACCTCGAGGAACCCTGCGCGCCCCAGATACCGTTGTGCGTATTCGCTCCACCGCACGCGGCCGCGCGGCGCGCGCCGTAGCTCTTCCACGATTTCGAAGCGGCGCTCGAGCCCCTTCAGCAGGGCTTCCAGTCGCGCCAGCACCATCACGGCCAGCACCCAGCGCGGCGCCTTGCGCGCCGAGCGCTTGAGCAAGGGGAGACTCAGCGGCTGCGGAACTACCTTCCAGCCCGTTTCGGCCAGCACCGGTCCCAGCCCCGGCCAGGGGAAACGCGGATGGACCACGAGCGCGTAATCGTACCGTGAGGTCAGCGGCGAGATCAGCGGGAGGGCACCCACGCGCGTGCCCGTGCTGAGACGCAGGACCGGTTCCGCGCCATCCAACTCGATCTCGGCGGAGGCTTCCAGCAGGGCCAGCAGCTTGCGGTTGCGCTCCAGCATCTGGCGAGCGAGGCGCAGAGCGGTATCGCGCGTATCGCCGCGGCCGCGCGAATCGAACATTTTAAGAACAGATTGTTTCAGTTCGCCGCAGTCCGTCGCCTCGAAACAGAACTCACCCGCCCCGCTTGCCGCAGCCATGCTTCTCAGAGGCTTTTCAGCCACTGCAAGTAGGCTCGCACGTGCTCGGCAAACCCGGTCACGTAACCCTGCGCCAGGTACTCTTCCAGTAACGGCGCCAGCCTTACCCGCAGGCTGTCCGGCGTCCCCGCCTTGTCGGGCTCGAGAAAGTAAGCGTGGCCGGGCATCAGGTTAAACGCTTCCTCGGAGGCATGTTCGGTGAAGATCTCCAGCAGGCGCCGGAAGGCCTCCTGGGCCACCTGCGAACCGTGCTGTTCCACCACCTCGGGTCGTGGCCACAGGTTCAGGAACGCGAAACGGCGCCGGATCGCGATGTCCACCAGCGCGATGCTGCGATCGGCGCTGTTCATGGTTCCGAGAATGTGAAGGTTGCGAGGCAGTCGCAAACGCCGGTGGAACGGCGGGCCGAAGTCGTACGGCAACTCGATCTCGCGTTCGGTTTCCGGGTCCGTTTCCAGCAGGAAGATAGCCTCGCCCAGAACTTTGGCCAGGTCGGCCCGGTTGATTTCGTCAATGTGCAGAAGGTAGTTCTCGTCCTCACGTTCCAGCGCCTCCCGCGCCGCCTCCATGAGCACGCCCGGTGCGGGCTTGAAACGGAACCCGAGGTGGTCCGTGGTCGCCTCGGGCGCAAGCCCGCCAATAAAGTTCTCGTACGAGGTATTCGGGTGGAACTGGATCGAGCGTCCGATCCCTTTGTACTCCTCCTTGAGCAGCAAGCGCGCCATGCGGGTTTTTCCGGTGCCGGGCGGACCTTGCAGGATCACGTAGCGGTTTCGCCGGAGCAGCTCCGCGATCTGTTCCCGACTCACCGCCGGCAGCAGCTCGCGCAGCCACTCGTTGCGGATGCGCTCCGCGTCCTCGCGGGCGGCTTTGAGCGGCTCGTAGCCGCGCTCGCGAAAGAGCAAGTCGAGGAACGCGGCGGCAGCGTCGCGCGTAATCTGGCGATCGTCCGTGGGCGCATAAAAAGCGTAGATGTACCTGCCGTATTGTTTGAACGCTTCCCTGTGCGCAGACAAAGCGCGGCGCGCTTCTTCAGGCACGTCCACATCTATGCGCGTGGGATCCTGTTTGGCCCAGGCGCGGAAGTCCCCGCGATGCCTGCCGTTCAGCCACGCGCAAATGGCCTGCACCTTGCGCGCATGGCCGGGCCGGCCAAGAATCGCCTCGTCGGGCGCCAGCCCTGCGGTGCCCACCACGAGCCCGATCAGCGCAGGGCCCGTCTCATTGGGGAAAACCACGAATGACAGGCCGCCGTAGGGACCGGATGTCGGGTTGCTGTGATGGATCCAGGCGGCGAAGGTCACGCCATCGCGAATCTCCGGAGCGCGCAACATGATTTCACGCTGGGCATCCTGCGGGTAGCGGCCGTCAGGCGCGCCGAAAAGCGCAGCGTGGGCGGCTTCGGCGCGCCTCCGCCAATCCTGAATCCCCGGCGTGTGAATGAGCTCGACCAGCGCGTCCAGGCTCACGGTCGCCGTTCGGTTTCCTCGCCCGGCATGCGGGCGTCCGGCCAGTTATCGGAACGGAAAGGCGAAGCCGGCAGGCCTTCCGCGTTGAACAGGGTCGCTTCCGGATTGTTCGCCCAGGCGTAGCGCACGGCCACGGGTTCGGCGACCTCCGGGCTGGAGACCACTACCGTATCGCCCTCGATCGTGGCCTGCGCGGGATGGAACACGCGATCGGCGCCGGCGATCACGAACTCTTTCAGTACGCCACCGCGCGCTCGCAGACCGCCACCCACGTGATCAAACCACAGGCGAAGCCGGTTGCCCTCGCGCGTCGCTTGCCGGAACAACGGCCCCGAGTAAACCAGCTTCTCGCCGTAGACCAGCGCCCGCGCCGCCAGCGCCAGCCGCAGACCTACGTCCTGCTTGTTCTTGGGATGGATGTCTTCGGCCTCGCCAATGTCAATCGTCACCGCCATGCCAGTGTTGCGCAGCTCCAGCGTCTTCAGCTGGCCTTCCTGCACCAGGGGCCAGTAACCGCCGGGCGGCGCCTTGGCGTAGTTGGCAAGCTGCACGAAGAGGAAGGGGAAGTCGCCCTGCCCCCAGGCCTGTCGCCAGTCGCGGATCATGGCCTCGAACAGAGTGCGATAGAGGCCAGCGTAATTGTTCGCGTTGCTCTCGCCCTGATACCAGATGACGCCGCGGATGGCGTAGGGGGTGAGCGGCGCGATCATGGCGTTGAACAGGCCCGCCGGAGTGTGCGGGTGTCCCGGACCCAGCGGTTGTGCGGGCCGCGGCGGCGGCTGGCGTCCCTCGCGTTTGGCCTGTGCCGCGCGCTCCTCCCACTGTTTCAGGCTTTCCTCCCAGCGGCGCTTGGCTCGGGGCCAGTTCACCAGGACGCGATTCCACTCGACCAGATACGTTTGCAGCGTCGGCTCCGAGACCAGCGTGGCGCGACTGGTCCAGGCTTGCGCTGGCGTTCCTCCCCAAGCCGATTGAATGACGCCCACCGGCACTCCCAACTTCTCGTGCAGGTGACGCGCGAAAAAGTAGCCGACCGCCGAGAAACTCTTCACCGTTTCGGGACTGCACGGCGCCCACGACCCTTCCACGTCCTCCAGCGGTTCTTCGGAGGTTTTCAGCGCCACCTTGAAAAGTCGGATGCGCGGGTAATTGGCCGCGGCGGCCTCTTTCTCCGCATCGCGCGAGCGTTCCACCGGCCACACCATGTTGGACTGGCCTGAGGCTACCCAAACTTCCCCGACCAGCACGTCACGCACGGTCACCGTATTGCGGCCCGCGACGACCAGTTCGTGGGGACCCCCCGCGCTCAGCGGTCGCAACCAGGCTTCCCAGTGGCCCGAGCCGTCGGCCACGGCGGAAACCGTCTGGCCCGCGAAGCGGACCGTGACCGATTCGCCCTTGTCGGCCCAGCCGAAGATGCGGACCGGCATGTCGCGCTGAAGCACCATGTGATCGCTGATCACGGCGGGCAGACGCACGTCCGCTCGCGCCCAAACCGCAACCAGCGCCAGCACCCAACACAAGTTTGAAATTTTTCGCATGTTCGACTCCTCGGAGCTGGCTATTCTACATCGGCTGCGGTTGCCGCCGCCGAGCGGATCGAAGCCAGCACTTCCGGAAAGCGTCCCTCGAGGATGGCGCGTCGAATCCGCCGCATCAACTGGAGATAGTGGTGCAGATTGTGCAAGGTGGCGAGCACAGCGAACAGAATTTCGCCCGCCATGAACAGGTGTCGCAGGTAAGCCCGCGAGAAGTTGCGGCAAGTGTAACACGTGCACGCCTCGTCCAGCGGGGCAGGGTCGTCCTGGTAGCGCGCCTGCTTGATGATCACGCGTCCTGTACTGGTGAACAGACACCCGTTGCGCGCGTTGCGTGTGGGCAGCACGCAATCCATCATGTCCACGCCGCGCGCTACGTACTCCGCCAGTTCCTCCGGCAAGCCTACGCCCATCACGTAACGGGGCCGGTCCCGCGGCAGCAGCGGCACGGTGGCCTCGACCATTTCCAGGCTCAGCGCCCGCGGCTCCCCCACGCTCAGTCCGCCGATGGCGTAGCCCTCCGCATCGAGCTCGAGCAACTCCAGCGTGCACTGGCGGCGCAGGTCGGCGTACATCGAACCTTGCACGATGGGGAACAACGATCCCGCCGCGGCGTTCTCAGCGGCGCGCTGCCGGTAGTGCGCGAAGGCCGCGCGCGCCCAGCGCACCGTGCGCTCCACCGATTGCCGGGCCGCTTCGTGACTGGCCGGATAGGGCAAGCACTCGTCGAGCACCATCATGATGTCGCTGCCCAGCGCCAGTTGCACGTCCACGGTGGATGTGGGCGTGAACCAGTGAGCCTCCCCGTCCAGATGGGAACGAAACCAGACGCCTTCTTCCGTCACCTTGCGCAGCGACGCCAGGCTGAAGACCTGATAGCCGCCCGAGTCCGTCAGGATCGCGCGCGGCCAGCTCATGAACCGGTGCAGGCCGCCCAGCTTGCGGATGGTTTCATGGCCCGGGCGCAACACCAGGTGGTAGGTATTGGCAAGCAGCAGCTGCACATCGAGCTGCTCGATGAGGTCGCGCGGCGCGAGTCCTTTTACGGTGGCTTGCGTGCCCACCGGCATGAAGACCGGCGTTTCCACCACGCCGTGCGGCGTGCGCAACAGCCCCGCGCGGGCTCCGCTCTGTGGGCACTCGGCGACGATCTCGAATTCAACGCGGTTCAACCGACCATTGTAAAATCGGGCGCATGCGCCGCATCCTGTTTGCAGTCGCTGCGTTGCTGGCGTCCGCGCCCGCGCAGACCGTCAACCCGGAGCGACTGAAGGCCGACGTCGCTTTCCTGGCTTCGGATCCGTTGGCTGGGCGTCGCGCGCTGGAGACGGGCGCCGACGTAGCTGCGCAATTCATCGTGGCTGAGTTCCGCAAGGCGGGCCTGCGTCCGGCTGCCGGGGAGTCGTTTTTGCAACCTCTCGAACTGCTCGAGTATCGCATGGACCCGGAGGTCACGAGACTCATTGTCCGGACGAGCGCCGGCGAGCGCATGCTCGTCTACGGCCGGGATTTCAGCGGCTCGTTCCCGCACGCCGTGCGGCTCAAGGCGCCGGTGGTGTTCGCGGGCTATGGCATTACCGCGCCCGAGTACGGCTACGACGATTACGCCGGTCTGGACGTGCGCGGCAAGGTCGTGCTCATCTTCGAGTACGAACCACGCGCCCACGATCCCGCCTCGCCCTTCAACGGGACGGGGAACACGATCCATGCCAGCCCGAGACGCAAGTTGCTCAACGCCCAGGAGCAAGGCGCTGCGGCGGTGCTCGTGATTCCGGCGCCGAATCGCAAGCGACCGTTCCGTCCTGGCCGCGGCGGCCGCATCCAGGCGCTGGCGGAAAGCGAAGCGCGCATCCCCATGTTCACGCTCAGCGAGGAAGCTACTGCGGCTTTGCTGGCGGCGTCCGGGCGCAAGCCTGCTGAGTTGCAGGCCGCCCTGGATGCGAATCTCAAGCCGATCCGCGTGCCGCTCGCGGCGGAGGTCGAGCTGATCGCAGCGCCCGCGGAGCTGCGTCGCGGCCGCACCTTCAACGTCGCCGGCTTCATCGAAGGCAGGGATCCGGCGCTGCGTCATGAGACGGTGATCTTCTCAGCCCACTACGATCACTTGGGAAGGCGGGACGGCAAAGTACTGCCCGGCGCCGACGACAACGCTTCCGGCGTGGCGGGCCTGCTCGAGCTGGCGCGGATGTTCGCCGCGGCGGGTGCGCCGCGTCGTTCCCTTCTATTCCTTGGGTTCGGCGCGGAAGAGGCGGGATTGCTCGGATCGTATTACTACGTCGCTCACCCTCTGCGTCCGCTGGCCACAACCCGCGCGGTCATCAACCTCGACATGATCGGTCGTGACGAGCGCCCCAGCGAG
>JAPWUP010000110.1 GCA_028275505.1 Bryobacteraceae bacterium
CGCGCGGTCATCAACCTCGACATGATCGGTCGTGACGAGCGCCCCAGCGAGCAGACCGAAGGCCTCGTCGAGATCGCGCCCGATACATCTAACGAGCTGAACCTGGTGGGCATCCACGCCAGCCCCGAGCTGTTCGCGCTGCTCGAGCGGGAGAACCAGGCTGTGGGTCTGCGACTCAACCCCAAGTGGGATCGCGACGGCGTCCTCAACGTGCTCTGGCGCTGCGATCACTTCCCGTTCCTGCTGCGTGGCGTGCCCGCAGTGTGGTTGTTCAACGGCTTCACGCCGGACTACCACACCCCCGACGACACGCCGGAAAAGATCAACTACGCCAAGATGGAAAAAATCGTACGGCTCGCCTGGCGTGCAGGGCGCGCGCTGGCCGAGCAGGACGGTTGGCCGCGTTTCGGTCTTTCGTCGCGCTGAAGTTGCCCCTGCTGCGGCCGCGTTTGCTCAGCGGGCCTTGGGGCCGTGCGGCGGCGAAGGTTTCTCGTCGAGACGAATGACCGTGGCGACGATCGCGCCATCGCCGCGAACATAGCCCTCGACGATGACCTCATCCCCGACCTTCAGGGCGCTCAGCCCGGAGACCCTCTCGAAGCGGGTTTCTTGCGTGACGACAATGTCGAGGGTAAGGCCCCGGAGGCGCAGGAAGTTCGCTCCGATGAAGCTGATTTCGCCTTTCAGGCTGACCTCGGTGGTGACCGCCGGCGCAGCCTCAGTCGGAAAGCGCCAGCCGCTGACGAACTGCGGAACCCCACGCACCAGCACGAACACGCCCGAGAAGTCCGTTCCTGGCAAAGAGAACGGCAACCGTTCCCGCGCGTCGCCATTGCGATCGGTTTGGACTTCGCCGATCGTCTGGCAGGCAGCGCCGAGCCAGCAAAACTGAACGCTGTAGCGGGCGGAAGGCTCGGCCCCGTCCAGCCGGATCTCGACCTCGTGCTTGCGTCGCACCTCGACGCTTCCCGATCTCAGGCGGTCGCTCGCGTTCGCTGAATAAAACGCGCCGATCCGGCTTGCGCCGATATCGGCCACTCGCAGCAAGGCGGCCTCGAACAGTTTTTCTCCACGCCCGGGCTCGTCGTCGTCAGCCAGGACGGCTACCCGGAAGGGAACAAAAGCGAGCAAGAATACAGCCGGAACTTTCCATCCCATGCCGGACCTCCAAGGACGCGGGCCGCCACTCGTCGCAGCAACTCGGTTGCCAGGCTGAAGTCCCGAGGGTACCGCAACTTGGCGTCCGGCCCTGGTAAAAATTACCGGCAGGATCTTCCCGCCCCGGCAGGTTTTCCCGCCCGAGGCAGCGGAACCTCAGCGCAGCGCCTTCCGGTAAAATTCCGCCACGCGATCCCAGTCAATCACGTTGTAAAAGGCTTTGACGTACTCGGCGCGCCGGTTCTGGTACTTGAGGTAATAAGCGTGTTCCCATACGTCAATGCCCAGGATGGGTGTGCGACCGGCGGAGATCGGGGTGTCCTGGTTGGGCGTGGGCTCGATGCGGAGCTGCTTGTCGGGACCCACAGTCAGCCAGGCCCAGCCGCTGCCGAACACGCCCATAGCGGTCGCAGTGAACTGTTCCTGGAAACGGTCGAAGCCGCCGAAGGCCTTTTCGATAGCCTTGGCCAGCTCGCCTCGTGGCTGACCGCCACCCTTGGGCGACATGATCTGCCAGAACAGCGTGTGGTTGGCGTGCCCGCCCCCGTTGTTGCGGATCGCCGTGCGGACGTCGGGCGGGAGCGCGTCCAGGTTCGCCAGCAGCTCCTCCACGCTCTTGCGCCCCAGCTCGGGGTGCTTGGCCACGGCGGCGTTCAGGTTCTTGACATAAGCCGCGTGGTGACCCGTGTGGTGAATTTGCATCGTCTTGGCGTCAATGTGGGGTTCCAGAGCGTCGTAGGCGTAGGGCAGAGGAGGTAGCGTGAAGGGGTCGGCTTCGGCTGCGACCGCGGGGCGCCGCAGCGCTGCGGCCATCGCCGGAACGGCCAGAGTTTGCAACAGATCTCGTCGCGTAGGCATGGTCATTTCAAGTGATTAGATTCACGAGCTGCCCCAGGGGTCACCGAAAAACGATCGCGCCCTGTGCCCACCCGCGCCTTTGATAGACTCGGCTCCGTGAGACGCTACGTCAGCTTACTCGTCTGGACCGCCCTTGCGTGGTCCCAAGCCCCTTCGGATCTCGAGTTCCTGACCAACCACACGGACTACCGCGAAATCCGCAACATGCTGCCTGCCTACCTGAAGCGTCTGGCAGCGGACCGCCTGGCCGAGCGCCGCCGCCAGATCGAGCGGCTGGGACAGGCTGGTCTCGAGGAACGCCGGCGGCAGATCCGCGAGGCCATCCTGCGCGGCATCGGCGGGTTGCCCGAACGCACGCCCCTGAACGCGCGCGTTACCGGCGTCATCGAGCGCGAGGATCACCGGATCGAGAAAATTGTCTTCGAAAGTCAGCCGGGCTTTTACGTCACGGCCAACCTTTACCTGCCCAAACGCGGCTCGCCGCCTTACCCCGCGGTGCTTTACCCGCTGGGGCATGAGCCGGGCGCCAAGGCTTACCCCGTGTGGCAGCGCATGCTGGTGACATTGGCTCGCAACGGCTACGTCGCCCTGGCTTGGGACACGCTGGGTCAGGGTGAGCGAGTCCAGCTCTTTGATGAAGATTTCGGCGCCTCCAAGCTCGTGCAATCCACGCTCGAGCACACCATGCAGGGCATCCAATGCCTGCTGGTCGGCGATAGCCTGGCACGCTACACGATTTGGGACGGGATCCGGGCGCTCGACTACCTGCTGTCGCGCCCCGAAGTGGATTCCCGGCGTGTTGCGGTGACCGGCAACTCGGGCGGCGGTACCCACACGGCGTACCTGGCCGCACTGGATGACCGCCTGCACGTCGCTGCGCCCTCCTGCTACCTGACTTCGTGGATGCGATTGCTGGAAACCATCGGCCCGCAGGATGCCGAGCAGTGCTTTCCCGGCTGGCTGGCGGCGGGAATGGATCACGCCGACTTCGTCCTGGCGTTCACGCCCAAGCCTTATCTGATCCTTTCTGCCATCCGCGACTTTTTCTCGATCGCCGGCGCGCGGGCCACCTTCGCGGAAGCGCGAGAGATCTACGGGCGTTTGGGCGCGGCTGATCGGATCAGCATGACCGAGGCCGACGACGGGCACGGCTACTCCCTGCCGCGCCGGCTGGCCGCTTACCGCTGGTTCGAGAAATGGCTCAAAGGCGCAGATCAGGAGATTGCCGAGGGCGATGTGCCGATCGCCCGCGAAGACGAACTGTGGGCCACCAAAACCGGTCAGGTGGTTACCTCGCTCGGCGGCGAGACGGTCTTCACGCTGAATCGCAAACGCACCGAGGCGCTGCGGCGGCCGGGGCCGCCTGTCGCCAGGCAGACCTTGCTGAGCATGCTCGCGCTCGACACCAGTGGAGGCCCGGTCCCCGTCAAGCCTTTGGGGGCCGTGTCAGCCGAGGGGTACCGTATCGAAAAGCTGGTCTATGAGAGCGAGCCCAGTATCGAGATTCCCGCCGTGCTCGCCATTCCTGACAGACCCTCGGGACGCAAGCCCGCAGCCATCGTGGTTCACGGAGGAGGCAAGGCCGCGGCTCGCGCCGAGATCGAGGCGCTGGTGCGCGCGGGCATTGTGGTGCTGGCCATAGACGCGCGCGGCTGGGGCGAGACGCGGCCGGCCACTGCCACGAAAGGCACCGATTGGGTGCGTTACTTCGGCGATTACGATTCGGCGATGACCGGATTGCTCCTCAACAAGCCGCTCGTGGGCCAGCGCGTGAGGGACATCTTGCGCGGTCTGGATTTGCTGGCTGCGCGTCCCGAGGTGGACGCGGCGAGGCTCTGCGCGGTGGGCATGCAGGCTGGCGGAGTTCCGCTCTTGCACGCCGCCGTGCTCGATGAGCGCATCCGCAAGGTGGCGCTGGAGCGAAGCCTCGGGGCGTGGGAATGCGTGGTGCGGCATCGCATCCACCGCGGCGTCTTCGAGAATGTGATTTTCGGCGTTTTGAAAGCCTACGACCTGCCCGATCTGGCCGTCACGCTGGCCCCGCGAAAGCTGTGGCTGATAGATCCTGCCAATCAGCTCGGTGAGCCCATGGGCTTGCAAGAGGCGCAGGGGCTTTATGCCGCGGCCCTGAAAGCGGGCAACACGCGGATCGTGCGGCGGCAGCCCGAACAACCCGCCGCTGTCGTCTATCGCGAATTCATCGAGATGTGGTGAAGCCCATGATGCGTGTGACCAGCGCCTGTCTGTTTTTGTCCGCCGCCGTTTGCGCGCAGGAGTCGTTGCAGGTGGGTGGCGATCTGCGCGGGATGGTAGACCGTTACTTGACCGCCCTCGCCCGCCAATGCTGGGAGCGCCGCGCGCAACAGATCGCGGGCATCACTACTCCGGAGCAGGTAGTTCAGCGGCAGGCTTATATCCGGGCCAAGGTTCTGGAAGCGCTGGGCGGCTTTCCGGAGAAAACGCCGCTCAATCCGCGCATCACAGGCACGCTGGAACGGGACGGTTATCGGGTCGAGAAGCTGATTTTCGAAAGTCTGCCGCGATTTTATGTCACAGCCAATGTGTATGTGCCCACGCGGGGCGCGCCGCCGTTCCCCGCAGCCCTGGGGACCGCTGGGCACACCACATCCGGCAAAGCCGGCTCGCTTTACCAGCGCGTTTGGATTTCGCTAGCCAAGCGGGGGATTCTGGTGCTGGCTTACGACCCACCGGGGCAAGGCGAGCGCGCCGAGTATTTCGACGAGTTACTGGGACGGCCGCGTTTCAGCCCCACCAACCAGCACACCATGGCCGGCATTCAGTGCCTGCTGACCGGGACCAACTTTGCGCGCTACGAACTCTGGGACGGCGTCCGTGCGCTGGACTATCTGTTGACCCGTTCGGACGTGGATCCCAAACGCATCGCCGTGATCGGCAATTCGGGCGGTGGCACCCAGACCGCCTACTTGCAGGTCGTCGAACCGCGGTTGGCGGTGGCCGCGCCCTCCTGTTACATCACGTCCTGGGAAAAGCTCTGGTTCGATCCGGGCCCGCAGGACGCCGAACAGAATTTCACGTCCTTTCTGGCCAACGGGCTGGATTTCGCGGATTTTCTGATTGCTTTCGCACCCAAACCCCTGAAAGTCATGACGGCAATTCGGGATTATTTTCCCATCGAGGGTGCGCGCGCAACTTACCTGGAAGCTCGCCGCATTTATCAGATCCTGGGCGCTGCGGACCGGATAGATTTCTTCGAGTATGATGACGGTCACGGCTGGTCAAAACCGCGCCGCGAGGCGACTTATCGCTGGTTGCTTCAGTGGCTGAAGGGCGTCAGCGACGAGGGCATCGAACCGGACTTCGCCACGGAACCGGAGAGTAACCTCTACTGCACCCCGACGGGCCAGGTGCTGACTTCGCTCAAGGGCGAGACCGTATTTTCTCTGAACCGTGCGCTCGCCGAGAGGATGTACCCGCAGCGGGCGGCGGCAAAGATCCGGGACGCGGAGGGTTTGCGCCGGCTGGTGCGGGCCAGGCTGGGCGTGGGCGAGGTTCGCGCAGCGCCGCCGCTCTCGCGTTACGGCGAAGTCGGGCGCGACGGGTACCGCATCGAGAAAATCGCGCTGGAGACGGAGCCCGGAATTACGGTTCCTGCGCTGGTTTTCGTTCCTGCTGCGGCTCCTCGGCCGCTGCGGGCCGTCGTTTATGTCCACCCCGGCGGCAAGGCCGCTGACGCGGGGCGCGGCGGCGAACTGGAAGCGCTGGTTCAGGCGGGCTGGCTCGTTATGGCGCCCGACCTGCGAGGTTGGGGCGAGACCGGGCCGGCTCGTGCCGGTGCTGGCTACTCCGGCATGTGGCAGACGGTCATGCGTGCGGTGCTGGTGGGCAAGACCCTGCTCGGCATGCAGGTCTTTGATTTGCTCGGCTGTGTGCAGTACTTGATGTCGCGCCCCGACGTGGATGCTGAACGAATCGCGGTGCTGGGCAAGGGTAACGGCGGAGTGGTCGCCTTGATTGCGGCGGCTTTGGATCCCCGAATTGCACGGGTAGCGGCGGAGAGCGCGGTGCTTTCCTGGATGGACATCGTGCGGGCGCCGATCCACGAGAATACGACCGAACTCATCGTGCCGGGCGTGCTTCAGGATTTTGACCTGCCCGATCTGGCCGTCGCCATTGCGCCCCGTCCTCTCTGGCTCGTGGAGCCGAGGACGCCTTGGGGAACGGCTGCGCCGCTGGATCGCGCGGCCGCCGAGTACGGGGCCGCAGGAGCGCGGCTCAAAGTCGTACCGAGACCGGAAGGTTATTCCTTGACCCAGGTTTACGGAGAGTGGTTGAAGTGAGAGAGTCATCGGGAAGCCGGCGCGCCGCCATTGCCTGGGCGGCTCTGGCCTTGATTCTCGCTTTTGCCGGCCAGTTTCTTACCGTTCATGTCAATTACGGCGGTAACTGGACCGGTTTGTTTTGCACCGGGTCCCATTTCCCCGTTCCGCCAGAGCTTTCCGGAGAGCACATTTATATTTTCAGCAATTCCGCAGGATACGACGGCCAGTTTTATCATTACATAGCTCATGATCCGTTTTTTCAACGCGGCTTTGCTTCTTATATTGATGCGCCGCGCCTGCGCTACCGTAGGATCCTGGTTCCTTTTCTGGCCTGGTTACTGAGCGGAGGCGGCGGTCGCTATCTTCACGCGGCTTACATCGGCGTCAACCTTGCCTTCGTTTTTCTCGGCTCTTACTGGTTGGGACGCTGCTTTCAGTTGCGAGGCATGCATCCCGCCTGGGGCCTTGCCTTTTTGGGAATTCCCGGCGTGTTGATCTCGCTGGATCGCATGGTGGTGGACGGGCCGCTCACGGCGCTGGCAGCCGGCTTCATCTGGCATACGCTGGCGGGCCCGCCTGCCGCACTGCTGGCCGTGCTGGTGGCGGCGCCGCTGGTGCGCGAAACGGGAGTGCTGCTCACCGCGGCGGCGGTCCTGGCAGCGCTGGCCGAACGGCGCTGGCGCAGGGCGATCCTCTACGGCGCTACCGCGCTGCCCGCACTGGCGTGGTTCGCCTTTGTGCAATCGCACACCACGCCCGCTGGCGGCGGCCCGCCCCTGCTCACCTGGCCCTTCGTGGGTCTTTACCAGCGAATCTTCACGCCTTCGGCCTGTCGTTTGCCTGTGCACATCTCCCTGTTGGCGGCCACGCTGGACTGGGTGGCGATCGCGGGCGTGCTGCTGACGGTGGCTCTGACGCTCAAGATCGTTACGCGCAAGCGAGACGCTCTTGCGGCAGCCCTGGCCCTCTACGCCATCCTGCTCACGACGCTTCGCGTACACTTCTGGCTGGACGCGTACAGCTACACGCGGCTCATCTCGCCGCTGTTCGTTTTGTTACTGGCCCCGGACTGGGGCCTCCCGCTGCGGTGGCCTGTGGCTGCTATCGGATTGATCTTGCCGCGAGTCGTTTTGCAGCTCGGCTGGCAGGCGCTCGGAATTGTGCGCCGTCTGGTCGGGTGACTTAGGATGGTATTTCTGCACGAAATGCGAAACTGGCGGGCAATCTATCTCGCTGTGGCCCTGACCACGCTGGCGTCCCTGCTGCTGGAACTTTCCCTGACGCGCATTTTCTCGGTCGTCTTTTACTATCACTTTGCTTTTCTCGCCATTTCGATCGCGCTGTTCGGACTGGGCGCCGGCGGAGTGTTCGCTTACGCAGCCCGCCTGAAGGCGAACTTCGGGAAGCTCGCCTTGCTGACTTCCGCGGCGTCTTTGTCAGTGGTGGTCGCGCTCGTGTGGCTGCTGACGCGCCGCGACCCGCGGGAATGGGATCTCGCTTTGGTTTACTTCCTCAGCGCGCTGCCTTTCTTCTTTGCCGGAACCACGGTCTCGCTGGCCATCAGCGAAACGATCGAGCGAGTCCACCGTGTGTATTTCTTCGATCTGGCCGGCGCAGCCGCCGGATGCCTGCTGTTGATTCCGCTGCTGGACTTGGCGGGCGGTCCCAACACTGTGCTGGCGACAGCGGTCCTGTTCGCCCTTGCGGCGTGCTTGTGGAGCGCACTGTCCGCCGCACGCCTGGCGCGTCGCCTAAGTCTTGCTACTCTGCTGGTGACGGTAGCCATCCTGGCCGTCAACTGGCACTGGAAACTGCTGGACGTCAGGCACGCCAAGGGCCGCGATCTGGCGCGCCAGAACGAGCGCTTCGTCCAGTGGAACAGCTTCTCGCGCGTCGCTCTGGCCGGCGAACCGGGCTCGGGAATGATTTACATAGACGCCGACGCCTCCACCGGGATTCCCTGGTTCGACTTCGATCATTGGCCCGAAGCCGATCGCCGTGAAGCGTTGAAGCTTGGTCCCAGTCTTCCTTATTTGTTGCGGCCGGGCGCGAAGACGCTGATCCTCGGTGCGGGTGGCGGCTGGGACGTAGCGCGCGCCCTGGCCTCGGGCAGCCGCGACGTCACCGCGGTGGAAATCAACCCCATCATCGCTGACACCATCATGCGGCGCCGCTTCGCTCACTATAGCGCGGGACTATACTGGCGGCCCGAGGTAAGGTTGTTCATCGAAGACGGTCGCACGTTCGTGCGACGCAGTCGCGAGCGTTACCAGGTCATCCAGGCTACGCTTGTGGACACCTGGGCGGCTACCGCGGCCGGCGCGTACGCGCTTTCCGAGAACAACCTGTACACCGTCGAAGCCTTTCAGGAATACCTGGAGCATTTGACCCCGGATGGGGTGCTGGCCTTCACACGCTGGGGCTTGCAGCCGCCGAGGGAATCGCTGCGCGTGGTTTCGCTGGCGGCAGCCGCTTTGGAGAAACTGGGTGAGACCGAGCCATGGCGGCATGTGGCCGTCTTCCGCGAAGGCGCCGAAGAAGCGCTGGCCGGATGGGGCGTGCTCGATCACATCCTGATCAGCCGCCGTCCTTTTTCTTCCGAGGACCTGGAGCGACTTTACGAGAGCGCCCGCGAGCGCGGCTTGTGGCCTGCCTACTTGCCTGACCAGGCCGTTCCCGGCGCTTTTACCGAGCTCTTGCGCGGCCGGGATCGTCGGGCCTTTCTGCGCAACTATCCCTTCGATGTTTCTCCGGTCACGGATAACCGACCGTTCTTCTTTTACACGGTGCAGCCGCGCGATCTGTGGAATTTCCTGAGCCGCATCGGGCGCAGCAGCGCAGATTACCAGGTCAACCGTGCCGTGCCCGTCCTGTTCACGCTGTTGGGCGTAAGCATCCTGGCCACGGCGCTGCTGGTTGCGCTGCCGCCCCTGATCCGGCAGGATCCAGCGCCGCGGCAGGCCCGAATTTCGACATTTCTCGCCTATTTTGTTTTTATCGGCGTGGGTTACATCCTGATCCAGGTAGCCCTGGTCCAGCGGTTCGTCCTGTTGTTGGGTCGGCCCGCCAGCGCCTTGAGCGTCATTATCTTTTCCATGCTCGTGGCAAGCGGCCTCGGCAGTTACTTCAGCCGCGCTCTGGCGGGTGAGGACGCCCGGCGGCTGGGCGTGCTGCTGCTGCTCGTTGTGCTGGCGGTGGCTGCACTGGCGCTCTCTGCCGGGCCTCTGACGTCTCTGGCTGTGGCTTGGCCCATGCCCGCCAAAATCCTGCTGGCCGTGCTTGCGGTGTCGCCGGCCGCGTTTTTGATGGGCACGGCTTTTCCCACAGGACTGGCGCAGCTCGAACGCCGGGATCCCCTGGCGGTGCGATGGGCGTGGGCCCTGAATGCAGCGGCCAGCGTGCTGGGAAGCGTGATGGCGGTGGCGCTGGCCTTGTATCTGGGTCTGCGTGAAACGCTGGCCGCCGGCGCCCTGATGTACGCTGGCGCCTGCTGGATGGCGCGCCGGTGGCCCGCGGTTAAGCCTTCGCCCGCGCCGGCTTTCAGCCGCAGCGAGGGGGCTGGCTGAGGACAGTCACTGCCACGCCTTGGGTTGAGGCAGGCACGCCGGCCACGGAGCGAAGCCCAACGTTCCGTCCTTGCGCTCGTACCAGAGGGAAACCTCTTCGCCGCCGGGAAATTCGATCCGGTGGATTACCCCCGTGCCGCAATCGCAGCCCCGCTCTCCGAGCAGGTGCGCCGCGATCGTCCCGAGCGTATACATCACGCCCGGCCCGCAGGTCCGCGGGTTGATGTTGACAATGCGCGCCGCCCTCACATTGGCGTGCGCGCTCTTGGGGCCCCAGTCCTCCATGAACTTCTCGAAGCTATAATCCCGGCAGGGATTGGTTTCCGTGCAGCCCCACATGCGGTAGGCGGCTTGGTAGTCCCCCCGTTGCAAGGCTGCAAGAAATTGGTTGACCTGACGGCGCGCAGGGTGGGTGCGCAGGGCGAGGTAAAGGCTGCCTCCCGCGACCGCGACAATGACGAGCGTCAGGACGATCCAGCGGACGAGGCGCTCGCGCTTCTCCTCCTCCACCCCATACCCGCTGAGAAAATCCGACATGGTCGCCTCCCGGCGAGCCCGCTCACTTTACCGGGTACGCCTTGTCGTACGCGGCGGTAGCCTCCTGAGTCAGATCCAGGGCGGGCTTGAAGTACAACGTGTTGCCGACGTCAATGATGACGTCGAGGCCCTTTTCTTCGGCCAGCTTGTTGATGATTTCGCGCATGCGCTGGCCTGCCCGGGTCAGAATCTCATTGCGTTCCTCGTCCACGTCCGATTGCAAATCCTCGCTGAGCCGCTGATAATCACGCTGCTTGCGCTGGAGCTGGAAGTTCATCTCGGATTCCGCCTGGGGAGTCAGCTTCCCGGCCAGCGATTGCAGTTTTTGCTGGAGGTCTTCGATCTCCTTGCGAATCTTCTCCAACTCTGCCTGCCGGGGCTTGTATTTGGCCTCCAGTTCGGCTGAGGCTTTTTTGATTTCCGCTGTCTCCAGCAGGGCGCGCTGGAAATTCACCACGCCCACTTTGGTCTGGGCGAAAGCGGGGGCCAGCATTAAGAGCAGTCCAGGAATGAGAAATCGCATAGATGCCACCTTTCTGGCTTGCCTTTACGAAAATGCGGCTTCCGTGCTGCCTGAGGAGCGGCGCAGCCTGCTGCGACGGCTCACTCCAGCACGGCGAGGATCTCGTCCTCGCGCAGGATCAAGTACTCTTCCCCGTCAATCTTCACGTCGGCGCCGGCGTACTTGCCGAACAGGATGCGGTCGCCTACCTTCACGTCCAGCGGGACCCGCTCGCCGTTCTCGAGCAGCTTGCCGTTGCCCACGCCAATCACTTCACCCTGCTGGGGCTTCTCTTTGGCCGTGTCGGGAATGATGATCCCTCCCACCTTCTGTTCTTCCTCTTCCAGACGACGCACCAGCACACGATCATGCAACGGGCGGATCTTCATCTCTGCCTCCTTTCAGCACCTTTCTTTCTTATCTATCCTATCAGCCCTCGGGCGACCGCCGGCATAATTCAGATCAGGGTGCGCAGCTCGCGCCAGGGGCGTCCCTGAGCCTCCGCAACCGCCGGATGAGTAAGATGCCCTTGATAGGTGTTGACGCCCTCGGCGATCGCCGGGTGATCCATGCACGCTTGCTCCAGCCCCTTGTTGGCCAGCTCCAGCAGGTAGGGGAACGTAGCGTTGGTGAGGGCGAAGGTCGAGGTATTGGGTACCGCGGCCGGCATGTTCGAAACGCAGTAGTGAAGTACGCCATCCACCACGTAGACCGGGTCGGTATGTGTGGTGGGTCGGGAGGTCTCCAGGCAGCCGCCCTGGTCAATGGAAACGTCCACGACCACCGCCCCCGGCTTCATCGCCGCCACCATTTCCCTGCGCACCAACTTGGGTGCAGCCGCGCCCGGGACCAGCACCGCGCCGATCACGAGATCCGCGTGGCGCACCGCATCGCGTATCGTCCATGCGTTGGAGGCCAGCGTTACGACCTGGCTGGCGAAAATGTCGTCGAGCTGCCGCAACCGGTTCAAGTTCTTGTCAATGATCGTGACGCGCGCGCCCATGCCGAAAGCGATGCGCGCTGCGTTGGTGCCGACCACACCACCGCCCAGCACGACGACCTCGGCGGGCGCCACGCCGGGAACCCCACCCAGCAGCACGCCTCGGCCGCCGTTCGGCGCTTCCAGGTAGACGGCCCCGATTTGCACGGCCAGCCGACCCGCCACTTCGCTCATCGGCGTCAGCAGCGGAAGCGAACCATCCGGTTCGCGGATGGTTTCGTAAGCCACGGCGTTGACCCGCCGCTCCAGCAATTTTTCGGTCAGTTCGGGCAGCGGTGCCAGGTGCAGATAAGTGAATAGCACAAGGCCGGGTCGCAGGAAATCGTATTCGGAGGGTTGCGGCTCTTTGACCTTGACCACGAGGTCCGCCCGGCTCCATACCTCCGCCGCGCTGTCCACCAGTTCGGCGCCCGCTTCGGCATACTGCCGGTCGGGAATCGAGCTGGCTTCACCCGCCGAGCGCTGCACCAGAATTCGGTGGCCGGCTTCGCGTAACGCCGTCACCCCGCTGGGCACCAGTCCGACCCGTGTCTCGTGATCCTTGATTTCTTTGGGCACTCCGATGATCATTGCGGCTTCTCCGTGGGCGGAATTTGCCCGTCGGCGGGGACCGTGACGGGGCCGGATCGCGGCGAGTGATTCGGACCAAGACCCAAGGCGATCAAAGTAAGTGCGTTCAACTTGCCCGTGGGCTCCAAGTTATGGTCCTGCTGGAAGCGTTTCAACGCCTCCGCGCATTCCGGGCCCCACTTGCCAGTGGCCGGGCCCGTCAGGTACCCGCGTTCGATGAGTGCCTGCTGAATCTCGATGTACCGTTCCGGCGTCGGCGCCTGTTGGACGCGCGGTCGCGTGCGACGGCTGGTCGCGGACTTTTTGCGGGTCCCGGATTTGCTTGCGGAAGCTTTCCTGCTCCGCATGG
>JAPWUP010000245.1 GCA_028275505.1 Bryobacteraceae bacterium
AGGATCACGGCGGAATACAGCCCGGCGCGCTCGCCGAACTCGCGGCTCAACCTGCGCCAGTACCAAACCACAAAGAGCGCGCTGGCCAGCGCGATGGGCACGCGGGGCGCGAGGTCGTCGTCGAGCCCTGCGCGGAATGCCAGCGCCATCATCCAGTACGTGAGCGGCGGTTTCTCGAACCAGGGCTCGCCCCACAGGCGCGGCGTGAGCCAGTCGCCCGAGCGTGCCATTTCGCGCGCGATGGAGGCGTAGCGGGGTTCGTCCGGCCCGAGGATTCCCGTGCGATTCAGCCCGGCTCCGTAAAGCAGAGCGCACAGCGCGATGAGCGCGGCAACCGTCGCTCGCCTTTGCCAGTCCCCGGACAACTCTCAAGTATAATGGGCGCGGATGATGCGGCTGTTCCTGCTCGTGCATTTATTGCTCTTTCAGGTGCAGCGGATCATCGAGGTCGGCTGCCCCTGTGATCCCTCGAAGCCGGAAACCATGGAGCTGCGCCAGTGCAGCCTTTGCCGGGAGGCCGAACGCCAGCCCGCGGACGTCGAATTCTTCTTTCTCCCTGACGCCAACCCGCGCAAGCCCAACCGCACACTCCTGCTGCTTCGCACGCACCAATATGACGGACTGCGGGCCATGGAGCGCATGCCGCACCGGCTTCGTACGCGTATGTGGGAGACGGCCATCCGAAAAGCGCGCGAGCTTTGGGGCAACGAATGGGGGCTGGCTTACAATGGGGATCAGGTGCGCACCCAGTGCCACTTCCACATTCACATCGGCAAGCTGCTCAAGGGCATCGAGAACGACCGCGCCCTGCGCATCGTCAACGGCCCGGCCGAAATCCCCGTACCCAAGGAGGGCAGCGGGATGTGGGTTCACCCGCACGGCCGGCGGTTGCACGTTCACTTGAACGAGCAGATCTGCGAAACCGTCTTGATGCGCTGAGCGGCGCACCGCGCCCGCAATGAGTCTGGTTGAAATCCAGCGCGCTCCCCGTCCGGAGGACGCAGCCCTTCTGCTCCATCCCGAGGACAACGTCGCTGTCGCGCGCGTGCCCCTTGCGCCCGGCGCGCGGCTGCGTTTCGGCGATCGCGAGATCGTGGTGCGCGATGAGGTGCCTGCCGGCCACAAGGTCGCCGTTCGCGGGATTGCGGCAGGCCAGAGCGTAGTCCGCTACGGCGAGACCATCGGACGCGCCAATCGCGCCATCGAGCCCGGAGAGCACGTGCATACGCACAATCTGAGTTTCGAGGACCTGGCGACCGAATACCGCTTTCCGGAGCGGGAGTTGCCTTTGCCCGAACGGCGTGAGGACGCTCCCGCGTTTCTTGGGTATGTGCGCGAGGATGGCCGCGTGGGCACGCGCAACTACATCGCGGTGGCCGCGGCCAGCAATTGCGCTGCGCACGTGGCTGAGCTCGTAGCCCAAAGCTTTCAGCAAGAGCCGCTGCCGCCGGGTGTGGACGGTGTGGTGGCCTTCCCGCACGGCGAAGGCTGCGGGCATGCCATCGGGCCGGATACCGAGCTGCTCCGGCGCACGCTGGCGGGCGTGCTCGATCATCCCAACGTGGCAGCTGCGCTGCTGATCGGTCTGGGCTGCGAGGTCAATCAGATCAGCAACTACTTCCCCGGCGACGCCTGGCGCACGGAACGTCTCGTGGGTCTGACGATTCAGTCGAGCGGCGGCACCCGGGCCACGGTCGAGGCCGCGCGCAGCGAGATCCGTCGCCTGCTGGAGCGCGCAGCGGCCGCAAAGCGAAGGCTCGTCCCTGCGTCCCGGCTCGTGCTCGGGTTGAACTGCGGCGGATCGGATTCCTTTTCCGGGATCACGGCCAATCCCGCGTTGGGCGTTTGCTCGGACCGGCTGGCCCAGTTGGGAGGTACGCCTGTGCTAGCCGAGACGCCGGAAATTTTTGGCGCCGAACACTTGCTGGTCCGCCGCGCGCGCAACCGAGAAGTGGCCGAGAAACTTCTGGGCTACATCGAAAGCTACCGCCGTTATCTGGCTGCCTTCGGCGCCACCTTCGACGACAACCCTTCGCCGGGCAACAAGTACGGAGGCCTGAGCAACATTCTGGAGAAATCCCTGGGCGCGGTGGCCAAAGGCGGCAGTACGCCGCTGATGGATGCGGTGGACTACGCGGAACGCATCGTCACGCCCGGCCTCGTCTTCATGAACACGCCCGGCTACGATCCGGTTTCACTGGCCGGGCTGGCGGCCGGCGGTTGCACGGTGATCGCCTTCACCACCGGACGCGGCAGCGCGATCGGGTTTCCCACCGTGCCCGTCATCAAGATCGCAAGCAACAGCAGAACGTTCCGGGTGATGCGCGAGAACATGGACGTCAACGCTGGGCGCATCGCCGACGGAGAGGCGACGCTGGAAGAGGTGGGCGAAGAAATCTTCCAGCTTCTGCTGCGCGTGGCATCGGGCGAGCGTACCGCCGCCGAGCGGTTCGGTCATCGCGAATTCGTGCCGTGGCGCATCGGTCCCGTCATGTAAGGTGCGAACGTAGAATGGGAAGATGACGCCGCGCGAGCGCGTACTGGCTGCTCTCGAGCACCGCGAGCCTGATCGCCTGCCCATGGACCTCGGCACCGCACGCTTCACCGGCATGACGGCGCCCGCTTACGAAAAGTTGCGCACGCTGCTTGGGTTCGGCCGCCCGGGCGTCGTAATTGACCGCATGCAGCAACTGGTGGAGGTGGACGAGGCCATCCTCCAGCATCTGGGCGTGGATCTGCGTGCCTTCAGTTTCGGCCACCCCGATTCGGGTGGCGACATCGAGCTCGGCAACGGGCGCTACCGGGACGAGTGGGGCGTGGTGCGGCGTCGCCCGCCAGGCTGCCATTACTACGAACTGGAAATCTCGCCGCTGGCCGGGGAGCTGAGTGCGGAAGCCATCGCCCGTTACCCCTGGCCCGACCCGACGGATCCCGGGCGATTCCGCGGCTTGCGCGAGCAGGCCCAGCGCCTGCGCCAGACCGGTTACGGCGTCATGTTCAACGCCCGCTTCAACCTGGTCCACATGACGCAGTACCTGCGCGGCTTTCACGACTGGTTCCTCGATCTGGCAGGCAATCACGAGCTGTTTCAGACACTCATGCACGCTGTGCTGGAGGTGATGATCGAGATGAACCGCCGGGCGCTGGCCGAGGTGGGCGATCTGATTGACGTGGTGGCTTTCGGCGACGACGTGGGCATGCAGGACCGGACGATCTGCTCGCTGCCTCTCTACCGCAAGCTCATCCGGCCCTTTCAGGAGCGCATCGTTGCGACGATCCGCGCGCACACCCGCGCCAAGATCCTCTATCACACCTGCGGATCGGTCTACCACTACATCCCCGATTTCATCGAAATGGGGATTGACGCGCTCAACCCGGTGCAGGTCAGCGCGCGGCACATGGAGCCCGAACGGCTCAAGCGCGAGTTCGGGGACCGCATTGCTTTCTGGGGCGGCATAGACAGTCAGCGGCTGCTTCCCCGCGGCACGCCGGAAGAGGTGCGCGCCGAAGTGCGGCGTATGTTTTCCATCATGGGGCCGGGCGGGGGCTGGGTGCTGGCAGCGGTGCACAACATCCAGCCTGACGTCCCGCCGGAAAACGTGGTGGCCATGTTCGAGGAAGGGCGGCGTTGCGTGTACGCGGGCGCAGCGGCCGCGGTGTGAGCTGCGAGAGTGGCGGTGATGATGGCGGGGCGCGCGGATTCCAGGCCGCAGGTCATCATCGTGGGCGCCGGCGTCATCGGCGTCTGCTGCGCCTGGTTTCTGGCGCGACGCGGGGCGCGCGTGGTCGTGCTCGAACGGGAGCGCATTGCTGCGGGTGCCAGTTTCGGCAACGCGGGCACAATCGCACCCGGACACCTGCCGTTGGTCAAGCCCGGGCGATTCTGGTCCCTCGTCAAGACCATGCTTCGCCCGCTCAGTCCGGTGTACGTTGCGCCTCGCTTCGATCCGGCTCTGATCGGGTGGTTGATGGACTTTGCCCGGCGGTTCGGTGAGGCGGAGACGGACGCAGCGATGCGCGCGATCGCGCCCTTGGGTCGCGAGAGCCTGCGCCTCTACGAAGAGCTGGTGGGCGAAGAGCGCCTGGCGTGCGCGTTCCGCAAGGCCGGTTACTACGAGGTCTGGCGCGGCGGGGAGGGGTTGCGGGAAGCCGAACGGGAAGTCGCCTTCGCGCGTCGCCACGGATTCCGCGCCGAGCTGATCGAGGCGGAGCCGCTGCGACGCCGCGAGCCGCATCTTCGTCCCGGACTTGCCTGCGGCGTGCACTTTGCCGATGCCGCCACGCTCGATCCCTACGCTTTCGTGAGCGGTCTGGCTGAGCGAGCGAGGGCGGCAGGGGTCACGTTCCGCTCGGCCACGCAGGTCGCGCGCGTGCTGGTGGAGAAGGGTCGTGTGCGCGGTGTGCGCGCGGCCACGGGCGAGGAGCTTGCCGCGGACGCGGTGGTCATCGCGGCGGGAGCCTGGAGCGCCGCCCTCCTGCGACCTTTGGGTTATGCCCTGCCGCTTCAACCCGCCAAAGGCTATCACTGCGACGTGGCCCCGGATGAGGGTGGCGGCCCGCCCGTCACCGAAGCCTGTGTGCTCGCCGAGCGCCTTGTTTTCGTGACGCCGCTGGGCAACCGTACGCGGTTGGCGGGGACGCTGGAATTTTCGGGACTGAACCTCGAAATCCGTCGCCCGCGGCTGGACCAGCTCATACGGGCTGCGCGGGAATATTTCACGAGTCTGGAAGCGATCCGCAGCCTCTCGGAATGGTGCGGTCTGCGGCCCTGCCTGCCCGACGGGCTGCCCGCGATCGGTCCCGTCCCCGGAGTGGAAGGACTCTACCTTGCGACGGGACATGCTATGGCAGGCATGACACTGGGGCCAGTCACCGGCAAGCTCGTTGCGGAAATGATCCTGGACGGCGCCCCTTCGCTCGATACCGCCGGCCTCGATCCGGCCCGATTTGCCTGACTTCGGGGCGGGCCTGCTCAGTACTTGGGCACGCTCGGGTCTACCTGATCACTCCAGGCCAGGATCCCGCCCTTGAGGTTCTGCACCTTAGCGAAGCCCGCCTCGCGCAGCAGCTTCGCGGCTTTCGCACTGCGCTGGCCGCTGCGGCAGTGAACGATGATGCGGTCTCGCGAGTCGAGCTCGTGCAATCGCCGCGGAAGCTCCCGCAGAGGGATCAGCCGGGCTCCGGGAATCGAGCAGATGCGGTACTCGTGCGGCTCGCGCACGTCCACCAGCACGAAA
>JAPWUP010000247.1 GCA_028275505.1 Bryobacteraceae bacterium
AAGAAGCGGCTCTTCAGCCGGGCGATGTGGTTTCGATCAGCGCCCCGGCGATCGGCGAACTCTCCAATCCCGCGGCGGTGGTGGAGTAAGTCGGGGGGCGGTGGGCGGGAACGGAACCACCATGGTTCAGGTTACCGTACATCGCCGGCGCTGGCGATCATCGGGCTAGGTGGTGTATCAAACCGGGAAAGCGATTTCAGAGCATAGCCGTTGCAAGGCACTCGTCGGGTCGGTGCTTTAGCGGACGGCGCCAAGTACCAGGCGTACCATGACGGTCGGGACCCATTTCGGAGTGCAAGCCGCGTTCTGCTGAGGATGGGGTTTCGTCGGCTCGGTAACCCTCGGCCCCCGACAATTTGCTTCTGATCCTGTTAATCGCCCGCTGAGCCCCGGCATCGGTTGTAACAGACTGATAACAAAGCAGGTTGCTCACTATATCGTGGGCAAGCTTGCTCCGGGGGCGGTCTTCCGCATAGCCGGCTCGCCCTTATCCAAGCGGAACCTTTTCTAGGCTGACGACGGGCGAGGATAGGGTCGGTGGTGTTCTCTCCATAGTAGCCGTGCTGCGGTTACCACGGACCGAGCCGACGGGCGCTGTGGCAGCAATTACTGCGCTTGCGCAGCCGCCGCGCCAGCCTCATCGGACAGGACGTGGAGGCGGGAGTCCGGGCCCGGCGCCCGTTAATGAGTTGATTTTCGGGATCTTAGTGGCGCCCAAGGGTGGTGCCGCGCAGCGCGTTTCTAAGGGGAGGGTCAGAATTTGGCCCGAGGAGGAAATGACCCAATTTCGCGTTCTTGACACCCGCTGGCGTTTCTGCTTAAATACTGCTGAGCGTGGCGCTACGCGGGCGGCCAACGCGATCCTGTGGACGTTGGTTGGACGGGAGCTAGCCATGGGCGAGGGCTTGGAAGCCATGCCGACACGGAAGCCCCCCTGCCAGCATATCCTCGGCGCTCGTGCGCGACGGGTACTTTGGGGAGGTTCGGGCAAGCTGAGTGTGGCGGTTCGAGGGCTGCTCCGACCTAATTCTCCGGCATTTGAGCTTTTCCCCGGCTGTTGATCCTAGGGTTGCAACATGTGCGTGCTGCGGAATCAGCCGGAACCAGTTGAGGAATAGTGAGGTGAGCAATGCCTGCAGTTGTTTTTGGTGTCGTGTGGATGATGAGCGGGCTCGTGATGCTCCGCTTCACTGCTGAAGGGCAATCCGGGCAATCGGCTCCCCCCGCCGATGAGGAAAATATCACCTATTTCCAACTGCCCGATCCGCACTGGCAGGGGGATCTTATTTTCCGCAATCCTTCCGGCCGGCCGAGTGGGTTCTTCGTCGATTTCTACAGCGACGAAGGCGCCAAGATCGGGAGTCTGAACGACGTAGTACCCCCCAAGTCAGACTTGACGTTAACCAGTACTACGTGGCCTTGGCACGCTCGATTGATTCGCTTACGAGCTCCGAAAAATGTCACGGGCCAGTTGGCGATCCGGGACCCTGGCGGACGTGTGGTCCATCTTCCCCGTATGACACCGCGGGTTGACGGTCCGGTCACCATACGCACCCGCCCCTTGGTCCTGGACGATGGTCACGTGCTCATCAGCAACGTTGGCGAAAATCCCTCTGCGGTGAGGGTCATGGTGGTCACCACGGGGCGCGCCGAGCACGAGGTCATGACTCTTGATCTCACGCCGTTTGAAACGAAGCTCTTGGGGTTGGCCAGCGTTGTCCCGGATACATTGCGGCGGGACATCGTCGGGGTAAAGTTTTACTTCAGCGGTTCCCTCGTTGTGTCAACTTTCTATCAAGGGCCAGGGCTGGGTTTGATTCACGTGGAGGCGGGGAGTTCGGGCGAGCCTTCGCCGGAAGCAGAATCTGATCAAAGCAATCGTGCTCGTGTGGCGATGTCAGCGGGTTGGGAACAGCGCTTGGCTCAAGAGGAGGCGGTCCCCAACTATGCGAACGCGCGGGGGTTGAGGGTCCCTTGGACACGCGGGCAGTACTGGGTTCCGCAGACGTACGATTACCATATCCAGGGCGGTAACGCGTGGAGCAACGGTGCGAGGTTCGCTGCGGACTTTTACTGGGCGACGCCACAAGCTTCGGGGGTTTATAATGTTTCACCGCAGGATGGGCGGGGGAAACCCATTCTAGCTGCGCACGATGGGGTGGCAGACGTTTACCGTTACCCTTGGAACGGTGGCTGTGGAGGACTTGTGGAAGACTCTTCGGAAATTCGCGTGTCTGATAGCGCGAATTCGGTGAGGACCTGGTATGTGCACGGGGAGCCTGGGGATGGAATCAGGCAGGGTGACTCGGTTGTAGTGAACAATAAGGGTATAGGTCGGTACCTCCGGACGTGTCCAAGCACCGGGTGCGACGCGGTGCTCGCTCCTGATGGGACTAAGTTGACGGTCCTTTCGGGTTCCCCAACCCGGGCCGACGGATATGATTGGTACCAGGTGCGGGGTTACGTGGGTGGCGCGCTCCGGAGTGGCTGGATGGCGAAGAATTCAGGTGCTTACGAGTATTCCGGGCGGAGCGTGTTGGTAAATGGGCTCTTTCATGTTGGAAGCCAAGTGTTAGTGACGGCCAGCCCATATCTGAACCTCCGCGATGCTCCTTCCAGAGGGGGGAACAGGCTTGCGGTTTTGTATCCTGGCACGGAACTTGCTGTGCTTGCTCCGCCATCACCGTACCAGAGCTGGGCGGGAGCGGTTCAGGACCCGGAAGGATATACTTGGTGGTATGTGGGGTACGGGAGTCAATACGGGTGGGTTGCTGACGCGGATCCTCCGAATGCGGGTGGCTATCCCCTTCTTGGAATCCGTGTACGAGCGGGAGATCTGCTGGGAACAGTGTCCGATCAAGGATGTGCTGCAAATCCGCATTTACACTTCCAAGTGCAGGATATGAGTGTTGGGGGTTGGATGCCGTTAGATTCCAACAGTGGCAGC
Source organism: Bryobacteraceae bacterium (assembly GCA_028275505.1). GTDB lineage: Bacteria > Acidobacteriota > Terriglobia > Bryobacterales > Bryobacteraceae > DTHT01. The sequence goes on from JAPWUP010000247.1 coordinate 2,948, forward strand.
CCGCAAGTGTTTTTGGATAACGAAGTCATTTTCCAGCCCTCCCCGTGCCCGATATGGGATTCGGACTCGACCCACGGAACTATTTATCGATGCAGTTCCATGCCGAGGGGCACGAGTACTGGTTACTCGCTCACCGTGAACAAGAACGCTGCGGCTGGGGGCACGGTGACGAGCAGTCCCTCGGGGATCGACTGTGGGACGAGTTGTTCGGCCAGCTTCAGCGCGGGGACGCAGGTGACACTGACGGCGAGTCCGGCTCCTGGGTGGCAATTTTCAGGCTGGAGCGGGTGCGACAGCGCGAGCGGGAACACGTGCATCGTGAACATGACCGGGAACCGGACGGTGACGGCGAATTTCACGCAGACGCCGGTCTCCTACACGCTGACGGTGAACAGGAATCCCTCGTCAGGGGGCACGGTGACGAGCAGTCCCTCGGGGATCAACTGTGGGACGAGCTGTTCGGCCAGCTTCAGCGCGGGGACGCAGGTGACACTGACGGCGAGTCCGGCTCCTGGGTGGCAATTTTCAGGCTGGAGCGGGTGCGACAGCGCGAGCGGGAACACGTGCATCGTGAACATGACCGGGAACCGGACGGTGACGGCGAATTTCACGCAGACGCCCACACTGTACACGTTGACGGTGAACAAGAACGCTGCGGCTGGGGGCACGGTGACCAGCGATGCGCCGGGCATCAACTGCGGCACCAACTGTGGGACGCAGAGTGCGAATTTTGCTGCGGGGATGCCGGTGACACTGACGGCGAGTCCGGCTCCTGGGTGGCAATTTTCGAGCTGGAGCGGGTGCGACAGTGCGAGCGGGAACACGTGCATCGTGAACATGACCGGGAACCGGACGGTGACGGCGAATTTCACGCAGACGTCCGGCGCGCCCGCCAATGACGAGCCCTCGGGCGCCACGGTGATCGGGACTCTGCCATTCCGCACGACTCAAGACACGACGATGGCCACCACCAGCGCGGTCGACCCGGTGCATTCGTGCACGGGCATGACGGACTCAAACACCGTGTGGTTCCGCTGGGTGGCTACTTTCACGGGGCGTTTGCGGGTGGACACGTTCGGCAGTAACTACGATACCGTGCTCGCCGCCTATACCGGGTCCACCTCGCCAGGACAGGAGCTGGCGTGCAACGATGACACGGGGGGGACGTTCCAGTCCCGTATCGAGTTCGCCGTCACAAGCGGACAGAGCTACCTGATTCAGGTGAGCGATTGGTCTGCACCTGGGGGAGGCACTCTCGTGTTGAACGTGCGTGGCGTGGTCCCCGGCGACTTTAACGGCGACGGTCGCCAAGACCTGATCTGGCAGAACGATACCTGGCGGTCGGTGACCGTGCATTACTACCAGGGTGCCAACTTTGTGGGCTGGGCTTGGTTGAACACTGCCGGAGCCTCTGGCTGGCGAGTGGTGGGTGCAGCGGATTTCGATGGCAACGGGACACCTGACCTCGTTTGGCAGAACGACAGCACGCGACAGCTCGTGGTCCACTATTATGACTCCACGAATTTTACGGGCTGGGGCTGGTTGAACGCCAGCAATAACCCTGGGTGGCGAGTGGTGGCTGTGGCCGACTTCAACCGGGACGGCTGGCCGGATGTCGTCTGGCAGAACGATACCTGGCGGTCGGTGACCGTCCATTACTACCAGGGTGCCAACTTTGTGGGCTGGGCCTGGTTGAACGCTTCCGGAGCCTCTGGCTGGCGAATCGTCGGTGCGGCGGATTTCGATGGCAACGGTACACCTGACCTCGTCTGGCAGAACGACAGCACCCGTCAGGTTACGGTCCACTACTACGCCGGATCCAACCTCACGGGTTGGAGCTGGTTGAACGCGTCGGGCGTTGCCGGTTGGGCCGTGGCCGGGGTCGGCGATTTTAACGGGGACGGCAAGCCCGACCTGGTGTGGCAGAACGACAGCACCCGGCAAGTGACGGTCCATTACTACGGGGGCGCCTTCGGGAATCAGTTCCTGGGCTGGGCCTGGCTCAATGCCGGCGGCGTTCCGGGCTGGCGCTCTGTCGTGCCAAGGTGAGAGAATCTCACCGGGGCAAACGGTTCGGGTCCCCGAAGAAGCGGCTCTTCAGCCGGGCGATGTGGTTTCAATCAGCGCCCCGGCGATCGGGGAACTCTCCAATCCCGCGGCGGTGGTGGAGTAAGTCGGGGGACGCTCAGCGTACTTTCACGGTGAGGGATCGAGTTTCGCTGCGGCCTGAAGGATCGGTCACGGTG
>JAPWUP010000077.1 GCA_028275505.1 Bryobacteraceae bacterium
AGCACGGTGGACAGCCGCGGAGCGAATCGCTCCCCGAGCAGGCCCGCGCGCGAAGGCGCACGCTCGGGGGCCAGGGGCAGCTCGATCTCCATACGCGAGCCGGCAGGACCCAACCGCACCAGGCGCGTCTCCCCGCCGTGGCTCTGAATGATCCCGCGGATCACGCCTTCGATCAGCACGCTGGTATCGGTGCGCTCCTGCCCGGGCCGCACCGGGGGCGCCTGCGCCGTGTAACTGATCTCCACCAAGGCTCGCCGCGCCAGCACGCTCAGACTGACGCTCATTCGCTTCTCGTAGGAATCGGCCAGCGCCTGTTCCGCATGCATCAGCAAGTTCAGGAACACGCGTTCCAACTGCCCCGCCGAACCCAGAACCCAAACCGGCTCGGAACCCAGTTGTTCACGCACGTCCAGACCCCGCACCACCCAGTCCGCCCGCCGGAACTCCAGCAATCGCGCCAGCAACGCTCTCACGTCCACCGGTTTGGCCTCGGTACGGTCCGGCTGGATGAAGGACACCAGACGCTCCAGGATGCCCTTGGCCCGTTCCGCCTCCACGGCGATCGTTCGCATCTCTTCATCGGTGAGCGGACCGCGACGGCTGTAGAGAAACGATTCCGTCAGTCGCACGATTGCGCTCACGGGGGCGCGCAGCTCGGCCGCCACGCCCGAAAGCAACTGGCCTGCTGCGGCCATCCGCTCCGTGCGCGAAAGCTGTTCACGGATTCTCTGTTCTTCCATCAGGCGCAAGGCGATCGCCGCCTGATTGGCCACGTGCTGCGCCATCATCTGCTCGTCCGCGCTGAACTCGTGCCTGCCTCGCGTGTCTTCGATGGCCAGCACGCCGCGCACCTCGTTCTGCGCCATCATGGGGAGCAACAGGAGCGCGCGCACCTGATCCGCTTCGCCCGGATACGGGGTAAAGGGGCTGCGGCGCGTGTCGGGAACGCTGAGCGGAGTCTGGTTGCGGAAGCAGGCCGCAACCGCCGAAGCAATCAGGCCCTCTGCGCGGTCCACAGGGATGCTGGGCCGCCGTACTTCCGAGGGCGGTCCGATTTCCTCCAGCGCGTGAGCGCCCCGGTTGTAAACATAGATTCGCAGGCCGGTGGCCTTCAGCAAGCCAGGCAGCACGGCCCGCATCTGCCGGAGCAACTCCTCGTGCGACGGCGCCGCCAGCACCTCTTCGCCCAGGTTGAGCAGGGTGCGGACCACTCTGCGTTGCGCTTCGAGTCGCCGCCCGCGCACGCGCACCATAGCCAGCGTCAACGCCAGCGCCGCCAGAACAGCCAGGAAGGGACCCAGACTGACCTGCATGTGCGGCGCGGCCCCGGGAACACCTCCCGCGCCCTGGGCGAGGGCAACACAGGCCGCATTCAGGATCACGATTGCCCAGGCCACATGCGGAAGCATGCTTACTGCGACCGCAACCATTGCTCGAGCTCCGGATCGCGAAAATCCCTCACCGCCAGCGTTACGCCGGGCAGCTCCTTATAAGTAGTGAGCACGCCGACCACGCGCGCTCCCGCCGCTCGCGCTGCCGCCACCCCGGCGGGCGAATCCTCGAACACCACACAGCTTTGCGGCGTTACCCCGAGCTGCTGCGCCACTACGTGGTAAATCTCCGGGTCCGGCTTTGGCGTCCGGATCTGCTGGCCATCCACCACCACCCGAAAGAAGCGACGCAGCCCGGCCTCTTCCAGCACGAACTCGACGTTGGCGCGCTCCGCATTGCTCGCCACCGCCAGCGGCAGGTGCGACCAGCGCTCCAAAAACTCGACCAGCCCCGGCACAAGGCGCTGCCCCAGAACCGGCCGCATCATCTCCCGGTAGAGCGCTTCCTTGGCCGCGCCATGCGCAGCTACTTGCTCCGGCGACAGGTGATCGCCGAACAACGCGCGCACAATCTCGTCGTTGTGACGCCCGAAAATCAGGGAATCGGGACGCGGCGGCAAGGGTCGCCCGTGCATGGCGAGGTAGCGCTCCCAGGCGCGTACATGGATCGCGTTGGAGTCCACAATCACGCCGTCCAGATCAAAAACCAGCGCTGCGATCACGGTCCCTGCCGCCAGTCTGCTTCGGATGGATCATAACACAGACCTTCTGCGAGTTAGCGTTGGAGGCCCGAGCGGCATTACCGGCCGAAATCCCGTCGGAAGATACACAATTCGCCCTTGACCCAGAACACCCGAAGGTAGTAAGCCTATCCGGGGAGGAAGTTATGTTTCGCTTTCGCTACGTCGGCATCCTGGTAATGCCCCTTGTGGCCGGCATCCCGGCGTGGGGCCAGCTCCTAAGCATCGCTCTCCCGGAACGAACCCGGCTTCTGGAAGACCAGCGGGTGGATCTGGTCATCGAAGCCCGCAATTTGACCGCAGGCGTCCTGAAGGTCACCGCGAACGGGGCCGATCTCAGCAGCCTGTTCACCGGTCCCACGCCGGTTGACCTCGACTGCGACACCGTGCGTGACGCCGTCTGGCGAGCGAATCTGGTCAGCTTCAAGACACCGGGATGGGTCCGTCTGGAGGCCGTGCTCACCACACCTCAGGGAACCTTCCGGGACGTACGCGATATCTGGGTGCAGCCGTTTCCTCGCCCCGCGAGCTTCAAGAACCTGATCCTGTATATCGGCGACGGGATGACCGAGGCGTGGCGTGACGCCGGTCGTATCGTCAGTCGAAGCGTGGAAACCGTGCCCGGCGTTCCCGGCCTGCGGGAAGGCTTTTACGACCGGCTGCTCGAAATGGACCGCATGCCCGTCTCGGGCGCCATCATGCACCACAGCCTGGACAAGCTCATTCCCGATTCCGCTCCCACCGCGACCGCCCTGGCCACCGGCAACAAAACCTTCGATGGCGGCCTGAGCGTATTCCCCGACGGCACGGACTGCGGCTTCGGCTCCGCTTCCAACGCCGCCACCATCGGCTACGCCCTCGACAACCCCAGGATCGAGACGATCGCCGAATACTTGAAGCGGCGCTTCGGCTATCGGATCGGCATCGTCACCACGGCTTCCGTCGCCGACGCCACCCCGGCCGCTTTCGCTTCTCACTCCGGCGACCGGGACACCGCCTTCGAAATCGTCCGCCAGTACCTGGAAAATCCCTTGCTCAACGGGCAGCCCGGACCCGACGTCCTGATGGGCGGGGGCGGCGAAAGTTTCGACCCCAACATCCGCCCCGACAAGCGCGACATTCTGGCCGAGTTCGCCGCCAAGGGATACAAAATCGTCAAGACCGCTACGGAACTCAGGTCGGTCCGGGCCGGCGACGAACGAGTCGTGGGGATCTTCAAGACAGCTCAAACCACGATTCACTCCAGCGGCGTTCGAGCCGCCTCCACCGCGCATATGAACGTGGCGTACGACAAGCTTCGGCTGTTGCGACCGGGCAGCGAGCCTTTGCCCTCCTTCGGCGGGTGGGAAGACCAGCCGTTCCTCGACCTGATGACCCAAAAAGCCATCGAAGTGCTGGCCGGCCCTGGCGGCAACCAACCCTTTTTCCTGATGGTGGAGGCCGCCTCCATTGACAAGCAGTCGCATTCGAACCACTTCGCCGGCGCTGCCTGGGACGTGATCGAATTCGACAAAGCGGTGGGCGTGGGCCGCGCCTGGGCGTCCCCGCGGCGGCCAAAGGATACTTTGATGGTAGTTACCGCGGACCACGGTCAGTCCATGGTCATCATCGGCGTAGCGGATATTCCGGACGCCGATTATTTCGACCGCACCAGTAACTTGCGCATCAGCATCAGCTCCCCCATCGGCACGCACAGCGCCACCGTTTACAAGGACGTGAACGCCAACGTGCGCGCGCTCATACCGTACGGCTCCGCCGGTGGTGGGCGTACCGGCCCTCCTGCAGAAAACTACGTGGATGCCTACGGGACTTTCGGCTTCCCGGACTACATTGATGCCGATGGCGACGGCTATCCCGAGAACCGTGAAACCGGCGGCAAAGGCCGCAGGCGCCTGGCGGTAGGTTTCCGGACCGGAAACCACACGTACGAAACCTTGCCGCTGTCGGCCGAAGGCCCGGGCGCTTTGCTGTTCACCGGTTATTTCGATCAAACGGAAGTGCCCTTGAAGATGGCCGCCGCTGTGGCGCACGATACTTCGGACCTGGATGCGGCGCTGGACAAGCTGATCTACACCGCTGCATTTCCGCGTACGCCGGGAAAGTAAGCGCGCCGGGCCTGAATTGGCGCGGATCGGCCGCATCCCCGAAGCGGCTTCGAAGCTAACGCCAGTGCTATAATTCGCGGCGTGGACGTCTACGAGGAACTGGTGCGGCTGCGCCGCCAGGGACGCAAGTGCGCTCTGGCCACCATCATTCAGGCGCGCGGCTCCATTCCCAGCTACCCCAGCGCCAAGATCCTGGTGCGCGACGACGGAACGATGCTGGGAACCGTGGGCGGCGGCTGCGTCGAAGCCGAAGTGTGGAACGCGGCCCGCGAGGTCCTCGAAACTGAAACCCCGCGGCTGCTGACCTTCAATCTGAACCAGGACGCCGCTTACGAAAACGGCTTGCTTTGCGGCGGCCAGTTGGAGGTATATGTGGAGCCGGTGTTGCCTCAGCCGCAGTTGGTGATTTTCGGCGCCGGGCATATCTCCCGCAGCCTCTGCCAGATTGCTTCCCTGGCGGGCTTCGCCGTGACCATCGTGGACGACCGCGAAAGTTTCGCCAGCCGCGAGCGCTTCCCCGAGGCCGACCAGATTTACGCCGAGCCTTACGAAAGCGCAATCGAGAAGCTGGCTCTCAACGACAATTGCTACCTGGTCATCGTCACCCGCGGCCACCGCGACGACATGCGCGTGCTCCGGCTCGTGGCGAACGCTCCCGCGCGCTACATCGCCATGGTCGGCAGCCGGCGAAAGGTAATCGCCATTGTAGAGGAACTGAAAAAGGAAGGGCTGCCCGGCGCTGTCTTCGAGCGCCTCCACGCGCCCATGGGGCTGGATATCGGCGCCGTGACCCCCGAGGAGATTGCCGTCTCCGTGGTGGCTGAGATGATCGCGGTGCGCCGGCGGGCCGAATCCAAGTGGCGTGAACTTTCCATGTCCATTTTCTTCCAGGAGCGTTTCCGCAAGCTGCTGACGTGAGCCTGACCGGGATCATTCTGGCCGCGGGCGCCTCCCGGCGCATGGGCCGGCCCAAGGCCCTTCTGGAGTACGAGGGAGAGACCTGGCTGGATCGCTGGATCGGGTTGCTTCGGCCCCACTGCGATCCCGTGATCGTCGTGCTGGGCGCGGAGGCTGAGGCTATTCGTTCGGGGATTCGCAGAGCCGGTGAAGCCCGCATCGTGATCAATCCGGCGCCCGAACGGGGCCAGTTCAGTTCGCTGCAATGCGCGCTCGCCAGTCTGCCAGAACAAAGTACCGGCTTTTTGTTTACGCCGGTGGATCACCCCGCGGTGCGCCCGGCCACGATCGAAGTTTTGATCCGCGAGTTCACGCGCAGCGGAGCTTTGGTGGCGGCGCCCCGTTTCCGCGGACGCGGCGGTCATCCCGTCTGCTGCGCCCGTCGCCTGGCAGACGAGATGCTCGCCGAGCCGCCTCAGTCCCAGGCACGGCTCGTGCTCCGGCGTTACCGGGACCAGACATACTACGTTGAGGTGGATGATCCGGGCGTAGTCGAGGACGCCGACGATCCCGAATCCCTCCAAAAGCTGCTGGGGCCGCGACTATGACAGTCCGGGGCGTGCGACGACTCGCGATAGCGGCGGCGGCCACCATTGTGGCCTTGGTCGTGGCGGCGCCTTACTGGAATCTCGATCGCTACCGGCGCCAGATTCAAGCCGGTCTGGAACGCGAGCTGCGGCGGCGTGTGACGGTCGGCAAACCCCGCCTGCTTCTGCTCGGCGGCCCCGGCGTCACGCTCTCGGACGTCGTCATTGAGGACGATCCCCGCGTCGGAAAGGAACCCCTGGCTTACGTGACCGCTCTGGAAGCGCGCATCGCGCTGCGCAGTCTGTGGACCGGAAGACTGGAGTTTGCCTCGCTCCGCCTCGTCGAACCCAGCCTGAACCTCGTCAAGCCCGCTTCCGGCTCCTGGAACTTTACCGACCTGGTAAGCCGTCCGCCCGGATTGCCCGCCACCGGCGCCCGCCGCGCTCCCTCGATCGTGGTGCGCAACGGGCGCATCAATTTCAAGTTCGGCGATACCAAGTCCGTCCTTTATCTTGCCAACGCCGACTTGGATCTCTCGCCGCCGGAGACGCCCCAGGCCCCTTGGGAAATCCGCTTCACGGGTGAGCCGGCCCGCACGGATCGCCCGGCGCAGGGCCTGGGCAGGCTCGTCGCGCGGGGACGTTTGTGGCCGCGGCGCCAGCTCGAGCTTTCCGTCGAGGTGGAGCGGACGTATCTGGAAGAAATCAGCACGCTGCTGGCAGGACGCGATCTCGGGTTGCGAGGATCGGTCACTTCGCGAGCGCACCTAGAGGGCCCCATCTCCGCCTTGCGGCTCACCGGCGAGGCCCAGTTCCGCGACTTCCGCCGCTGGGACCTGCCCACCCTGCTCGGCGCGGACTGGAGAATCCAGTATTCGGGCACGCTGGACTTGCCAGGCCAGCGGCTGCAACTCGAGCTTTCACCCCCGGCTCAGTGGCCGCTGAAAGTTGTCTGGCAAGGAACCCGGCTTCTGGAGGCGCCTGAGTGGGGCCTGCAACTCGACCTGCAGGACACCCCTCTGACAGCAGCCACTGACGTGCTCCGCGTGCTTGGTTTCGCAGCGCCTCAAAACATGCGCTTGAAAGGCCTCCTGGCGGGCCAACTCACCTATTCGCCTCTTCACGGCTGGGAAGGCGCGCTTGCTGTCCGTGACGCCGTCCTGGCGCTGCCCGCGGGCCTCGAGCTGCGCTGCGCCGAGGCGCCTGTGCGGCTTCAGCCGGCACAAATCCAATTGGGCCCTTGGAAACTGGAAACAAAGGACGGCGGTCGCCTGCTGCTCGAGGGCGCCGTAACTCCTGAACCGCTCCAGGCCCGCTTGACTCTGAAAGGCGAGACGATGCCCGCCGCGGTCGGCGGCGCGCCGCTGTGGCCCGGACTGGATCCTGTTCCTGTACTCGACGCGGTTGCCGGCGGCAGTTGGTCGGGCACGCTGCGGTATTCCCGAGGCCCGGACGGCCCCGGTCGCTGGACCGGGCGCTTCAAGGTTCGCGATGCGGAGCTGCGCGTCCCAGATCTGACCCAACCGCTTCGGGTCAACGCAGCCGAGGTCCAGCTCGCGGGAGAGCGAATCCAGGTGCGGGATCTTCAGGGATCTCTGGGATCCCTCCCTGTCCAGGCCCAGTATTCGAGCCCGCAACGGGCCGGGCAACCGGCTGAGCTGAAGTTGCAGTTCGGCGCGCTGGAACTTGAAAAGCTGGAACAGATGCTGGCGCCCGTGCTCGACCGGCGCAGGGGCTTGCTGGCCCGCGCCTTGCGACGTCCGCGCGCGCCGGCGCCCCGCTGGCTCATCGAGCGCCGCCTACAAGGAGAGTTCGATGGGGAGTCGCTCGTCCTCCTGGGCGAGCGAGTGGCAGGACCCGTCCGCGGACGCTTCCGCTGGGATGGCCTCCGGGTAACCTTTGCTCCGCTCGAAGCCCGGTTCGAACAGGCCGAGCTGCGCGGGCGGCTCGAAGTGGACCTGGAGCGCGGCACGCCCGCTTACCGGCTCACCGCCGTGGCTGGGCCGCTCGATACCCCCAGCGGCCGCTGGTGGATCGAAGGCTGGCTCCAGACCGAAGGCCTCTCCGACGAGCTGCTGGCGAATCTGCGAGCGGGCGGCGCCTTGCTCGGACGGCAAGTCGCTTTTGGACCCGACGAGCAGTTCGACCTGGTGGCCGCGCGTTTCGGCTTGCGCTACACACGACGCCTGCCGCGCCTCACCGTCGAGGGCTTGGAAGCCGTCCAGGGCGATGCCATTTATCGCGGCCAGTGCAAGGCCGATGCCGAGGGGCGATTGAGCGCCGAACTCTCCCACCAGCAACGTCGCCTTCGTCTGGAAGGCACCCTCTGGCCTCTGAAGCTCTCCCTCTCCCAAACGCCCTGAAAATCGGCAGCCGGAAGCGATCCGATACAATGAGAGTGCGCGCATGCAGCAACAAGTCCCGCCGCCATCCCTGGCTGCTCTCCAGGCGACTGTAGAGGAGCATGGGGCTGCCATTCGCAGCCAACTGGAATCCGCCTGGAAACAAGCTGCCGGAACGCTGGAAACGAGCTTCTCCAAGCTGGCGCGTGCGGTGCTGGAACGCGCAGAAACTCTGCTCGGGCAGGAGCGCGACGCAGGCAGATGGCTGGGCCGTTCCGAAACGCTTGCGACTCTGCTCGCCGCGGTGCGCCGGATGCAAGCCGCCGAAAGCCGGAGGGAATGGGCCTCGGCGCTTGCGGATGTCGCCGCGACTTTTGCCGGCACGGTCGCCGTCCTTTGGGTGCGCGGTGAGCAATTGGAGGTCATCGCCGCTCGCGATGCGAATGCCGAGCGTCAGCAGGCCTTGTACGGCGTTCGCGTAAACCTCACCAGCGCGCCGGCCTTCCGTAGCGCGCTCCAGTCAGCCGATCCCGTCATTAGCCAGTGCAGCGCCAGGGAACTTTCCGCGGAATTCGCCCGCGCCGTCGGGGCCGCGGATGACGCCCGAGCGTGGCTGCTGCCCGTGCGCGCCGCCGAATCCACCATGGCCGTCTTGTACGCATCCGGACCACAGGTCGAGGAAGCCGGTCTGGAGCTGGCGGCAACCATCGCCGGCTGGGTGGCCGCCGGACGCCGGTTTCCTGCCGATGAAGTCCTCCCGCCGCCTGGCCCGCCGACCCCGCCTCGCGAGTTGCCCGATTGGTCCCGGCTGTCGCGTGAGGACCAGGAGCTGCACTTGCGCGCCCAGCGCTTCGCCCGCGTTCAGGTGGCGGAGATCCGTCTGCACCACGACCAGGCGGTGCGTGCCGGACGCGCCCAGCGCAATCTGTACCGGGCGTTGAAGCGGGAGATTGACCAGGCGCGCGAGGCTTTCCGGCAGCAATTCGTCGAAGCCTCGCCCACCATGGTGGACTATCTTCACCGCGAGCTGGTTCGAACTCTGGCGAACGAGGATGCCGCTTTACTTGGGGAAGACTATCCGGGTCCGTTGGTTTAGCCTCCTGCTGAGCGGTTTCCTCGCTCTCCTGTCGCCGGTCCCGTTGCGCGCCGAGCCCTCTGCCGCCAGCCTGCTTGCAGAAGGCATTCGCGCAGCCCAGCAACAACGTTGGGCTGTGGCAGCCCGGCAACTCCGCGCCGCCCAGGCGCGGCTGCCCCAGCTCGCCGACTACGCCGGCTACTGGCTGGCTTGGACGGAGTTCCAGCAGAACGACTACGACGCCGCTCTGCGAGAACTTGAAGCGATCTCGAAAACGCCGCTGGCCTCACCGCTGGCGCCGAAAGCGACGTTGCTCGCCGCGCGCATCCATCTCGAGCGGAAGGATCCGCGCGCCGCCATTCGCATCTTGCAAGATCCCGCGCGCCAGGCGCCTCAACCCGAAGGCGAAGCGCTGCTGGCCACGGCCCTGGAAGCGGCCGGGGATCTGCCGGCGGCAGCCGCCGCTTGGCAGCGCGTGTATTATGGCTTCCCTGCTTCACCCGAAGCGAGCGCCGCCGAAAAAGCTCTGGCTCGCTTGCAGCAACAACTGGGTGAACGCTACCCGCCTCCCATGCCGCAGCAGATGCTCGAGCGCGCCGAGTACTGGATGCGAGCGCGGCAGTACCGGCGCGCGCGGACCGAGTTCGAGGCTTTGGCCCGCCAGTTGGGCGGGCGCGAGCGCGAGCTGGCGCGGGTGCGGGTCGGCGCCGCTTTGCTTCGCGACTACGAAACCGCCGCGGCCTGGGATCACCTGCGCTCTTTCGAGGCGGCTGATCCCGAAGCCGACGCCGAACGCCTCTACTATCTGGTGGAATGCGCCCGCAGGCTGAACCGGGATGCCGACATGTCGGCCTTGCTGGAGAGGCTCGCGCGCCTCTACCCACGTTCGCCCTGGCGCATGCGAGCGCTGATCTCGGCCGGCAACCGCTACCTGCTCGAAAACCAGGCGGAGCAATACCTGCCGCTGTTCCGGGCCTGTGCTGAAACCTTCGCCGGGAATCCCGAAAGTCGCTACTGCCATTGGAAAGTGGCCGTGCGTTTTTATGTGGAGCGGCGCGCGGAAGCTGAACGCTGGCTCCGCGAGCACCTGGCGCGTTACCCGGCTTCTGAGCACGCGCCCGCGGCGCTGTATTTTCTCGGCCGCCTGGCGGAAACACAGGGGCGCACCGATCAGGCACGCACCTGGTATGAGGCACTCCTGGAACGCTTCCCGAATTACTACTACGCAGGCCTGGCTCGCCTGCGGTTCGAGCGACCGGAAATCGCACAGGTCCCGCGTTCAGCGGAAATCGCGACCTTCCTCGGCGGGATTGGCTGGCCGGAGCGCCCGGCAGGCGATGGCTTCCGTCCCGGCGAGACCATGCGCCTGAGAGTTACCCGGGCCCGTCTGCTCAAGGCGGGCGGGCTGACGGACCTCGCCGACGAGGAGCTGAAGTTCGGCGCCCGCACGGACGGGCAGCCGTTCCTGGCCGCACTGGAATGGGCCGAATTGATGAAAGGCACGCTGCCGGTGCACCAGGTGCTGCACACGGTAAAGGAACTGGCTGCGGGGCATCTGAATCTCCGCCTGGAGGAGGCGCCAAAACGTTTTTGGCAGATTTTGTTTCCGCTGCCCCACCGCCAGCTCATCGAGAGCTACGCCCGCCGCCACAAGCTCGATCCCTTCCTCGTCGCCGGCCTGATCCGGCAGGAGTCCGAGTTCAACCCCGGAGCGGTTTCGCCGGCGCGCGCCTACGGTCTGATGCAAATTTTGCCTTCCCAAGGCAGGATCCTGGCGCGTCAGCTCGGCCTCAGGCGCTACGGCACGCGCCTGCTGTTCCAGCCCGCCGTCAGCCTGAGGCTGGGTACTTACTTCCTTCGCAGCCTGCTGGACAAATTCGACGGACGCCTGGAAGCGGCGCTGGCGGCCTACAACGCCGGCCCCAACCGTGTGGAGCAATGGCTGACCTGGGCCTCGTTCCAGGAACCGGCCGAATTCGTGGAGTCCATACCCTTCACGGAGACCCGAACGTACGTCCAGGCCGTCCTGCGTAACGCGGAATTGTACCGGCGAATCTATGCACCGGCGCCCGCTGCCAAACCCAAGGCGGAGCGGGCCGGGCGTCCGTCCCGCCCCGCGGTTCCCGAGGCGGCGGAGTCCGGCAAGAAGGCGGGCACGCCGCGCCGACTCTCGCCGAAGCGGTGAGCAGGAGCAACGACAACGTCCGCAGGCCCGCCCACGCCCGCCCGGTCTAAACTGGGCTCATGCGTCGTGTTTTGGCTCTCTTTCTGCTGTTGATTCCCCTGCTCGTTTGCCAGGAAGTCTCTCCCGCGGACCGCGCACGGCAGATCGTCGAGTGGCTGCTGGCCGGCGAATACGAACAGATTCACGCCGCTCTAGCAGGAGAAGCGAAAATCCGGCTCACGCTCGATACCTTGCGCAACCAGGTGGGCGCCGCGGTGAAGCAGTTGGGCAAACCCGAGAGCATTGGTCAGCCCGAGTTGCGCAAGTCAGGTAACTTCGACGTAGCCGTGGTGCCGGTCAAGTTCGCTTCCATGGGCATCAACGTGGTGGTGACGATGGACGCCCAGGGCAAGGTTCGCGGCCTTTTCCTGCGCCCGCAGGATGCGGCAGCCGCCTGGCAACGGCCCTCCTATAGCAATCCCGAGTCTTTCGTGGAACGCGAGGTTACCGTCGGCTCGGACGAATGGAAGTTGCCCGGCACGCTGACGCTGCCCAAAGGCGCGGGGCCGTGGCCGGGCGTGGTCCTCGTCCACGGCTCGGGTCCGCTGGATCGCGATGAGACGGTGGGCGCTCACAAGCCGTTCAGGGACCTCGCCGAGGGACTCGCCTCCCGCGGCATCGCCGTTCTGCGCTACGAGAAACGCACCCGCCAGTACGCTCCGCGCATCGCCGCCATGCAGGACTTCACCGTCCAGCAGGAAACCGTCGAGGACGCGGTTCGAGCCGCGGAGCTTTTGCGCTCGCTGCCCGAAATTGATTCCAAGCGCATTTTCATCCTCGGCCACAGTCTAGGCGGCTATCTCATGCCGCGCATTCTCGCACGGGCTCCCTGGGTGGCGGGAGTCATCGTCATGGCCGGCAATACGCGCCCGCTGGCCACCCTGATCGTCGAGCAGGCCGAGTATCTGGCATCGCTCGATCCTTCCAACGAGGCGGCGCGCCGGCAGGCCGAGAAACTCAAGGAGGCGGCGCAACAGATCCGCGCGGTGGAAGAGGGCAAGTCCGATGCGCGCAGCGTCATGGGCATGCCCGCTTCTTACATCCGGGATCTCAAGGGATACGATCCCGCCGCCGAGATGCGCAAGCTCAAAGTCCCTGCGCTGTTCCTGCAAGGCGAGCGCGACTACCAGGTTCGCATGGCCGATTTTGAACGCTGGAAGCAGACCCTCCAAGGCCGTACGGACGTCTCCTTCAAGAGCTATCCGAAGTTGAACCACCTGTTCACCGCAGGCGAGGGCAAGAGTACGCCGGCGGAATATCAGAAGCCGGGTCACGTAGATCAGCAGGTGATCGAAGACATCGCGGCTTGGATCCACTCGCGCTCCGCAGCGAGGTGAGATCATAAGCTGGCCGGAGGCAGCTACCGATGAGGCGACGCACGATTTTCTTGCTGTTCTCGATGGTTGCGCTGGCTCGCGCGGCTGAGCCGGCGCGTCTGCTCGTACTCCACAAGGCCGCCAGCACGCTCGGCTTTTACACGCCGGAGGGCAAGCTCCTGGCGCAGGTAGCCGTTGGGCGTCACCCGCACGAGATGGCGCTTTCACGCGATGGCCGATTCGTGTACATCACCGACAACGGAACCATGCGCATCGAGGATGCGGGCCAAGGCGGCAACACGGTCTCGGTCGTGGACGTCAAGACCCGCAAGCGGATCGCGACCATCTCGCTGGGCAAGTTTCACCGACCGCACGGTCTGGATCTGGACGCACAGAGCGGGCGGCTGCTGGTGACCACGGAGAACCCGGACCGCCTCCTGCTCATTGATCTTGCCAGTCGGTCCGTGCTGCGGACCTACGACACTGGAGGCAAGACCGCGCATATGGTGGTGTGGGGGCCGGATCGGCGCTACGCCTATGTCAGCAATGCGGGCTCGGGGACGGTCGCGGCGATCCAGCTGGACAGCGGCGAGGTCAAGACGATCCCCGTCGGCCAGCGGCCCGAAGGCAGCGCCCGCTCTCCCGACGGGCGCTGGATCTACGTGGTGAATCGCGAGTCGCACCGAATCACGATTCTGGACCCGGCTCGCAACGAGGCCGTCGGCGAGATTCCCACCGGACGCGGGCCGGTGCGCGTGGCCGTCACGCCCGATGGCCGGACTCTCGTCTACGCACTCATCCATGACGGCGCGGTCGAATTTGCCGACCCGGCAGCCCGCCGCGTGCTCGCCACCGTCAAGCTCGAGGGTAGCCCCGTCTCGCTTTCTCTCTCCCCGGACGGCGAACGGGCTTGGGCCGCGGTTCAGGACCGCGATACCGTCTACTGCGTCTCCGTGAAAGAGCGCCGGATCCTGCGCTCGTTCCGCACGCCCCAAGGCTCAGGCCCCGACCCGGTGATCGAGCTGCCTGAAAGGGTCTTCTGAAGTGCGCGGGATAATGGGGGCGGGCCCGGCTGGTCGCGGTCAGGGGCAGATGCGCGTGCCGAGCCCGCTTGCGCTACACTACGCTCAGGCTCCAGTGTCGCCCGGGCGGCGGCTGGGTGCAATGAGCTGGGGTCAAAAATTTTCTAAATGGAACCTAAAACCGGAGCCTTAGCCAGGCGTCGTCGCCTCTACTGCTTCGGTCCATTTCAATTGGATCCCGCAGCCCGGGTGTTGCTTAAAGAAGGGCAGCCGGTCCACCTCACCCGAAAGGCTGTGGAAACCCTGGTCGTGCTGGTCGAGAACGCCGGCCAGGTGGTCACCAAGGAGGAGTTACTCACGGCGGTCTGGCCCGACCGTATTGTGGACGAGGCCAATCTTGCGCAGAACATTGCCGTCATTCGCAAGGCCCTGGGAGTTGCCAAGGGGGAACCGGGCTACATCGAAACGTTCCCCGGCCGCGGTTACCGCTTCGTGGGTGCCGTCACCGTGACGGACGCTTCCCCTGCGACGGCGCCCGTCAGCGAAGCCCAGCCGGCCTCTGAGCGGAGGGCGCCACCTTGGGTAGTGGCCGGCGTGCCCCTCATCCTGCTCGTGACCGTGATCGCCGCCATCTGGCTCCTGCGGCGCTCCACCAGATCGGGGCCGCCGGACGCGGTCGTGCACCCAGTGCCCGTAGCGCGGCAGGCGGGCAAGGAATATCAGCCTGCAGTCACCGCCGACGGATCCCGGGTGGCGTATGTCTGGGAGAAACCCGATGGCGGCTCGGCCGGCGTGTGGATTCGTGAGGGGGATGAAAAGCCGCCTCAGCGGGTTTCCGGCGGGGAGACAGAGGCTGTCAGTCCGGCATGGTCACCCGACGGCAAGCGGATCGCCTACCTCAAGTTTCAGGGATCCACAGGCAGCCTCGCGCTGAGGGATTTGGAGAGCGGCGAGGAGAAAATTCTCTGTCCGGTGTTCCCCTCGCGCTACGGCCTCCCTACCCGCCACTTGGACTGGTCGCCCGACGGCCAGTGGCTGGCCGTGGATGACGCGGAATCGCTTCACGAGGCCCTGGGCATTTTTCTGGTTTCGGTGGCCACCGGCCAGCGCCGGCGTCTCACCCGAACCGAGAACATTCACATCGGCGACGTGGATCCCCGCTTTTCCCCGGATGGCCGCTATCTCTCCTTCATCCGCTCGTTCCATCGGGCGCACCAGGAACTCTTCGTGACGTCCCTGGACGGCGGCGAGCCGCGCCAACTTACTTTCGACGGCAAGCAAATCAGCGGACAGGATTGGACCGCGGACGGGACCGGCCTGTTGTTTGCCTCGGACCGCGCTGGCGAATTCCGGATCTGGAAGCTCATCGATTGGAACAAACCCAACCGACGCCCCGTTCCAACCGGAATCTACGCGGACTTCCCCATCCAGCTTGCTACTGCCCGCCGCGCGCCCGTCCTCCTCTACTCCGTGCTCCAGCAGGATCTCAACATCTGGAGGCTGGACCTGTCCTCCGGCGGAGCCGGAGAACGCTGGCGACGCGTCATCGCTTCGCCAGGCCAGGATGCTTCGCCGCAGTACTCGCCTGACGGCAGGCGTATCTGTTTCCGCTCGGACCGCTCGGGCGAAGAGCAACTATGGGTAGCCGACGCGGACGGTAACAATGCTGTCCAGGTCACACGCGGCAAGCTGTGGCCGTCCGTTGGCCGCTGGTCGCCGGACGGCAGGTCCATCGTCTTCAATAACGCCCGTAGCGGCGAGATCTTCCTTGCCCGGGAATCCCAGCCCGGTCGCTGGGAGGTCCGGTCGGCGGGCGCCACGGGCTATCATCCGGTTTTCTCTCCCGACGGCCAGTGGATTTACGCCGGCACGATGAGCGCAATCGTGCGCATCCCGGTGGCCGGCGGCCCAGCCACCCAACTGGCTGCCACCCGCGGCATCTCCCTCGACGTTTCACCCGACGGCAAGTATGTGTACTTCGTACGCGAGGCCACCGACACCACTCTGTGGCGCGCCGAGGCGGCCGGAGGCAGGGTCGAGAAGGTCCTCGAAGGCTTGCTTCCTTACTGCTCCAGTTGTTGGGTGCTGACCGGACGAGGCATTTACTACCTTGGAGCTCGTGATGGCGCGAGCGGGCGCCAGGCGCTGTTCTTCCACGAATTCGCCACGGGCAAGTCCCGGCCCGTGCTCGATTACCCCGAACCCCTCTCACCCATTGGCAGCGGACCGTTCTCGCTCTCGCCCGGCGCCCGTTTCCTGCTCTGCGTGCGGGTGGATCCTTCCAACGCCGACGTCTTTCGCGTGGACGGCTTCCGCTGACCGGTCCCGTTCAGCTCAGGCGGCGCCGCCGCGAGACCGCCTGCGCTGAGCGCTCCCAGCCCGGCTCAATAGAGAAACCGGAAGCCGAACTCGATCCGCCGAGGGTAGTTGGCCTGCGTCGAAGCCTGGATGACGCCGAACACGGGGCTGGTCGGGTTCAGGTTCGGTTGCGGGAACAGAGGATGGTTGAAAGCATTGAGCCAGTCCATGCGGAAGACGAACTGCTTGCTTTCGGTGATCCGAAACTTCTTCTGCATGGAGAGGTCAATGTTGCTGACCTGATCCGCCCGCAAAAAGCCGAACCGGAACGGGAAGTAGCGGATGTTGCTGGCCAGTTGCTGGGCTGAGTTGCTGACGAAGCCTACTTTTCCGTAGCCGGGGTTCTTGGGATCGTCAATCTTCAGGGGATTGAACCAGTGGTCGGGGGTCTGGTCTTTGCCCGAAAGCTTCAGGGCATTGATGTCGCCGATCCAGATCAAGTTGCCCCAGTTGCCCAGGGGTGCTCCGCTCTGGAACGTGTAGACGCCGGAAACCTGCCAGCCGCCCACCAATTGGTCCAGCGCCCGACTGGCACCCTTCAGAATGCGTCCCTTGCGACCGAACGGGAACTCGTAAATACCGCTCACACTGATCCGGTGCGGCCGATCCACGTCCGAGATGATTTCAAGGGGACGCTCGTCGGACGGGTTCAGCAGCTCGGTGGCTTGCATGAACTTCGAGAAAGTATAGCTGCCGCTCAAAGTGTAGCCGCTGGCGAACCGTTTTTCGGCCGTGATCTGGAGCGAGTGGTACCAGGTGTAGCCATCGAAGCGCGAGTGGTTGACCGAGTCGAAATGGGGGTATGGCCGCAGCAGACGTTCGACGGCAATGTTGGTCCCGGTGAACGCGGAGCTGGCACCCTCGGGAAGGTTGCCGTACATCGGGTTCCTGATGTTGCGCGAAAGTGCATTGATCGTCTCCTGATCGCGCAACAGGCTCCGGCTCAGGTATTGGGCCGGCGTTGCGTTGAGGTTGTGCCCGTACTCGATGTGGGTGCCGCGGTTACCCACATAGGCGATCTCCACCAGTACACGGCGAAGCTCGCGCTGGATGCCCAGTTGCCACCGTTGCATGTAAGGCATGAGCGGGTACTCGTCAAAGAAGGAGATGCTGTTGCCGACGTAAGTTTGTTGTTTCTGCGCCGAGCCAAGCGGCATGAGCACGCCGTTGGGGAAGGGATTCGACAGCGAACCGATGAAGTTCACGTTGTCTACGGTGGGAACAAAGTAAGTGTTGCGGCTGAAGCCGATCTGGATCACGTCGCCGCGCCGCTCGCCCAAAAATCCATAAAAGATCCCGTAGCCGCCGCGGATCACGGTGGCGGGGGTCAGTTGATAGGCAAAACCGAAACGTGGCATCAGGTTCTTCTTCGGCGTTTCATACAGTCCCCTGGGCTGGCCATCCACGCCCGCGAAGGTCAGGCCGCCGCGGGTGTAAATCTGCGGCGGGAGCAGCGGAGAAAGCGTGCGATCGTACGCAGCCTGCACCTTCGGCTCGAACGGCTGGATGTAGCTGAAATCGAACGTCCGCACGCTGCGATTGAAGCGTTCCGTCATGGGCAACTCGAACTCCCAGCGAAGACCCAGGTTCAGCGTCAACTTTCTGGTAACCTTCCAGTCGTCATGCACGAAGAAGCCCCAGCCGGTGGATTGTTCAGCGTAACTGTCCACCCGGGCCGCATAGCTGGAGCCGCTCGGCAACCCCAGCAGGAGCGCGGCCACCGATTGCCCGAGGTTGCTGGGCGCCGCGGGTGAGTTATCCAGCGGTCCGCGCGTGTAAGTGGCGTCGAAGATAAAGCGTCCGACCTGGTCGTTGCCATACTGGATGCTCTGCTCGCGATACGCCCTCCACTCGAAACCCCACTTCACCAGGTGAGTGGCTTGCGAGCGGGAAACCGTGGCGGCGATCGAGGCTACCTCGGTAGGACGGAACTCACTGCCGACGCCGGTGCCCTGATAGCCGCTCAGGTCTATGCGGGGAAACTGCCGGGCGGCCGGCGGGATCTGGTCCGCGAAGGACTTCGGGAACCCCAGTGTGGTGACGTCGAAACCCTTGGCCAGCGGGTTGCCCTCGGTCACCCGAATGAAACGGTTGAATCCGCCACGCACGTTGAGAACCGTGGTGGGACTCAAGGTGTAGACGTCATCCAGAACCGCGGCTCGGGAAATGAACTGGAAATAGTTGCCGGTCGCCAGATTGTGGAAATAGTCATTATAGAAACTGTCCCGGTCGTAGTAACTCATCCGCAGATAGATCCGGTGCCTGTCGCTAAATACCTGGTCCAGGCGACCGGTATAGGTGACATAGTCGGCGGTCTCAGGCAGATTGGGCTGGACGTAGTTGTTCGTGCCATCGGGGTTGCCCGGCTGAAGCGGCTTCGGATAGTACTTGAGAATGTTGACCGCCACATTGTTAAAGAGCGAGCGCGGGATGATGTTGCCGGGGAAGGGATCGGCCTGATAGCGACCGCCCGCCACGGCACGGCGGGTGAACGGGTTGTAGATCTGGTACTGGGGACCCAGCGCAAGCAGTCGTGAAAAGTCCCCGTTCTTCATCTCCTCGGTGGGCACGGTGGGAGTGCCGTTGTTGCGCGGTCGCGAGTCCTTGATCCCTTCATAGGCGAGGAAGAAGAAGGTCTTGTTCCTGCCGTCGTACACCCTGGGGATGTAAACCGGCCCGCCGCCGGTCCCGCCCCAGCGCTTGTAGCTGAAATCCGAACGGGCCTGCCCGGTGGCGTTGGCAAAGAAATCGTTGGCCGCCATGTCCGGCAACATGGTGTTGTAGTAGGCGCTGCCGTGCAGCTCGTTGGTGCCGGACTTGATGCTGATGTTGGTGACGCCTCCCTCGGTGTTGCCCATCGAGGCATCGAACGTGGCCGTCTGCACCTTGAACTCCTGGATGGCGTCCACGGGCGGCACGTAGGAGGCGGTCACCTCGCCGGCATTGGCCACCGACGTAGCGGGCACCCCGTCCAGGGTGATGTCACTGCGGTTGGGTCGGGTCCCGTCCATCGCATAGCCCACAATGTGGGTGGGCTCGAACGGCCGGTCCAGCCGTGGGTCGCGCGTGAAGATCGCCCCGGTCGTCAACCCGATCAGCTCATAAGGATTGCCGTAGGAGACCGGCAAGTCGGCGACGCGCCGGGAGTCCACCACAGTGCCCATGGACGCTGACGTCGTGTTCAGCAGAGGTGTTTCTCCCACCACGGTCACGCTCTC
>JAPWUP010000078.1 GCA_028275505.1 Bryobacteraceae bacterium
CTGAAAGCCGTTCCTCAGGCCGCCCTTTGCCGGCGCTCCCCTCCGATGGGCTGGGCGTAGCCGCGCGCCAGCTCGGCGCGGCAGCGCCGCTCGGTCTCATCCGGGTGCTCGCCCAGTTCCCGCACCAGGAGCTTGTGCATGCGCTCCACGCGGTCGCGATGCGCGGGATCAGCCGCCAGATTGCGGAACTCGCCCGGATCCTCGCGCAGGTTGTACAGCTCGCGCTCGGCGGGATGACGCTCGTCCGGCGGACTGTGGTAGACGTACTTCCACTCGCCCGTCCGCAGCATGGCGAATCCTGAAGCGATGTTGTGGGCGTAATACTGGCTCACGGCCAGGTCCTTCCAGGGCGAGCTCGGGTCGTCCATCCAGCGCAGCATGGACTGACCGTTCCAGTCCTCCGGCGTGCGGGCGCCGGCGATCTCGGCCACCGTTTGAACGACGTCCACCAAGGAGCAAGCTCCCGAGCGACGCTGCCCGCCCTTCCACCGCTCCGGCCACCACACGATTAGCGGCACGTGGGCGGCGTGCTCGTACATGCAGTTCTTCCACCACAGGCCGTGTTCGCCCATGTTCTCGCCGTGATCCGTGGTGTAAATGACCACCGTGTCGCGCGCGAACGGACTCTTGCGCAGGGCATCAAGCACCAGGCCGATCTGCTCGTCCACCCATTCCGTGAGGGCGTAGTAGAGTTCGCGACCGCGCCGGACGATCTCCGGATCCACGTCCACCAACCCGAAGCCCCGACGCAGATGCTGGTAGTTCAAGGGCATCCGCTCGAAAAAGCCTTCGGGAATCTCGGGCATCGGAATCCGGCCCTGATAGTTGCGCCAGTAGCGTTCGGGAACGATGAGAGGAAAGTGCGGCGCCAGGTAACCGGCAAACAGCAAGAAGGGCTTGTCGCGGCGGCTGCGCCGGGCGAGAAAATCGAGCACGCCCTCGGTGACGCGGCGGTCGTGGGCCATGACCGAGGAATCCTCGCCCGTGCGGAAGTTGCGGAATCGCTCCTGGGCGGCAGCGTAGTTCACCGTGGTGTCATCGGCCTTGCGGCGGCGCCCGCGGCCCGTCTTGACGCTGTTGTTCATGTTGCCGCCAATCTCCACGAAGCCATAGCGGCGGCCCTGGGCGTAGTGCTGCTTGCCGCAGAGGTACGACTCGTAGCCGGCCGCGTTCAGCAGGCGCGGCAGCGAGGGCATGTCGTCGGCCGGCAGCTCGCAGTCGTTGCTCCAGACGGAAATGCGGTGGATATACTTGCCTGCCGTCCAGCTCGAACGCGAGGGCACGCACAACGGCGAGTTGGTGTAGGCGTCTTCGAAGACGATCCCTTCGGCGGCCAACCGATCCAGGTTCGGGGTGCGCGCGAGGCGATTGCCGTAACAGCCGGCCACCCGCCAGTTGTGTTCATCGCTCATGATGAACAGGATGTTGGGAGGGCGCGAGGAGGCGCCTCGGGCGCGCCGGGGACAAAGGCTGTAGCCGGCCAGCGTTTGCAGGAAGAAACGGCGTGTGGGATGCGCGTTCATGGCTCCATATTATACGCGAGCAGGGGCCGCGCGGAGTTACAATACCAGCGAGGTTGCAGTAAGTCGGATCAAGCCGTGACGCCCCCCTCCACTACAAAAAAGGTAGTGATCCGCCGGTTCGACCGCCAGCCGCTGACTGGCTTCATCAATCCGCAAAGTTACTTGAAGCCGGAAGGTGTGGAACTGCTGAGTGAGAAGGGACAGTACCTGACCGTTCCGTGGGAACAGGTCAAAACGGTCGACTTCGTACGGGATTTGCCGCCGCCCGACGACGAGGTGGATCAGCGCTTTTTCACCAGCCGCCCGAAGATCGCCGGCCTGTGGGTGCGAATGCGCTTCCGTGACGGGGAACTGATGGAGGGACTGCTGCCCAACAATCTGCTCCAGTTGGAGCCGCAGGGCTTCACGGTGGTGCCGCCCAATCCTGGTTCCTACCGGCAGCGCATCTTCATCCCGCGCACGGCTCTGGCCGAGATATGCGTTCTGGGCGTAATCGGCAGTCCCCTGAAATCCAAAGCCGCCCGAGCCAAGAGCAAGGCTGAGCAGATGCGCCTGTTCGAGTGAAGCGCGCTCAGCGACGGCAAGCCGCCGCCAGCCGACACTGCGCGAGGTCGAGCCAACGCTTGTCCGCTGTGGCCTGAACAAAGGTCAGCGTGTCCACAACAAAACGGCGTGACTGCGAATAGCGACCCCACAGCCGGCGCGCCTTGTCGGCTATGTCCCAAAGCAATGCGGGGTCGAAATCCTGCGCCACCGTGATGTGCGGGTGATAGGGGTAAGGCTCTTGGAACTGGAGCGGACCCTGGCTGAGCGCGTCATGGAGCGCGACCAGCTCGTCCCAACCCTTCCGGACCGAAACGTAGGCCACAGCCGTGTTCTCGAAGACCTCGAT
The DNA here is from genome assembly GCA_028275505.1 of Bryobacteraceae bacterium. Classification (GTDB taxonomy): domain Bacteria; phylum Acidobacteriota; class Terriglobia; order Bryobacterales; family Bryobacteraceae; genus DTHT01. Next base: position 2,416 of record JAPWUP010000078.1, read on the forward strand.
GTCGCCCGTCTCCACTTCAAAAGCGGGAAAGCCTTCCGCCCGATCGCAGATCCATCGCCAGGCCTGATCCACAGGCACTTCCAGCGCGCGAGCCGGCAGGATCGTGACGTGCGCGTGCGGGATACAATTGGGGACGAGCTCGCGCCTCATGTCGTCCAGGAACGACCCTAGGGGATCCGGAATGTAAGTGACCACAGCGTAGCTGTTGATGGGTTGGGAGCCGTTGCCTGGACTACAGACGGACTCTTGACGGCCCACCGGCTGCACGCCGCTCAACTCGATCCGCTCACTGGAACCGGTAGCAGGAGGGACGCCGTTGCGCTCCAGACTCATAGGGGGTTATGACGGGCGCATCTCCGGGTACGATCCGGCTTCGGTCTCTTCCGCTGGCGCCGTTTCCTCCGTCTGCCAGCGGGCTTCCTCGAAGCCTACGTACTTGCAGATTTGCAACTCGCCCCTCTCGGATTTTAACAGATCGCCCACCCGCAACGGAGTTCCGCGCTCGCGCAGCAAAGCCCAGGCTGCGTAGGGCGTGGGCGCTTCGATCCAGCCATCCTCGCGGTAATCTTTGGGACGCACAACGCTGGGGCCGCTGGTGTGCGGCGCCCAGCGGAACTGCTCCTGCTGTGCATCCTTGAGGCGATAGATGACGTAGCGCGGCATAACAGGGTATTGTCGCGCAAACCGGCGGCTCGAGGCTTATGCGCGCCTTCCCGGGTCCGGCGATCCGCAGAAACAATTTGTCAGAATTGAAAGGACGTGAAGCGACTCCGCAAATGGTGGATCGCTGCCCTGATTACGGTGGGCGTGTGCGCAGCGTGGTTGATCCGGCGTGCGTCCACGGCGCCTCCCGAAGTGTCCTTCGCTCGCGTCGAGCGCTCCCGTCTCGTCAGTACGCTGGCCAGCAACGGGAAGGTCGAGCCGGTCGAGTTCGTCCTGGTGCGCAGCGAGCGGGAGGGCATGGTCGCGCGGGTGACGGTGGAACGCGGCGACGAGGTCCGCACAGGCGACGTTCTGGCTGAAATCGAGGATCGAGAGACGAGGACCGAGCTGGCCGCCGCTGAGGCCCAACTCGCTTCGGCGCGCGCCAACCTGGAAATGATCCAGAGCGGGGGACGGGCTGCCGAACTGGCCGAAATCAACAATGCGCTGGAGCGCGCGCGGCTGGATGTGCAGGCAGCGGAGCGGGATCTGCGCGCGCTGGAAAAGCTGTTCCAAAAGCAGGCGGCCACCGCCGTGGAAGTCCAGGCGGCACGCGATCGGCTGGAGCGCGCGCGGGCGGAGATCCGCGGATTAGAACAAAAACGCGTCGCTTTGATTTCTGCGGCCGACCGCGCGGCGGCCGAGGCGCGCCTCCGGGAAGCCCAGGCTGCGCGCGACCAGGCTGCCCGCCGCCTGGAACAGTGTCGCATTCGCGCGCCCATGGCCGGCGTGGTCTACGACCTCCGCGTACGCCGAGGCGACTACCTCCGTCCCGGCGATCCCGTGGCCGCCGTGGGCCGACTGGACCCGGTACGCGTCCGCATCTACGTGGATGAACCCGAGCTGGGACGGCTGGCGCGCGGCATGCCGGTGGTGATCACCTGGGACGCCTTGCCCGCGCGGAGCTGGCAAGGCGAAATCGAACGAACGCCGCTGGAAGTCACGGCCCTGGGCACGCGCCAAGTCGGCGAAGTGCTGCTGACCATACGCAACCCGGAACGCGATCTGCTTCCGGGCGCCAACGTCAATGCTCAGATTCGCACCCAGGTTGTGGAAGACGGCCTCGTCATCCCTAAGGAGGCCGTCCGTCGCCGCAGCGAGCAGAGCGGGGTCTGGGTGCTGGAGGGAGACCGCCTGCGCTGGCGTCCCGTGCGCACCGGCGCCTCCACCCTGACCCGCGTCCAAGTGCTCGAGGGTCTGCGGGAGAGGGAGCTGGTGGCGCTGGGGACCAGCGTCGAATTGCGCGACGGTCTCCGCGTGCGCCCCGTTCTGCCCTGAACCAGAACGCTTCAGGAACGAATCTGCTGGGCCAGATAATTGTCCAGACCCGCCTGCTGGATCAGGGTGAGCTGGCTCTCCAGGAAGTCCACGTGATTCTCTTCGTCCTTCAGCAGGGACTCGAACAACTCCTTGGAGCCGTTGTCACCGGCTTCCTGGCAGGTTTTCGCAGAGGCGTTGTATTCCTGGACCGCCGCCAGCTCCATCTTGAGCTGCTGCTCGAACAGGGCTTGAACGGAGGCCGCCGGGACCACGGTAAAGTTGCCGCCCATCTCGGGCGTGCCGTCCAGGAACAGGATGCGCTCCATGAGCCGCTCGGCGTGTTTCATCTCGTCAATCGCCTGCTTCTGGATGAGAGAAGCCAGGCGGCTGTAGCCCCAGTTGGCGCACATTTCCGCGTCCAGCATGTACTGGTGAACGGCGGTGAGTTCTTCGTGCAAAGCTGAATTCAGACAGGCAATGACTTTTTCATTTCCCTTCATCGGACACTCTCCTTGATGATTGCGAAACGGGATTCCGCCCGCGTCGGGCGCATTGCGGGCAAATCCCCATGAATTGTACCGAGTAATCGAGGAGGCGGAAGCCGGCCGCCCGGGAGCGGGGTCCGGGCAGGCGATCCAGGGCCGGCTCGTACAGGTCCACCACCTTGTCACAGACCACGCAAATCAGGTGATGGTGACGCCGTTCCGGCAGCTCGAAGCGAGCCGCCGCGCCCGCGTACCACACCTTGCGAACCACGCCCGCCTGGACCATGGCCTCCAGGGCCCGGTAGACGGTGGCGCGGGAGACGCCCGGCAACCGCCGCGCCACGTCCTCGTACAGGCGGTCGGCGGTGGGATGGTCGCGACGCGCGACCAGGGCCTCGAGCACAGCTCTGCGCTGCACGGTGAGGGGCAGTCCCTGCCTGCGGCAGAGAGCCTCAGCCCGGGCCAGAACCATCGCCCTGGCGTTCCGCGACTCCATCCTGTTTGCGATTTTATATCATCCGGAAATTCGTCGCAACTCGCTCAGCGTCCGCGTTTCCACCACGAGCGCGCCCGCGAACTTCACGGGCGCACCACCTTGATGGCGTGAAAGCCTTCCTCCAGCCTGGGCGGAACGAGCCGCGCCGCCATCCTCTCCAGCGCCTCTTCCGGCACCACGCGCTGGCGCCGGCGGTTTCTCTCCTTGCAGATTTCCAGGGGGACGTCGAAGAACAGCGCCTCCACGCGGCAGTCGAACAGACGGGCCATCTGGATGTAGGGGCGGCGCTCCTGCGGCGTCAGATGCGTGGCGTCCATGTAAGTCACGGGCCGTCCGATCGCGATCCGCTGATAGAGCAGATATCGCAGCGTGGGGAACACGCGGGCGTGGATGGTCTGGTCGGTCTCGTCATCCGCCAGCAGCTTGCGGATGGCGTCGGATGAGAGGCTGGGCAGGCGGTTCTGTTCCAGGTACGTGGTCTTGCCCGAGCCAGGCAAGCCGACCACAACCACGATGCAGGAACGCACCTCCCGCGGCAGCGGGGGCCCGGGCATGGGCACATTCGCGGGCATAGGCTGCACATTGAAGCTTAGCGCGCCCGGGAACCGCGTGCGAAGGGGGTAGAGAGATCAGGCGGCCTCGAGGTCGCCGCGGTCAGCGGCTTCCTGGCATTCGATACAGAGCGAACACCAGGGCACCGCGGTCAAACGTCGGGCGCCGATCGGCCGGCCGCAGGCCCGGCAGGTCCCGTAGGTATCGTCGCGGATGCGTTCGAGCGCAAGATCCACTTCGGCCAGCAGGCGAGTGAGTCGGTTTACCGTCCGGACCGCCAGCTCACGCTCGGTAAAGCTGCGCATTCGGTCCAGCATGTCCCCGCCGCTCTCGATGGCAAGCTGCGCCCGCTTGCGGGCCAGTTCCTCGCACAGCTCGCGACGTCGCGCCTCCAGTAATTCCTGATACTTCTTCCAGCGATGAATCATCGCAGCCTCCGCCTCCCACCCCCAATGGTAAAGGAGCGCACGGACAGCGCCCATCCCCCGAATCCGGGAGCCAAGGGCTGGAAACCGGGTAGGGAGGCCGCCTCCGTCCACCAGCTCGGGCGGCCTTATCGCACCGCGGCGGCGGGGGCTTTCGGAACCGTGTCGAACCGGACACCCTCCCAACGCGCCACCACGGCCGTCGCCAGGCAGTTGCCCAGCACATTCACGGAGGTGCGGACCATATCCAGCACCGCGTCAATGCCCAGCAGCACCGCCACACCTTCCATCGGGAGGCCGAAGCTGGCCACCGTGCCCGCCAGGATCACCAGGGCGGCGCGCGGAACGCCCGCCACGCCCTTGCTGGTCAGCATCAGCGTCAGCATCATCAGCAGTTGCTGCCCCAGCGTAAGCTCGACGCCCGCGGCCTGCGCCACGAACAGCGAGGCCAGCGAAAGGTATAGGGTGGTGCCGTCGAGGTTGAAACTATAGCCGGTAGGAATGACGAACGCCACGATGTGCCTGGGCACGCCGAACTGCTCCATGTTCTGAAGCGCACGAGGCAGGGCGGCTTCGCTCGATGCCGTAGAAAAGGCGATCAGGAACGGTTCGCGCACGGCCTGGTAGAAACGCTTCAGCGAGATGCGCGCCAGCGCGATCACCGGCCCCAATACCCCCACCACGAAAATGATCTGTGCGGCGTACATGGTCAGCACGAGCTTGCCCAGCCCGACCAGCACGCCCAGCCCCTTGCCGCCCACGGTGGCCGCCATCGCCGCCCCCACGCCCAGTGGCGCCAGGTACATCACATAGCGCGTGTACTGGAACATGACCTCAGCCAGCGACTCCATGAAGCGAATCACCGGTTGGGCACGCTCGCCGATCGCCGCACACGCGGCCCCAAACAAAAGGGCGAACACGACGATTTGCAGCACCTCGCCGCGCGCCATGGCGTCTATGATGCTGGTGGGAAAAACATGCTCCAGCACAGCCGCCAGCGTGGGCGGAGGCTGTCGGACGGCAGCTTCCTCGGCTGTTTTCTGCAAGGCCACGCCCTGGCCCGGGCGCACCAGATTCGCCACCGCCAGGCCCAGGAACAGGGCAACGGTCGTGACGATTTCGAAGTACACGATAGCCTTCAGTCCGATGCGGCCCATCTGTTTCGGACTGCCGGCGCCGGCGATGCCATAGACCAAAGTGGCGAACAGCAGCGGCGCGATGATGGATTTGATCAGGCGCAGGAAAATGGCGCCAATCAGGCCGAGCTTCGTGCCGATGTGCGGCGCCAAGCCGCCTACCGCGATGCCCGCCGCCATGCCCAGAAAAATCCACCCGGTCAGCGACAGCCTTTTCACCTTTCCCCCCACTTGAGTTTCTGTCGCAGCACATCGAAGAACAGCGAGCGCGGCGGGCGGATCAACTGCAAGCAGTACGAGGAAGAGCGGCAGATCACCTGATCCATGTGGCGCAGCGGCTCGCCCACTTGCCCGTCAATGGTCAGATAGGTGTCGTCATCAGCGGCGCGGTTGACGATGCGAATGACGCTGCTGTCCGGCACGATCACTGGGCGGTTGGTCAGCATGTGGGGACAAATCGGGGTCAGACAGAGGGCGGCGACACGCGGGAAGATGATCGGTCCGCCGGCGGAGAGCGAATAGGCGGTGGATCCCGTGGGCGTGGCCACGATCAAGCCGTCGGCCTTGTAAGCGCAGACGAAGTGCGCGTCCACGTAAGCGTCCAGGTCAATCATGCGGGCGATGGAGGCTTTGGTGAGCACCACGTCGTTGAGCGCTTCGTACTGCGAGACCACGGCGTCCCCGCGCGTGACCTCGCAGTGCAACATGCGACGGCGCCCGATGCGGTGCTCGCCGCGCAGGACGCGCTCCAGCTCGGGGTACAGCTCGTCAATCGTGATCGCCGTCAGGAAGCCCAGGCCGCCGAGATTCACCGGAAACAGGGGCACGTTGCGCCCGCGCAAGGCGCGCGCAGCCGCCAGCAGCGTGCCGTCGCCGCCCAGCACGATGACGAGCTGGCAACCCTCCGGCACTTCCTCGCGGGGCAGACCGTCGGAACGGCCCAAATACGTTGCGGTGGGAGCGTCGTAGCGGACCTGGATGCCGCGGGCGCGCAACCACTCCACCAGCTCAGGCACCACGCGCACCGCCTGGGGCACGTTGGGCTTGGTGATGATTCCCACCACGCTAACGTCGGGCATAGAGCAAAAACTCCCGGTTGCCTTCTGCTCCGCGCACGGGGCTTTCGATCCACTCGGCGCGAAAGCCCAGCGCCTCCGCCGCGGCGGCAACCTTCCGGCAGGCGGCCTCCTGAAGTTCCGGATCGCGGACGATGCCGCCCTTGCCCACCTGACCGCGGCCCACCTCGAACTGCGGCTTGACAAGTATAACCATTTCCCCGCCTGGGGCGAGCAGCGGGGGCAGCCGCGGCAGGATCAGGGTCACCGAGATGAAGCTCACGTCGCACACCGCCAGGTCTACCGGTTCGGGGACATGTTCCCGTCCCAGATAGCGCGCATTGACGCCCTCCAGCACGACGACGCGCGGATCGTTGCGCAGCTTCCAGTCCAACTGGCCCCGACCGACGTCCACGGCGTAAACTTTGCGGGCGCCGCGTTGCAGCAAGCAGTCGGTGAAGCCGCCGGTGGAAGCGCCCACATCCAGGCAAACGCGATCCTCCACAGGGATGCGGAAGTGATCGAGCGCCGCCTCGAGCTTCAGGCCGCCGCGACTCACGTACGGCAAAGGCTTCAGAAGCTTCAGCTCGGCGTCGAGAGGGACGAGCTGCCCGGCCTTCTCGCCCTTCTGGCCGTTGACCAGCACTTGCCCGGCCAGGATCAGCGCGCGGGCCTGGGCGCGACTCTCCGCCAGCCCGCGCTCCACCAGAAGCTGGTCCAGCCGGCGACGCGTCACTGGGTACGATGCAAGATCAATTCGGCGAGCTCACGCAAGCGACGGGCGCGCTCCTGGAAACCCTCGAGCGCCTGCAAGGCCGCCGAAATCTCCCGCTCGGCCATCCGGTGCGACGCAGGCAGTCCGTACACGGCGGGGAAGGTGATCTTCTTCTGCCGCGCGTCCTTGCCTGCGGTCTTGCCCAGCGTCTCCGAGGACTGCTCCACGTCGAGAATGTCATCCACGATCTGGAACGCCAAACCGACGTGGCGGCCGTAGCGGGTGAGGGCGGCAAGTTCCTGGTCGGAAGCGCCCGCGCAGATGGCGCCCATGCGCACGCTTGCGGTCAACAGCGCTCCGGTCTTGGCGCGATGGATGGACTCCAGCAATTCCGGCGTGGGCGTCTTGCCTTCGCCCTGGAGATCTTCCACCTGGCCGGCGATCATCCCGCCGGGTGTGCCTGCCGCGGTTGACAGCTCCTCCACCAGCCGGATCCGCGTATTGGAATCGGGCAATTCCGCCCGCGCGAGCACGTGAAAGGCCAGCGTCAGCAGCGCATCCCCGGCCAGGATGGCCATGGCCTCGCCGAACTGCTTGTGGCAGGTGGGACGCCCGCGTCGGAAGTCATCGTTATCCAGGGCGGGAAGATCGTCGTGAATGAGCGAATACGTGTGGATCATTTCCAGGGCGCAGGCCGCTTCCATGACGCCGGGCGCATGGGAGCGGACAGCGTCCGCGGCAGCCAGGCAGAGGATGGGACGGATCCGTTTGCCTCCCGCGAAGACGCTGTAGCGCATGGCCCGGTGGATGATCTCGGGAGGCTCGTTTTCCGATGGCAGCCACCGGTCCAGGGCCGCGTCCACTCGCTGGCGCTGCGCCTCGAGCCAGCTCCGGAAATCGGCCGCGGCCTGAGGGTCGGGCGCCGGGCGGCTGTGATGCCGATGGGAACTCATGAGCGATCGGGCCGGAAAGGCTCCGGTTGAATGCGGCCTTCGCGCTTCATCAGGATCTCGACGCGCGTTTCCGCCTCTTCGAGCTGCTTGCGGCAAGTCTCCGCCAGGGCTACGCCCTTTTCGTACAATTCGAGGGCGCGCTCCAGCGGCAGATCCCCGCTTTCCAGCTCCTTGACCGTCTTTTCCAGCTCCTGAAGACAGGCTTCGAAGCTGGGCGGGGAGGGCTTGGACTCGGGAACATCCGGCATCGAGCCTATTGTAGAACGGCTTGCGATCGCTTAGCCGCCGAGACGCGCACGGACCTTGTCGCTGAGAATCTTGTTGTCCACCCGCTTGCCGGCCAGCCGGGCCTGGGCGGCTTTCATCACGGCGCCCATCTGCTTGAGGGAAGTGGCGCCGGTTTCCGCCAGAGCGGCCTCGACCGCCGCGTCCATCTCTTCCTCGGTGGCTGTTGGCGGCATGTAGGATTCGATGAGCCGCAGCTCGGCCTCTTCCTTGGCGGCCAGATCCTCGCGCCCGCCCTGGCGAAACATCTCGGCCGCCTCCCGGCGCTGCTTGATCAGCATGTTGAGAATTTGCAGCTCGGCCTTTTCATCCAGTGGGCGCGCCGTATCGGCGCGGTGTTTGACGAGCGCGCTCTTGATCATTCGCAGGGCGTTCAGGCGCGCCTCGTCACGGGCCTTCATCGCCTCGCGCATGTGTTGCTCGATGGTATCCAGCAGGGCCATGCCAATATTGTGGCGCAAGGCGACGCGCGAAACGGTAGCGATCAGGCGCGGGCTGCGGTCTCTACCGGTTCGTCGTACTGGAGAAGGCGCCGTTCGCCTTCCAGCGTGCGCAGCCGGGTCAGATCCTGCGTGACTTCGAGGGTCCCCAGGTAGGTCCCCTCCTCGTCCCGCACGGCGAAGTAGCGGATGTGGACGAAACGCCCGTGGTGCTGGATCCAGAACTCGGCTACGTTCTGGCGGCCCTGGCGGAAATCATCCAGGATGCGATTGACCACGTCCACGCTCTTGGGCGGATGGCAGTGCTGGACCTTGCGGCCCAGGATCGCGCGGCTGCGGGCAAAGATGCGATCCCGTCCCTCGGAAAAGAAGGCCACGCGGTCATCGGCGTCCACAAAGGTCAGATCCACCGGCAGCGTGTTGAAGATCGCGGCCAGTTGCTTCAGACTCAAAGCACCATTGGGTAGCTCGACGTCAGCGCCGGGCGGCAGCTCAACGCCCTTGCGCAGCACGCGAGCGGGCGGCTGGTAGCCGGAGCGAGGTTCGACCAGGCACCATCCGTAGCGCGGCGATGCCTCCCAGATTTCGGCCCAGTCGTCCTCGCTGAGCGTGCTCAGGGCCAGCGGCAGCAGGATATTCTCCTCCTTGTAAATCATTTCCTCCACTGCGGCCAGCGCCCGTTGCGCCAGCCCGGCGGCCAGCACTTTCAGATCGCCCGCGCGCCCCGACTGCGCGCGCAGGGCTTCGTCCAGGTTCTTCAGCAAGCCACGAACCTCGTCGTCCTTGGCCCACATGACCTTGGAGGGACCGGTGATGCCATAGCGCTCCAGCCGCGAAAACAGGGCGTGCTCTTTGCGCTGGTAGTGTTTGTCCACGTCCATGAGTTCGTTGACGGCGCGGCGCAGCTCGAGCAGCTCGCTATCCGCGCTGGCGTCATCCGGCATGGCCTCAATGCGCCGCAGAACTTCGCGGGCGCGCGCGATCACCTCTCGGAGGGCGGCGTTTTCACGCCGGAACGTGTCCACAGGGTGACCCGGCGGCAGCTCGGGCGGGCGGATCTGCACGAGGATCTCCCGCGTGACCTGCGAATGCAGGTCGCACATGGCCTGGATCTCGCTCACGGGCATGCCCTCGGCGATCAGCGCCTGCTCCATGGCCACAATCTCCGAGTGATCGGTCTGCCGGATCAGCTCGCGCAGGCGTGCCTTGACGGTCTCCGGCGACTCGCCAGCGTGCAGGCTTTTGATGATCTCTTTCAGGGTGCGGATGCGTTGGGCGCGATTGTCAGTCAGCTCGCTCATACACCTTCAGGCTAAACGACCCCGTGCGAAACCACTATGACTTTGGTCACATTGGGGAGCGCACCCACCGCAGCCTTGCTATCATGTTGAACGCCATGGACTGGACACGCCGACAGGTGCTCCTGGCGTCCGCCGCCGCTGCCATGCCCTGCAAACCCGCCATACCGACCGTCAAGCTGGGGCCCCATACCGTCTCGCGACTCATCGTGGGCGGCAACCCCATCAGCGGCCACTCCCACGTCTCGGCCGCCCTCAGCCAGGAGATGATTGATTACTTTACCGCCGCCAACGTCAAGCGATTGCTGGCCGACTGTGAGCGGGCGGGCATCAACACCTGGCAATCCCGCGGCGATCGCCACATCATGCGCCTGCTGCACGAGTACCGCCTGGAGGGCGGGCGCATCCAGTGGATTGCACAAACGGCGTCCGAGTACGCCGATATCGCGCGCAACATTCGCGAGATCGCGGCTTACCGTCCCATCGGGATCTACCACCACGGCGCCGCCACGGACCGTTTCTGGGCGGCAGGCAAGATCGAACAGGCGCGCGAGTTGCTCAAGGTCATCCGCGATACCGGCGTGCTGGTCGGCCTGGGCACGCACATCCCTGAAGTGGTGGACTACGTGGAATCGAAGGGCTGGGACCTGGATTTCTACATGACCTGTCTGTACAACCTGAGCCGCCCGCGAGTCGAAATCGAGAAGCTCGCCGGCGGAAAGGTGGAAGGCGAGTACTTCCACCACCCGGACCGCGAAAAGATGCTCCAGCGCGTACGGCAGACCTCGAAACCCTGCCTGATTTTCAAGGTGTACGGCGCTTCCCGGCTGTGCGGCTCACGCCAGCAGATGAAAGAGGCACTGGAGCTGGTCTTCCGCTACGCCAAGCCCACCGACTGCGTGGTCATCGGGATGTTCCCCAAGTACAAGGACCAAGTCCGCGAGAATTGCGAGCTGCTGGCCGAAGTCCTCAGCAACCGCCCGAGCTGAACGGTGCTTCCTCCGGCGGGTATCCCAAGGCTTGGTGGACGAGACGGAGCACGGCGGCGCTGGCGGCGACGGCATCCTCGGCATCCTCGCGCGTGTAGGACTCTGCGGGAATTGCGGGCTCGGGCAGCGCGTCCGGGTAACGGCTCGTAAGATAATGCCGATCGAGGCGCCGGCCTGCCTCCACAAGCGGCGCGAATCGTTCATCTGACTCGGCCGCACGCCGGGCCAGAGCGGCCACAGAGTGCAGCGGCACGGCGCGCTCGCCTCGCGCCAACAGATAGGCCTTCAAAGCCTTCAGGGCAGCCTGCTCCGCGAAAAACGCAGCATAGGAAAAGACGCCCTCCTCCAGCATGCGCCGGGCTTGCTCGAAGTCGTACCGCGCCTGCCGGTACCAACGCTCGGCTTGCTCACGGGCACGCTTCATGAGGAACGGGGATAGATCACGATCGCGTCTTTGAGCGCGCTCATCAGGAACGGGTTCTCGTTTTCCAGCATGCGCTGGAACTCCTCGGGTGTGTAAACGAACACGTCCGCCTCCACCGGCAACTCCGGCACCGCCAGCAGGCGACGGAGGAACCGTTCGGAAGTCTGCTTGATGATGATCAGATCGAGATCGCTATAGGCGTCCTGCTCGCCCCGGGCCGCGGAGCCAAAAAGCAGAATACGCTCCACCGGGCCGTAACCCTCGACGATACGGCGCACCACCTCGTCCAGCAGATCCTGCGGAGGCGTGGGCACGGCCTCAGTATAACCGCTGCGGCTGGTCACGGGCGCGGCCCTGCCGGGTCCTCGCGCCAGAACCGCTGGGCCATGGCCCAAAGAATCGTGGGCAGCAACGTGACCACGCCGGTCAAGGCCGCCATGGTGCGGACGCCCACGCCCATATCAATCGAAAACCCGGCCAGGTAGCTGACGGCGGAGACGGTCAGCGATTGCAACGCATAGTCGGCCGAGAAGACGCGGCCGCGGTACTCATCTTCCGTCTGCTCCTGAAGCAGCGTGGTGGAAAAGACCCAGATGGTGGAACCGCCGGCATGAGCCAGGATGACCGCCGCGCAGGCCCAGGCCAGACCGGGCGCGGCGGAAAGGGCCAGATAGCCAGCGGCGCCGGCCAAGAAGCCCAACAGGATCCCCAGCCGCAAACGGCTCGATTCGCGCCCCAGGCAGTAGCCGGCCACCAATGGCCCGATGAGCGCGCCCACGCCTCGCGACCCCATCAGCAAGCTCATGCCCAGCATGCCGGCTTGCCTCGGGCCCAGCCGCTCGCTGTGCACGGGAAAGACCTTCTCGCCGAAGATGGGCAGCAGGACCCAGTTGGTGCCCATCAGTCCCAGGCCACCCTTCACCAGCAGGGTCGCCAGACGGCGACGGTCCTGGACCATGTAGCGGGCGCCCTCGAAAAAGGGCGAAAAATCGGTCAAGTCGCGCAGCCGGAACGGTCCACTCTTGCTGAGGTGGCTTTCAGGAAACCTCATGGCGCGGATCAGGGCAGCCGAACCCACAAAGCTCACCGCGTTGATCACGAAGACCGCCTCCCGGCCCAGCAACGCAGCCACCACGCCGCCGAGGCTGGCGCCAATGGCAAGATTGAACGACCACGTGATCGAGGCCAGCGCGTTGGCCGCCAGCAGCTCGTCTTCGCTGGTGATCACGGGCACTACCGCGCTTCGTCCCGGCTCGAAGAACGCCCACATCACGGTTTCCAGCAAAAGCAGCAGGTAGACCACCCAAACCAGCGAGGGGCTGCGCACCCAAATCATGCAGAAGACGATGACCGCCCGGGCCAGGTCGGTCAGGATCATCACGCGCTTGCGGCTCATCCGGTCGTTGACCACGCCCGCAGCAGGCGCCACGAAAACCTGTGGCAGGACCTGCAACACGTAGGCCACAGCAATGGATTTGGCGCTACCGGTCAGCTCCAGCAACAGGCTGTAAATGGCAATGGCGTAGAACCAGTCCCCCAGCTCGCTTACGATTTGCGCCAGCCAAAGCAGGCGGAAATTGCGGTTTTCGCGAACCAGGCGCCAGTAGGTAGCCAGGGATACAGGGTTCTGTGGCATGGGCCGCTCAGCGCGTCTCCGTCGCGGCAGGGACGTCGACGGTGTACAGGCCCATGCGTTGCTTGACCAGCTCGACGGTGGCGCGCGCGATGGGCGCGACGCGGGCTGCTCCCTCGCACAGCACGCGGTCCACGTACCCCGGATCGCTCATGATCTGCTGGAAACGCTCCTGTATGGGGCGCAGATGCTCGATGATGACCTCGGCTACCTGTTTTTTCAGCTCGCTGTACCGCATGCCGGCGAAATGGGCCCGCATTTGCTCGTCCGTCCATTCGGTGAACGCCTGAAAGATATTGAGCAGATTGGCGACGCCCGGTCCGAGTACGTTGAAGTCCACGCCTGGGGCTGAGTCCGTAGTGGCGCGCATGATCTTGCGCCGGATCACGTCGGGAGGATCGAGCAGGGCGATGGCGTGCCCGGATCCCGGGGCGGACTTGCTCATTTTCTTCTGGGGATCGTCCAGCCCCATGATGCGCGCTCCCACGACAGGGAGTTTGGTCTGGGGCACAACGAAGGTGGGACCGTAGAGGGAGTTGAAGCGCTGCGCGATGTCCCGGGTCAATTCCAGATGCTGGGCCTGATCCTCGCCCACGGGCACGATCGCGGCCTGATAGAGCAAGATGTCGGCGGCCATCAGCACGGGATACTGGAAGAGGCCGTCGCTGACGGATTCCTGTTCGGCCGCCTTGGCCTTGAACTGGGTCATGCGGCCCAGCCAGCCGAAGGGGGTCACGCAGGTGAGCATCCAGGCCAGGACGGCGTGCTCGGGGACCATGGACTGCACCATGATGGTGGACTGCCGGGGATCGATTCCCGCCGCCAGGTACAGCGCGGCCACTTCACGGATCTTGCGCCGGAGCTCGTCCGGCGGCTGGTAGATCGTGATGGCGTGCATGTCCACGATGCAGAAGATAGCCTCGTAGTCGTACTGGATCTGGACCCATTGCTTCAGCGCCCCCAGGTAATTGCCGATGTGCAGGTTCCCGGTGGGCTGCATTCCGGAAAAGACTCGTGGTTTCATGCCACTCCGTGTTTCATGCTAGTGAGTAGGGCTGACCCGCAGGGCAGCGTGAATACTTATCCTACGAGATGACGAGCGCCGAGACAAATCCGATGGAGCCAGGACCCGGCACCCGGCTCGAAGTGCATATCGAAAAACTGGTTCACGGCGGACTGGGGCTGGCCCGCCACGAAGGCCGGGTCATCCTGGTGGGCTATGTCTTGCCCGAAGAGATCGTCCGTGTGCGCATCACCGGCACGCGGGCCGGTCTGCTGTGGGCTGAGCCGGAGGAGATCCTGGCGGCAGGCGAAGGCCGCATGGCGCCCCCCTGCCCGTACTTCGGGCGCTGCGGCGGCTGCCGCCTCCAACACGCCCAATATTCCCTGCAATTGGAGATCAAACGGGCCATTCTGCTGGAAACGCTGCGACGCATCGGGCGGTTCACACCACCTGTCGAGCCGGCGGTCGTTTCCGGGCCGGCTTGGGAATATCGAAACCGCGTTCAGTTCCACCTGGCCGGAGGCCGCATTGGTTTCTTCGAGGCCGATAGCCAGAGACTGTGCCCCATCGAGCAATGCATGATCGCTTCGCCCCGGATCAACGAAGCGCTGGCGGCGCTGCGCGCGGTGGCGGCGGGGGCCGGTTGGCCGCGGTGGGTCCGCAACGTCGAGGTATTCACGGATGGCGAGCAGATCCAGGTCAACGTCACGGCGGGCGAGGGCCGCCGCGGGCCGGTGCGCGAACTGCTCCAGAAGCTTGGCGAAAAGCTGCCGGGGCTGGCCGGCGGCGCCCTGAACTATACGGTCGGCGAGCATACCTACCGCGTGGGTTCCCGCTCCTTCTTCCAGGTCAACCGCTTCCTGATCCGCGATCTGGTCAGCTGCGCGCTCCAGAATGCGCAGGGCGAAACGGCCGTGGATCTTTACGCCGGGGTGGGCCTGTTCTCGCTGCCCCTGGCGCAGAGGTTCGCGCGCGTCGTGGCGGTGGAATCTTCGGCATCGGCGGCGGCCGATCTGGCGCACAACGCGGCTCAGGCGGGCTTGCCTGTGGAAGTCCAGCGCATGGACGCGCTGGCCTATCTCGCGGGACTCAAAAGCGTGCCGGATTTCGTGCTGGCCGATCCGCCGCGCAGTGGGCTGGGGCCTGCCGTGGTGAGGGAACTGGTGCGGCTTGGTCCGCCGCGCATCACCCTGGTCTCTTGCGAACCGGCCACTCTGGCTCGCGATCTGGCCCAACTGCTCGAGGCGGGCTACCGGCTGGAGCGGCTGGCGCTGGTGGACCTGTTCCCGCAGAGTCATCACATCGAGGCAGTCGCCGCACTGGTGCGAGGGGGATCGTGATGGCAACGGACTTGAATTATGGGCGGCGCTTGCGCTACCGTCATAATCTCGGGCGGCGACTGAACAGGAGATCGAAGTCTTGTTATCCTGAAACCTTATGACCTTTCTGCATTTCTGGAGGCAATCCACGCATGCAAGCTGACAGTCTTTCCGCACTGGCTTTGTGGTTGCAGGCGACGCCTGGCAGCGGTTATCTCCACCTGGTGCTGGGCATCAGCCTGTTGTCATTGCTGGTGGCTGTGTTGTTCTCGCGTTTCGTGTTGCGGCAGGACACGGGCACGGCCGCCATGCAGAGAATTTCCAACGCGATCCGGCAAGGCGCCGAAGCGTTCCTCCACCGCCAGTACAAAACGATCATTTCGCTGGCCATCGTACTGGCGCTGATCATCTTCGTGGGTTACTACTTCGGCAAAGGCCAGAGCACGCTTGCCATCCGCATGACGATCTCCTTCATTGCCGGATCGTTGTGCTCGCTGGCCGCGGGCTACTTCGGCATGTGGGTCTCAATCCGGGCCAATATTCGCACGGCCTCGGCCTCGCGCAGCGACCTGAACCGCGCTTTGCAAATCGCGCTGCGCGGCGGTGCGGTCACGGGCCTGGGCATGGTGGCGCTGTCGCTGCTCGGCGTCGGCGGCCTGTTCTGGCTCTTCGATGGCCTGCACAATCCGAACCAGGTGCCCTTCCAGATCGTGGCGTTCGGTTTCGGCGCCAGCTTCGTCGCCCTGTTTGCCCAACTCGGAGGCGGCATTTACACCAAAGCGGCAGATGTGGGCGCGGACCTGGTGGGCAAGGTCGAGGCCGGGATTCCTGAAGACGACCCGCGGAACCCGGCGGTGATCGCCGACCTGGTAGGTGACAACGTGGGCGACTGCGCGGGCCGCGGCGCCGACCTGTTCGAGTCCACTGCCGCGGAGAACATCGGCGCCATGATCCTGGGCGTGGCCCTGCTGCCCGTCTTCGGCATCTACGGCGTGCTGTTTCCGCTCATGGCCCGCGCTTTCGGTCTGATCGCTTCCATGGCAGGCGTACTGGTGGTGCGGGTCAAGGGCGAGGAAGATCCGATGAAAGCTCTCAACCGCGGCTACTACATGACCACCGCTCTGGCCATTCTGGGATTCTACATCGCGGTGCGCCTGCTGCTACAAAATAACCTGAATTTGTTCTTTGCGGGCGTCATCGGCATCCTCACCGCCTTCCTGTTCGTCTACATCACCCAATACTACACGGAGTACAAATACCGGCCCGTGCTTTCGATCGCGGAGGCGGCCAAGACCGGCCCCGCCACGGTCATCATCACCGGGTTCTCGGTGGCCCTGGAGTGCACGGCGCTGCCCGTGCTGGTGATTTCGGCCGCGATTCTGGGTTCCTACTACCTGGGCGCCAACGCGGGCCTGCCCGGCGTTTCGCCCGCTGCAGCGGGTCTCTACGGGACGGCCATCGCCACCATGGGCATGCTTTCCACGGCAGCTTACATCCTGGCCATGGA
>JAPWUP010000249.1 GCA_028275505.1 Bryobacteraceae bacterium
GCTTCAAGAGCACCTCCGTGCCGCTGGAGCGCCCGCCGATTTTGCGCTACGCCGGCCAGGAGCACTTCAACGTGAAGTCCTCGCACAACTCCTACATTGCGGTGCTGGCGGAAACCGGACTGGCGGGCAGCGTGCCGCTGGCGTTGTTGCTGGCGGCGCTGGCGCTGAAGGGACTGGCGGCGGCGATGCGCGCGGCGCCACGGGGCGACGTCTGGTCCGTGGCCGCCTACGCCAGTTTCGTGGGCATGAGCATTCACCTGTGGGTGCTGACTGGGCTGACGGGCACCGCCCCATGGTTCATCTACGGTCTGCTGGCGGGGATCATTTCCAGCGCCAGGAAGCCGGAGGGCAGGAGACTCGCGTGGCAGGCGGCACCTAAGCTCCAGGAATTATATGATAGGCGTCTTGCACGTGGTTGATACTCTGGCCCTCGGGGGCGCGGAGCGCATGGCGGTGAATCTTGCCAATGCCATGCCGCGAGACCGCTTCCGGGCCCATTTGTGTTGTACTCGGCGCGGGGGACCGCTGGAAAGCGAAATCGCTCCGCACGTACGGTGGTTTTGTCTGGGGCGTCGTTCGCGGTTTGACTTCAACGCCATCCGGCGGCTGGCCCGATACATTGCTGACCACCGCATCGAGCTGATTCACGCGCAGTCAACTTCAGTATTTATTGCTGGGCTCGCTTCCGGAGTAGCCCGGCGAGGAAAGGTCTTATGGCATGACCAATACGGGGGCTTGCGCTCCGACGGGAGGTCAGTCTTACCGTATCATGTGATCAGCTACAAGTTGGCAGGCGTCCTCGCGGTCAGCGACGAGCTGGCGAATTGGTCGGCGCGACACCTGAAAGTCCGGCGCGACCGGATTTGGTACGTGCCGAACTTCGTGCGCATCCAAGTTGAAGAGGTCCTGCCGGGCGAGATCGACCTCCCCGGGATTCGCGGTTCTCGCCTGGTACAAGTCGCCAACTTGCGACCCCAGAAGGACCACCTGACTTCGATCCGCGCTCTGGCATTAGTTGTAAAAGAAGTTCCGGAGGCGCACCTCTTGCTGGTCGGGGCGGCTCCCGATCCACAATGGACCGCTCAGCTCTTTGCGGAAATCCATCGGCTGGGCTTGGAGCGACATGTTACGCACTTGGGGCCCCGCCCCGATGTATTCCGAATCGTGCGGAACTCCGATGTCGGCCTCCTGAGCTCGGCGAGCGAGGGTTTCCCTCTGGTGCTTTTGGAGTACGGAGCCGCTGGCCTTGCGGCCGTTGCGACTCGCGTAGGGCAATGTCCGGAGATCTTGGACGAAGGTCGTGCCGGCCTTTTGGTCAGGGCGGGCGATCCCGGGCAGTTGGCGCAAGCGATCCTCGCATTGCTGCGCTCGCCGGGGTACCGGGATGAACTGGCGCGGCGGCTTCAGGAACGCGTCAGAACGGTGTACAGTCCTGAAGCTATCCTGGAGAAAGTCCTGAAGGCGTACGAGAGCGTGCTCGCCGGGTGACGTCAGGCATACCGGGATAACCCTGTGGCGGGTCTCTTGGTGGTTTCGGGCGCCGTGCATCGGGTTTGGGGAACTCAGCAGGCAGGATGGGGCCCGCTTGTCCGCGAGCTGGACTATTTGGCAACCCGATTTGACCGTCTCATCGTGCTTGCTCCTGTCGCCACAAGCCCCGCCCCGCCCAGCTTCACGCCTTACGCTGCGCCGAATGTCCACCTGATCCCCGTCAGACCGGCCGGCGGCGATTCCCTTGGAGGGAAGATCGAGTCACTCCGAGCGGCGCCAGGCTACCTGCGCGCCATCACGACGGCGGCCCGGGATGCCGACGTGATCCACGTTCGCTGCCCATGCAACATAGGACTCGTGGCGTGCCTGTGGGCTTTGATGGACCGGCAAAAGCCCCGCTGGGCCAAATATGCGGGCAACTGGCGGCCTGGCGGCCCGGAACCGCTTTCCTACAAATTGCAGCGTTTCTGGCTGGAGTCGGGTGCCTTTGGGGGACCAGTCACGGTGAACGGACGATGGCCCAACCAGCCTGAGCACGTGCACTCGCTCGTAAATCCATCCTTCAGCCAGAAGGAGCTGGAGCAAGCCATAGCCTCGGTGGCGAGTAAGCGATTGTCCCGCCCCGTCCGCCTGCTGTTTGCCGGCAGGCTGGAAGAAACCAAGGGTGTCCTGCGCGTCGTGGAAATTGCGGCGGAACTTATTCGGCGGGGCCTCGATGTGATTGTGGATCTCGCCGGCGACGGGCCTGACCGCGATCGAGTGGTCTCGCTAGTGGAAAGCAAAGGGCTCCGTGACGCCATCCGCCTCCACGGCTGGCTGTCCAGGGAGGCGCTGGCGGATCTTTACCGGGCCTGCCATTTCGTCGTCTTGCCTTCGCTGTCCGAGGGGTGGCCGAAGGTGCTCAGCGAGGGTATGGCGCACGGCGCGGTTCCGGTGGCCTCGGCGGTGTCCTCGATCGGGCAGGTGCTCGCCGAGAGCCAAGCGGGCATCGCCCTTCCTACGTTGGACATCGAGGCATACGCCAGCGCCATCGAACGCTTGGTGCAAAACCCCGATGAGTGGCAACGGCTGGCCGAGCGCGGGCAGGAGGCGGCCGCGGCCTTCACCTACGAAGTGTATGTGGAACGTATTATACGGATCCTTTCGGCGGCTTACCCGTCACGCCGGTGGACCGGATCTTGAGACCGCAACGACGCGGGTTGGGAGCATGAACGATGGGGACAGGCGAGAATCTTCGAGCGACTCCGGCAGGCTTGCACCACGTCTGGGGGGGCGCGAGCTTCGAGCACTTGCCCTGCGGGCTGTGCGGTGCGGACGCGCCCGTTCCGAAGGGCCGGCGAGCTGACGGACTCCTGCTGGTCGAGTGCACGCAGTGCGGCTTGGCGTACCTGGATCCGATGCCCGATGAGGCTTCTGTGCGAAGGTTGTATTCGACCGACTACTTTGGTTTGGGGGGCCGCTCCTCCACAGGCAGCTATCGCAACTACGCGAGATCTCACCGGCACTCGGCGGATCCTCGTCGCCTTGATTTTCGCCTGATCGCCGAGAACGTGGGCGACCTGGCGGGCAAGAGAGTCTTGGAAGTCGGCTGCGGGCTCGGTGATCTGCTGGAAGTTTTTCAGCGTGCCGGTTGTGAGTGCGCAGGGGTCGAGCTGAACCCGGCAGCGGCAGACGAGACGAGGAGGCGTTTGGGGGTACCCGTCTTCGAGGAGCCGTTGGAGCAGTGCCGGCCTCAAGGTTTCGACATCGTGGTGGCGAACGCGGTCTTGGAACACAGTCGGCACCCCGGTGTTTTCCTCGACACGGCGGCGCAGGCACTGAGGCCAGGGGGGCTGCTGATGTTGTCGAGCCCGAATTGGGACTGCGCGAAGGACCACAATCGTAGTTGGGTCTACTGGTATGGCTCCTTCGAGCACCTTTGCTACTTCAGCCGCGACGTGCTGGTGCGGGCGTGTAACGCCCGTGGCCTCGCGCTGGTAGTCGAAGGCTCATGGGGCCCGCGGGCTACACGCGAGGGAATCAGGCGCCGGACCGCAGTGAAGAGGCTCAAGGAATTCGTGAAAGACGTCCCGATCATCGGACCCCTGCTGCTCAACGCCAAGAGGACAGCTTTCCCGGAGCGGTTGGGACCGGTGACCACTGAGCTCGCCGACTATGTTGCACTTTTTCGGAAGGTAGCGTGACCGGCGTTTCGTTGGATACCGGAGCGGGATCCCTCCTCGTTGTCGGGAACCTGTTGGGTCCTGGGCGAGGCGGAACTCAGGTCGCCGGCGAGCTGGCGGCGAGGCTCGCGCAGCGGGGATGGCGGGTGTTTGCGACATCCCGCTGGCGAGCGAGGCCCGTACGACTGCTGGACATGCTTGCCACGGCCTGGCAATTCCGCAACCGCTACGAGCTTGCGCACGTGGATGTTTTCAGCGGTCGCGCGTTTTTGTGGGCCGAGGCGGTTACGTTGTTGCTCCGGCGGCTCCGCAAGCCGTATGTGCTGACGTTGCGTGGCGGCGGCTTGCCCGAGTTCGCCCAGCGGTGGCCCCGCCGCGTGGGGCGCCTGCTCCGGCCGGCGCCGGCAGTGACCGCGCCGTCGCGCTACTTGCTGGAACGCATGGCCCCGTATCGGGCGGACATCCGGCTGATCCCCAACGCGATCGAGGTGGGCCGGTACCGGTTCCGGTTGCGTTCCGCGCCAGAGCCGCGACTCACCTGGCTCCGCGCGTTCCATCGTATCTACAACCCCGAGCTTGCGCCGAGCGTCCTGCGGTTCCTGCTAGCTGAATTTCCGGAGGCGAAGCTTGCGATGGTCGGGACCGACAAAGGCGATGGCAGCCGGAAGCGCACTGCTGATGTCGCAGCACGCCTGGGCCTCGGGGATCGCGTGGAGTTGCTGGACGGCGTCCCGAAAGATTCCGTCCCCTCGGTGCTGGACGAGGCTGACCTTTTCCTCAATACCACGAACGTGGACAACACGCCGGTGAGCGTCATCGAGGCGATGGCGTGCGGCCTCTGCATCGTGAGCACCAACGTGGGCGGCATTCCCTACCTGCTCGACCACGAGCGAGATGCCCTGCTCGTGCCGCCGGACGATGCCGAGGCCATGGCCGCCGCGGTACGGCGTATCCTGACGGAGCCGGGACTGGCCGCCCGCCTTTCGGAGAACGCGCGGCGGAAGGCCGAGCAGTTCGATTGGTCCATCGTGCTGCCGCAGTGGGAGCAACTCTTGCTCGAAGTAGCTGAGCGAGGAAGCTCGTGAACGAACGACTGTTGCGTCTTTATCATCGTCTGCCGCCCGCGTTGCGATCGGTCGCCGCAAGCTGGCACGGATGGCGGCTCCGGCGCTGGCGCTATGGTTCCGAAACCGACCGGCTGGTCGAAGAGGCGCTGGAGCGCGAACGCTGGAGCGCGGAGCGCTGGCGCAACTGGCAGCAGGAGCGGCTCGCCTACGTGCTCCATCGCGCGGCCACCCGGGTCCCCTATTACCGGCGAATGTGGGAAGAGCGCAGGCGGCGCGGCGACCGTTCGTCCTGGGAGCTGCTCGAAAACTGGCCCATCCTTGAAAAGGAAGAAGTCCGCAGGCAGCCCGAGGCGTTTCTGGCCGAGGAC
>JAPWUP010000250.1 GCA_028275505.1 Bryobacteraceae bacterium
CTTCTGGCGGCCCAGGATCGCCAGGTCACCGGTCGCCAGCTCCTTGAACGCGCCCTCACCGCCCTGGGCGGCGAGAAATTCCGCGCCATGCGCGATCGCGTGGAAACCGGGCGCGCCTACTCGTTCTACAGGGAAGAACTTTCGGGCCTTGCGCGCACCACGATCTCAACCCGCTACCTGAGCGAGGCGGAAGCGGGACCCAACCGGTTGCGCGTGCGCGAGCGGCAATCCTTCGGCAACAACGAGGATCGGGGTGCGGTGTTGTTCACCGAGACCGAGGGCTACCAGATCACCTTTCGCGGCGCGCGTCCGCTGCCGCCGGATGTAATGGAGCGCTACCGAGAGACCACGTTATGCAACGTATTTTACATCCTCAGGCAGCGGCTCGATGAGCCTGGCTTGCTGGTGGAGTCCCGCGGCACGGAGCTCTGGCAAGGGCAGCGGGTCGAAGTTCTCGAAATCACCGATGCAGACAACCGCAGTGTCACCGTGTACCTGCACGGGAGCACGTATCTGCCGCTGCGGCAGGTGTTCTATCGCAGAGATCCCAAGACGCGCCGGCGCATCGAGGAAGTCACGGTTTACTCCAAGTATCGTGACGTGGGCGGCGTCCAGTGGCCTTACGTGATCGAGCGCGAGCGCGACGGCGAGAAAATCTTCCAGATGTATTCTGAGAAGGTGGAGATCAACCGCGGCCTCAGCGACGATTTGTTCCGGCTGCCGCCGGGCATCAAGATTCTTAAGCCGCTTCCCTGAGGGCGCGGGGCCGGTGTGATAAACTAATCTTGGTTCCCCACGGTGGGTGTAGCTCAGCTGGTAGAGCACCGGATTGTGGTTCCGGGAGTCGTGGGTTCGAATCCCATCACCCACCCCAGCGACGGTTTCCTGCTCGATTTCTCCGCTTTTTGCTCGCTGCGGGCCTCGGTGTAGGATGGTGATTGAATGACGGCGGGGCAAGAGAGCGGCGAGGGGCGGAGGCCTGAGGGTCTCGACGCGGCAGCCTTGAACGAGCTTACCCGCAGTTTGCTTCGCAGGCGGTGGATCAACGTCGCCGTGGCCGAGACCGTGTGGACGCTCTCGGTGGGGGCAGCGGCGCTGGCGGCGTTGCTGGTGGCCGGAGTGAGCCTCATGGAGACCGGCTGGCTGCTGGCCTGGGCGCTGGGAACGGTCGCTCTCGGCGTGGTGAGGTTGATCCGGGCGCGTCCGCAGCCGTACGTGGTCTTGCAGCAGGTAGACCGGCGGCTGGGCCTGTACGACACGCTTTCCACGGCCTTCTACTTCCGGTGCATGGATGGAAATTGCCCGCAGGGCGACGAAGCCCGCGCCACGCTGTTCACCCAGGCGGAGCAGCTTGCGAGACAAATTGACGCGGCGCGGGCCGAGCCCGTCCGCCTTCCCCGGTCTGTGTGGGTGCTGGCGGGCCTGGTCGTGATTGCGTCGGCTTTGTTCGCGTTGCGCTATGGCGCGCAGGCTCGTCTGGATCTTCGTCCTCCCGTCGCCGCTGCGATGTGGCCGCGGACCGCGCCAGAGGCCGCGGAGCGGGCCAGAACTTCGGAGCCGGCACTCGTGGACCGGATGCGCCGGGTGCTGGAACGGCTGGGTTTGGCTTCGCAGGCGGATAGTGAAATCGGGCGGTCGCCCAGGCAGGCGTTGACGCACGAAGGCGGCGCCGGGGGCGAAATCGCGACCGCGCCGCCCAAGCCTGACCTAAGTCAGCCTGTGCCCACAGGCCTCTCCGAAGAAGGCTCCGAGCTGGACGAGGGCGACGGGCGGATGGCGCGCGCGGGTGACGGTCCGACGGGCGACTCGCAGAGTGGGTCGTCCGATTTCCGGCAGCCCTGGAACAACGGCAACAGCGACCTGCTCGAGAAATTTCGCGAAGCCCTGGCGAGCCTGCTCTCACAGTTGAAATCGCGATCCTCGGGCAGCGATTCGATGGCGGTGGAGAGTCCGGAGGGAACGCGGGAGTCATCGCGGGCGGACCGGCGCGGTGAGAAAGGCATGCCCGGTTCGGGGCGCCAGTCGCGGGGCGAGGCCAGCACGGAAGCTGAGGGCGAGCAGGAAGGCGACGCAACGCAGAGCGCGAGAGGCGCTACCGGCAAGTCGGGCGGGCCGGACACAGATCTCCAGCCGGCTAAAGAAGGCCGTAGCGGCATCGGGCGCGAGGACGGGCGCAAAGAGACCGCAGCGGCCGAACAACTGGCCGCGATGGGCAAGTTGACCGAACTCATCGGGCGGCGACAGGCCACCCTCACGGGTGAGGTCACCGTGGAAGTGGCTTCCGGCACGCAGAAGCTGCGCACGCCGTACGCGGAACGGGAGGCGCGGCACCGGGAAGCGGGCGGCGAGATCAGTCGCGACGAGGTTCCGCTGATCTTTCGCGATTACGTGCAGCGTTACTTGGAGGAGGTGCGGAAGGCCCCGCCGCAGGGGTCCCGTTCGGAGAGCTCGCAGCCCTGAGGAGCCGGGTTTCGGACCGCTTGCCAACCACCCCTCGATTGCGGTTCTATGTCTTCTATGCCGGATCTCAGTTCTGATCTTTCCCGCCGTGGATTCATGTCTGCTTCCCTGGGCGCGGCCGCCATGCGGGCGCGCTCAGCCAACGACCGGATTCAGATCGGCGTCATCGGAGCGGGCGGGCGCGGCTCCGAACTGATGCGCCAGGTTGCCCAGGCCAAGGGCGCCAACGCCGTGATCACCGCGATCTGCGACGTCTACCGGCCCAATCGCGAGAAGGCCGTGCAGTTTGTTGAGAAGACGTGGGGGATCAAGCCGCGCCAGACCGTGGATTACAAGGAACTGCTGAGCTGGCGCGACGTGGACGCGGTGCTGATCGCGGCGCCCGACTTCACGCACTCGATCATGCTGAAGGACGCGGTGGAGGCGGGCAAGGACGCCTACTGCGAGAAGCCGATGGGAGTGGACTTCAACGAGGCCAAAGCGGCGTATCTGGCGGTGCGCAAGAGCGACCGCGTGGTCCAGATCGGCACGCAGCGGCGAAGCGATCCGCGCCTGGCGGGTGCGGCCAAACTGGTCCGCTCGGGCATTCTCGGCCAGGTGACGCGTGTGGAGTTTTCCGTGAACTTTCAGGAGCCGCGCTGGCGGCGCGATTACACGCACATCCGACCGGAGGATGTAGCGTGGCCGCAGTTTCTGATGCACCGGCCGTCGCGGCCCTTCGATGCGCGGCGCTTCCGCGAATGGCAGCTATTCCGCGACTACACCAACGGCATCGCCGGGCTGTGGATGTGCCACTTCATTGATCTGGTGCCTTGGTTTCTGGACGATCCGTACCCGGCGGGCGCGGTCGCCAATGGCGGCGTTTACCTGTGGAAGGACGGGCGGGAAACTTCGGACGTTTTCCACGCTCTGCTGGATTACCCCAAAGGCTTTCTGGTCAGTTTCTCCATGAGCCTGACCAACGCGGCAGGCAACCGCAACCTGTGGTTCGGAACGCGCGGCACACTGGATGCCGATGCGATGAAGATCACGGGCGAAGGCAGCCGCATGCCCGACCGGCTCACGGAAGAGATCAAGGTGCCCGAAGTGCCCATGAACTCCCACATGGAGAACTTCCTGGAGTGCGTGCGCACGCGGGGCACTCCGCGCGCCGACATCCAGGCCGGCTTCTCGCACGCGGTGGCGGTTTGCATGGCAGGTCTGGCGCTGGATCTGGGCAAGAAGATCCGCTTCGATCGCGACAAGCTCGAGCTGATCCTGTGAAGCTGCGCGCGGTTATTGGTGCGCCGAATATTGCGGCTGCGGCGGATTCAGTTTGATTTCGATGGTCTTCTCTTCCTCCGCCACGTCGAAGGTCTGGCCGAAGGTCTGGTAGCCCTTGGCGATGACCTGGATGAGGATCTTGCCCTGGGGGATCGGCGGGACCTTGACCAGGCCATCCTGATTGGTCCGCAGCTCCCACTGGGTGACGATTTTCTTGCCGAGTTTGGCGGGCGAGCGACCCTCGATGAAGCGGACCACCACGCTGGCCCGTTCGACCGGCTTGTTGTTGTAGTTGCGGACCTCGATGCGGAGGCGGGTCATGGGCGGGTCCGCGGTCAGGGGCCACGCCAGGCCGAGCAGCACGACGGCGAGTCCTACTGCGCAGCGCATGACTTTATTATGGCAAGCCGCGGAGGGCTGGTTCGGGCCGGGCGGTGCGGTATGATTGCCACTGGATGGGAGAAGAGGAACGAGAACAAGCGCCGCCGCAGGTCTCCGTATTGGTTGTCTCCGAAGACAACGCTCCCGCTTTGAGACGATGTTTGCAAGCGCTGGAAGGCTCGGTTGAACGCGAGCGCTTCGAAATTCTGGTCATTGACAACGGCTCGCAGGACGAGAGTCCGCGACTGGACACCGAGTTTCCGGGAGCGACGTTTCTGAGGCTACCGCGCCGTTTCGGGGTCGTCAAGGCGTTGAACATCGGCATGCGCACGGCCAAGGGCGAATTTTTCTTCTTTCTGGCGCCCGAGGTCGAGGTGGCCCCGGAGACGGTCTCGAAGCTGGCCGATTATCTCGTCGCCGAGTCCGCCGTCATGGCGGTGTGTCCCCTGCTGGTGGATGCCGAGGGCAAGCCGTGCGAGCAATTCTACCGCCTGCCGGACGCCGCGGGCGCTCTGCGAGCTGCGCGCAGGGGACGCTGGGAGCCAGTGACTGCGCCGAAAAGCGACGGCGAGCCCGTGGCGGTCGAGTTCCCGTCGCTGGCGGCCCTCATGATTCGCAGTTATTTTCTGAAGGCCCTGCGATACATTGACGAGCGGTACGGCCAGGGCTGGGCCGACGCCGAGATCGCAGCGCAGGTGCGCCGGGCGGGCCGCAAGATCATGCTGCTGCCGGCGGTCAGGGCGCGAATGACGCCCGCCGGGTTGCCCGAGTTGCGACGCGAGCCGCGGGTTCGCGCCCTTTACTCGGCAGATTGGGCCTTGGGCGCAGCGCGCTACGCCCGCAAGCACTTCGGCTTTCTTGCGGGATGGAAGATTCGCATTCTGGTGACGCTGGAAGCGATCGTGGGGGCTTTGGCGGGCTTGGTGACGCTGCGCGACGTCGGTTACCGATTCGCGCGCGC
>JAPWUP010000251.1 GCA_028275505.1 Bryobacteraceae bacterium
GGGCCGGGGCACCGGCTGCGCCAATCAACAAATCACTAGAAACATTTTTCGAAGTATTGTATGATTGGCACGATGCCGGATCCGGCGGATTGGCAGGTGTGGATCCAGGGGTACCTGGACTTCTGCCGCATCGAAAAGGGCTTGTCTTTCAATACGATAGAGGCGTACCGCCGCGATCTGGAAGACTTTGCGGCCTGGTGGCGGACCCAGGAGGCCGCCCAAGAACTCGACGCCCGGGTAGCCGCCCGTTACGCGGACTGGCTACGCTCCCGTCAGTTCAACAGCCGCTCCGTGGCGCGCCGCCTCAGCGCTTTGCGGGGGTTTTTCGCCTGGTTGATCCGGGAAGGCAAGCTGGGCCGGGATCCGACGGAAGGACTGAAAACGCCGCGCGGCTGGCGAAAGCTGCCCCACTACCTGACTCTCGCGCAGATCGAAGCGCTGCTCGAGGCCCCCGACAAGAAGACGCCCACAGGTTTGAGGGACTGGGCGATGATTCATCTGCTCTACGCGTCCGGCCTGCGGGTCTCCGAGCTCTGTCAACTGCAATTATCGGATTTGAATGATGAGCTGGGGGTGGTGCGAGTGTCGGGCAAGGGCGGCAAGCAGCGGCTGGTGCCTGTCGGGCGGGCGGCGCTGGAAGCGCTGAGCGCGTACTTGGAACAGGGAAGACCACAATTGTTGGGACGGCGCTCCAGCCCGTACCTGTTCGTGACGGCGCGGGGCAAGCCGATCACGCGGCAAGGCTTCTGGAAGGCGCTGGCCACGCACGCGTTGCGGGCAGGCTTGCCGCAACGGGTCTGGCCCCACGTGCTGCGTCACAGCTTCGCCACGCATCTTCTGGAAGGCGGGGCCGATCTGCGCAGCGTACAGGCGATGCTGGGGCACGCCGACATCTCGACCACCCAGATTTACACGCACGTCGTGCGGTCCAGGCTGCGGCAGACCCTCGATGAGCATCACCCGCGGGCGTGAGTCGGGAGGCGGGGCCGGCCGGGCCGCCGCGGAAGGTCTGTGAGCAGAGTGCCATGAGCGATTACATGTTCATGCTGGAGACTCACCTGAGCGCCCCGCAACTGCGGGTGCTGCGCGAGGTCGAATCTGCCGCCCTGGAGGCCGGCGTCCGCCTGTTCCTGACGGGAGGCGCGTTGCGCGACATGCTGGGCGCCTTTCCTATCCGCGACCTCGACTTCACGGTCGAGGGGGACGCTTTGACGGTAGCCAAACGGCTAGTCAAGCGGGCGGGCGCGAAAATCCTCGTCGCCGACAGCCAGCGCAACAGCGCGGAGATGATCTTCCCCGGCGGGGTGACGGCCGAGATCGCGATGGCGCGCGAGGAGCGCTACCCGCGCCCGGCCGCCAAGCCCGACATCAAGCCGGCCACCATCCACGAGGACTTGCGCTGCCGCGATTTCACCATCAACGCCATCGCACTCTCCCTGCATCCTTCCTCGCGCGGACTGCTGATTGACCCCAACAACGGCGTGGCCGACATCCAGCACAAAGAACTGCGCGCCGTAACCAACTACGCGCTGTTCGATGATCCGTCGCGGATCCTGCGGCTGATTCGCTTCCGCGCCCGGCTAGGCTACACGATCGAGCCCAAGACCCAGGCCCAGTACGAGCGGGCGCGGGAAGAGGGCATGGAGAACCGCATCCCGCCCCGGAAACTGGCTGAAGAACTGCGGCACATCGCGGACGATCCGGCCTGTGCCGATGTGGTTCGCGCTCTGGATGAAGAAGGTTTGCTGAAGCTGTTCTGCCCCGCCCTCACCGGCGCCAAAGTCAACTGGCACGGGCTGGCCCGCTTGCAGAAGGTGCGCCAGTTGGTTCCTTTCGGCGTGGATTTCCGCCTGGAAAACCTCGGTCTGTTTTTGCACGTGCTGACGGAAAAACTCACTCCCCGCGAGAAAGCGGCGCTGGTGCAGGCCACGCGGCTCAACAAGGCCGAGCTGGAGCTGTGGCGCAAGCTGGAGAGCCGGGCAAAAAAGCTGGAAAAGACGCTGAAATCGGCCAGGCTCCACAAGCCCTCGGAGCTGTACCTGGCGCTGGCCAAGGCCAACGGCGACGAGGTTCTTTACCTGTTGCTTTATTCGTCCCAGCGCATCGTTCAGGACCGCATCAAGAATTACCTGCAAAAATACCTGCCGCTGGCGATGGAAATCACGGACGAGCAGGTGCGCGCACGGTGCGAGGAAACGGGCTCGCGCGACTACGAAAAGGTCAAGCAGGAACTGATCGTGGCCCGGCTCAACGCGCGGCCCAAGAAGCCGGCGCCGCCGCCGGAACCTGAGACGCCGATCGAGCCCCAACCTCCTCCTGGCCAGCGACCGCCGCTGCGCAAGCCGCTGACCCGGACGATCCGTTAACGCGAGGCAAGCTGCCCCTCTCCGCCTCGTGCGGCGCGGTGGGATAATCGTCCTGTCGCTGCTCGCAGGATCTCAGGAGGGCTGGGCCAATGAAAGGGGCGTCGTGGCTGCTTGCGCTCGCCTGGAGTGTAGCTCCGCTCGCGGCGCAATCATCCTTGCTGATCTGCCGCACCAGTGGTGTGCCCGCAACCATACGAATGGAGGGATTGACCGAGCCGGCAGGCACGATCCTGCTGAGCTGCTCGGGCGGCCTGCCGCTGGCTGTCGTCACCACGAACCTGACGTTGCTGGCGCCTGTTAACGTCACCAACCGCCTCACCGGCGCCGACACGGTGGACGTGAAAGTCGAAGTGGATAGCGGCAGTGGCTTCGCGCCTGTGGCGACGGTCGCCACGTGGTCGCCGCCCGCTACCGTTTCCTTTAACGGCCTCTCCTTCCGTCTCTCGGCATCCGGCACGGCCGTGTTGCGGATCACGAACCTGCGCCTGGCAGCCAGTCAATTGCCGGCATCGCTCAAGGGCCAGCCGATCCGTGTGTCTCTGGCCAGCGGCGGTCAGAGTCCGCTCGTTCTGGACAATCCGCAAGTGGCGGTGGGCTACCTCAGCGAGGGTTTGCTGGCCGCCACTTCGACGACGCAGGTCGTCTGCACCGGATCCCGCCTGCCGGAGACGCTGAGCTTCAGTAGCCTGCTGGCGGCGGGAACGCGCTTCGCATCCACGCGCCTGACGGAGGGAGCGGCGGACTCGTTCCGCAAGAAGGGTCCGTATGAGGATCACGGGACGCGGATCCTAGTCCAGTATTCGGGCTTTCCCGCCGGCGCCCGCCTTTTCGTTCCGGACGTGATTGCGGGTTCGAGCGCGGTGGAGCCGACCGCGGGCGGCGATCTCGGCTTGCCCCCTTCGGGTGGCAAGTACGCTCCCACGGCAAGCGGATCCCTCGTGCTTGCGCGGGTTGCGGGCGCGGACGCGAACGGCGCTGGCGGTGCGCCGGTGTACGTTCCGGGACCGGCCGGCTCTGGCACGGTGAGTTTTGACGCCGTGAGCGAAGTGAGCCTGTCGGGCGGTTCGGGCTACGTGGTCTACGAAGTAGTGGACTCCAGCCCGCTGCTTCGGGAAAGCGCGCAGTTTCCGACGTTTCTCGGACTGCCGCCGCTGGCCGGCGGCGATCCGGTCATCGCGCGTTGGAGCGTAACGCTGGCTCCGGTGTCCACGGTCGCGACGGCGAGCGCGTCGGCGCCGGTACCGCGTTTTGCCGCCGTGACGCCAGCGTCGGATTGCGCGGCCCTGGGCGATTGCAACGCGGCGTACTTCCCTCGGCTGGTCGTGGACGCGACGCCGCCCCTCGAATATTCGGGCGTCGCAGGCGGAGGCCACCAAGTCGGCTACGTGCGCATCGTCAATGAGGGCGGCGGGATCCTGATCTGGCGCGTGATCCTTACCTATCAGGATGGTTCCGGCTGGCTCCGGGTGGATCGCACCGAGGGATTCGGCAACGCAACGATCCGTGTGGACGCTTTGCCCGCCAACCTCGCGCCTGGCACGTATCGTGCCTCGCTGACCGTGGATGCGGGGCCGCTTGCCGGATCGCGAACGTTGCCGATTGTCCTGCGCGTCTCACCGCCCGCGCCACCTCCGGTGGAGCCGCCGCAGATCACCGCGCTGACGAACGCGGCCACGTTTCGCACGGGGCCAGTGGCGCCGGGATCGCTGGCGACGCTGTTCGGCTCACGGCTTGCAGGCGGCAGCGTCAGCGTGGCCTTCGACGGAGTTGCAGCCCGGTTGCTGTACGTTTCCGCGTCCCAGATCAACCTGCAAGTGCCTGCAGAGCTGGGCGGGAGGAGTTCGGCCGAAGTGGTGGTCACAGTGGACGGGATTCGCAGCGCGCCGTACAGGGTGGCGCTGGCCGAGGTGGCGCCTGGGATCTTCGGGATCCTCAATCAGGACAACACCGTCAATGGGCCGGGCGCGCCGGCGCTGCCGGGCAGCGTGGTTCAGATTTTTGCCACCGGGTTGCCTGCCGATGGCCGCGGCGCGAGCGTCAGGATTCACGATCGCGAGATCACCGCGCCGCTTTACTGGGGGCCGGCTCCGGGTCTGGCCGGAGTTCAACAAATCAACGCCGTCGTTCCTGAGGATCTGCCCGCCATGACGACCGAGGTTCGGGTGTGCGCCGCCGGCGTGTGCAGCCCGCCAGTCCCGCTGGTTCTCGTGCGTTGAGCGGCTCAGTCCGTAGCCGGCTTTTTCTGCTCCGTGCTTGCGGGCGGACGACCGACGCCAAGGTTGTCGAAATTGAACATCGCGTTGAAGAGCAGGAAAAAGCTGCCTTGGGTCTGTTGCCGCCACATAGGGTTGATGGCGAACAAGAGGGCGTGGCCTTTGCCGACGGGCACGTCAATCACGGCGGGCCGGTGAGCCAGTTCGCGTCCTCCGGCGAGCATGCCGGCCACGAGCAGATCGCGCTCCTCGGCGAAGCGCAGAATCACGCGCGGCTGCTGCTCAGGCGGCGGTAACAGGTGTCGGATGCTCTCCAGGATTTCCTCCGGGATGGGCGGCTCTTCGCCGGGCGGAACCTGAGGCTGAGGTGCGGGCGGGACGTAAGGTCGTCCTTGCGGGATATCCGGATCGGTGAGAGAGCCGCGCCCGCTGGGGCGCCCGCGGGGTTCATCCTGACCTATGCCGGTGAACGCCAGCCCGCCCGT
>JAPWUP010000252.1 GCA_028275505.1 Bryobacteraceae bacterium
CTTGCCCGGCCCGCACTGAGGCTCGGGGACGCGCATGAAGGTTACGTTACCCGCTCCGGGCGCCGTTTTCACCACCGCCGCCATCGTCGCGATGGGGGCGGAAAGGTCTGCGGAGAGCGCCGCTGTCTCCGTTCCCATAGGCTTCATGTCCCTTCTGGCACGCCGATCCATCGTTTCTCGGCCACCGCCTGTTCGACCGCATCGAGCACGCGCTGCACCTTCAACCCGTCGTGGAAGTTCGGCGAAGGCAGCGTGTCGGTTTCGAGCGCGTGGAGGAACTCGTAGTACTGGTGAATGAAGGTGTGCTCCCAACCCAGAACGTGGCCGGGCGGCCACCAGCGATCCACGTAACGATGGACGGGCTCGGTCACCATGATGGTGCGGAAGCCCCGGGCAGCACGGTCGTCACCTACGAAGTAAACCTGCAATTCGTTCAGACGCTCCAGGTCGAAGATCAGGCTTCCGCGGCTGCCGTTAACCTCGAAGCCGAGCGCGTTTTTGTGGCCGGCGCTCATGCGAGACGTACCGAAGAGGCCGATCGCACCGCTGCGGAAGCGAGCCAGGAAGGCAGCCGCGTCGTCTGTGGTGACCCTCCGAGCAGCGCCTTCGGGCGCCGGGCGCTCACGCACGAAGATCTCGGTCGTCGCTGCGACCTCGACGATATCACCGACCAGGTACAAAGCCAGGTCCACCAAATGCGAGCCTTTGTCAGCCATCGAGCCGGCGCCGGCGATAGCTTTGTCAAAACGCCATACGAAAGGGAACGCGGGATCCAGCGGCCAGTCCTGCCAGTAGGTCCCGCGAAAATAGTAGATCTCTCCCAGGCGGCCTTGCTCGATCAGTTGCCGGGCCAGTTGCACGGCGGGCACGCGGCGATAGTTGAAGTTCACCAGATGCTTGACGCCTGCGCGCTCGACTGCCTTGCACATGCGAGCAGCTTGCTCCGCGTCAAGCGCCAGGGGTTTTTCACAGATGACGTGGCGGCCCGCCTCGGCCGCCGCGATCGCGATCTCGCAGTGCGTGTTACCGGGCGTGGCTATGACAACGACGTCAATCTCGGGATCCGCCACCACCTCGCGCCAAGAATGGGTCCAGCGCTGCCATCCGTACCTCGCGGCTGCCTCGGGCAAGTCGTCTTCCAGCCCGCAAAGCACCGCCCGCACGGGTTCGAAGCGAGCTTCGAAGAAGAACGACACATCGTGCAAGGCCTGGCTGTGAGCCTTGCCCATGAACTTGTGCCCGATCAAGCCGAAGCGCAATGGTTGCTTCATGGCTGTGCCTGTTCGCTCTCACCGATCCAGGCGATCGCCTCGCCTACGGGTACGGTTTCGTTTTCGGCGCGCAGGATCTTGAGCAGTCGGCCCTCTTCGGGTGATTCCACGACCATGGCCACTTTATCGGTTTCGACCTCGACCAGCGGCTCGCCCCGGCGCACCGTTTCGCCCTCCTGCTTGAGCCACTTCAGGATCGTTCCCTCGGTCATCGTCTGACCGAGCTGGGGCATCCGCAGCTCCCTCATGACATCAGCTCCCGAACTGCGTTCACCAGGTCCGCCGCCTGGGGAATGACGTAATTCTCCATTACCGGCGCAAAGGGGATGGGTACGTTGCGACCGCAAACCCGGCGCGGCGGTCGCTTGAGAGCATGCATCGAGTGCTCGACGACCTGCGTGGCAATTTCCGCACCCACGCCGCAGCGCGTGTAACCTTCATGGGTGACGATGAGCCGCCCGGTCTTATGCACCGAGGCAAGGATGGTTTCCAGATCGAGCGGCACGACGGTGCGCGGGTCAATGACCTCGACGCTGATTCCTTCCCGGGCCAGCTCCTCAGCCGCATCCAGCGCTTTCAGGACCATCCGGGACAGGGCGACGATGGTTACGTCGGCGCCCTCGCGCACGATTCGGGCCTGGCCGAATGGAATCAGATACTCTTCGTCGGGCACCTCGCCTTTGACGCCGTAAAGCAGCTTGTGCTCGATGAAGACCACCGGGCCGTCATCGCGAATCGCAGTCTTGAGCAAGCCCTTCGCGTCGTAGGGGATCGCGGGGAGCACCACTTTCAGTCCCGGAATATGGGTTACCCAGGCTTCCAGACTCTGCGCGTGTTGCGCCGCCGAGGACCGGCCTGCCCCCTCCTGCGTGCGGAACACCACCGGGATGCGCGCCTGCCCGCCGGACATATACGTCAGTTTGGCGGCCTGATTGGCGATCTGGTCGAGTGCGATGGTGATGAAATCCATGTACATGATTTCGGCCACCGGTCGCATGCCGGTCATAGCCGCCCCCACCGCGGCGCCGGCGATGGCGGCTTCCGACAACGGGGTATCGCGCACCCGTTCGTCGCCGAACTCCTCCCACAAGCCCTGGGTAGCTTTGTAAGTTCCCCCGAAGCGACCTATGTCCAGGCCGAGCAGAAACACACGTTCATCGCGGCGCATCTCCTCGCGCAAGGCGTCGCGAATCGCCTGTCGGTAGTAAAGCTGGCTCATTGCGGCAAATCCGTGAGAGCGTCCTCAGGCGCCGGGGCAGGGCTTTGGCGGGCGAATTCGATGGCGGCCTCCAGCTCCGCCCGAACCTGTTCGTGCACCCGCTGAATCTCCTCCTGCGAGCAAATGTCCGTCTCGATGAGTTTGCGCTCAAAGAGGGCGAGCGGATCCCGCTCCTTCCACCAAGCCACTTCTTCGGCCGGGCGATAAGTCGCAGGATCGCCGATGTAGTGGCCCATCCACCGATAGGTGCGGCATTCCAGCAGCGTCGGACCACCGCCCGATCGTGCCCGCTCAACAGCCGCGCGCGCCGCCTCGTAGACCGCCAGCGGATCGTTGCCGTCCACGGTCACGCCGGGGAAACCATAAGCGGCCGCCCGTTGCGCGACGGAGTTCACCCGCATTTGGCGGCTCACCGGCGTCGAGACCGCGTAAAGATTGTTTTCGCACACGTAGACCACCGGCAGATTCCAGACCGCAGCCAGATTGGCCGCCTCGTGAAAAGCGCCCTGGCTGGTGGCGCCGTCGCCAAAGAAGGCCACCACGACCTGGCCGGAACGCCGCATCTGCGCGGAGAGGGCCGCGCCCGTGGCAATGGGTATCCCTGCCCCGACGATACCGTTTGCCCCGAGCACTCCCTGACTGAAGTCCGCGATGTGCATGGAGCCGCCTTTGCCTTTGCAGTAGCCCGTGGTCCGGCCGTACAACTCCGCCATCATCCGATCGAAGCTCAGGCCCTTGGCGATCACATGGCCATGGCCGCGGTGCGTGCTGGTGATGTAGTCGTCCTCACGCAGCGCGGCGCAGACCCCGGCCGGCACCGCCTCCTGTCCCAGGCAGGAATGCAGGAAACCCGGCAGCTCGCCCGCCATGAACAATTCGATCGCGCGCTGTTCAAATTGGCGGATGCGGACCATCGTCAGGTGGATTCGTAGCAGCAGGGCTGGGTCCAAGGCCGTCGGGATTGCGCCGGAGGCTGGCGCCTGTACGGACATAAAGTATCTCCTCCCTTTTGTTCTACCGCCGGGGGAACGCTTGGGGTAGTAATTTACCGTTAATCAAAGGCGGGCGCCGGGGGCGGGAGCGAGCACACGTGAGCTGACGCAGGTCGCCTGAACGACCTCGTCGCTCAAATCAATCATTTCCACCTGCATCAGCAACTGAAAGCGCTCGGGGACCTGAGCGTCTGCCCAAACACCCATGCCGGCCAGCAGGCGCTGCACCTGGTCTTCCAGGGTGAGCAAGTGCCCGGCGCCCTCGATCGCCCTGCCATGGTTGGCGGCGATCCAGGTGATGGCGCAACCGGGAGACAGGCCCGGCCTGCGCGTGACCACGGCGTACTCCGTGCGCCGCGCCAATTTACCGTCCAGGCGGCGGCTACCCCTGTAAGTCGCCTGCTCGCCGGGCAACGGATCACGGTTCTGGATGCAGTCCGGCTGGACAATCCAGGGTTCCTCGCCCTGAAGCGAGCTCAGGAACGGATTGGTGCGCGGGCTGCCCAGCAGGATCAGGTTGGCGTGGCGCAAATCGTTCCACGAAGTGATCCGGCAGCTCCTGGTTTCCACCGGCACCCCGCTTTCGTGGAAAAGGCGTGAGAGAGAAAGCAGGCAGTGGACTTCCCCCGAGGAAAGGTAGTGATAGGCGGGCTCGAACGGTCCCAGACCGGAGGCCTCCAGCTTCTGTTCCACCCGTTCTGCCGCGCCCGGATCGTTTACGTACCAGTCCCGGAAGAAATGGCCCCGATTGTCGCGGAAAAACAGTGGTTCAGTGTACACGATAATGTTGGCCGAACGGCCGGAAAAGTAGGGCGCCCAAAAACGGGCCAAGGCTCCGGGCGATACCTCCGAGGTCCCGGCCTCCACCGCCTCCTCGAAAACCACGCGGTACTGGCCCTTGGGAATCCACAAGCGCCAAGCTTCGTCTCTTCCCTCGGTAGCGAAGTAAGCCGCCAGACGATTGCGGATGCTCGCCACGGAGACCCGGACGATGGGATCAGTGCGCGGATCGAAAGACTCCGCGCGACCCAGTGCGTGCACCGCGATTTCGTATTCTTTCGGGGGATTGCCGCGCCGCGAACAGTCCACCAGATACAGAAGCACGCGCTTGAGCATATGCGCGTGGGCGAACTGCCGGCTGGAAAGAACCCGGTTGATCAGTTGTTGCTGGACCTGCGCCGGGGGCTCTCTTTCCGCCACTGCGGTCCTATTTTCGCACAGCGGACCGCGGCGCAGGCCGCGGGCTCACCAGTACAACTGCAAGCCGAACTGAATCGAACGAGGCCGGTTCAATTGCGAGGAGACGCGCCCAAAGGCGGCTGCGCCCACGCTTCCCGAGGGCGCCGCGAATTGCGGCGTGTTGAAGGCATTGAAGGCCTCGGCCCGGAACTTCAGGTAGACGCGTTCGGTGAAATGGAAACCCTTGGAGAGGACCAGGTCAAAATTCTTGACTCCGTGCGCCCGCACGTCGGGCAACCGGCGACCCACGTTGCCGAACGTAAAGGGCTCGGCCAAACCGAACGCGCCAGTGTCGAACCACCGATCCACGT
>JAPWUP010000162.1 GCA_028275505.1 Bryobacteraceae bacterium
CCAGCGTTTCGCTCAGTGGGCGATTGTGGGTGTTAGCCTCAAGCCACTGTTTGGCGAGCTCAGGCGTCACCATCATCCGCATGCGCTGGGGCGATGAGTTCGCAGCCGGAGGCGTGCGCATTGCGGATCTCGTAGAAGCAGAAAGTGAGTTAGGCATGAGCTTTCTCCATCTGGGCAAGGTTCTGGTCCCGGTGAGGCCGGGCAAGGACTTCACGGGCAAAGCCGGAAGAAGCGGCTTCGCAATCTTCAAGTGCGGCGGCGGAGGTCACATCGTTTGGCGGTGCCGTCGCCGTCAAATCGGCGTAGCGCCTGCCTGCCCGCTCGATCTTGGGGTCCTGGTACCGCATGAGTGCATCATTGCACTCTGCGAGGGCCAATGCCAGCCTGGGGCCGGGCGCGGCAGACATCTGCTACCTCCCGTATTCACCGCATCGCGCCACGTGTCGCAGGAACTCAGGCAGTCCAACCAAGTAGGTGCCGCAGCGGCAGAACCCAGTGATTGGCTGCGATCCATCAAAGCCAGCAGTCAGCCGCAGCCTTACGGCGCAGTCTGGGCAGATCAAAGCACCGCCCTTTTGGTCGCTTACGAGCTCGCGTTTGCAAATCTCGCACGCAGTGCTCATGAGATCTCCCTCACGTCCGGCAACCGCTGGCGATCGCGCCAGCGGTGCACTAACTTGCGGCAGTTTGGCGGGGCCGGAAACAGCTTCAGCGCCTCCATCTCCGACGCGCTCGGCCAGTCGCGCGTCTTGACTTGGACGAGCACGATGTCAGCGCTGCCGATGCCGATCACGTCCCACGCCCCGAGACTCGCCGCCGCCCTGGTGCACCTATAGCCTGCGGCTTCCAGCAACGCGAGGGATCGTCGCTCATTCCGCGCGCCCTTTCGCTTTGCTTGGGACATCGTCGAAGGCCTCCTCGGCATCCGCAAGAACTTCTCTGAGCAGGCGCAACTCGTCGGACTGGAGAAGCGCAATGCAGGCCGCCTCCCACCCACGCTTGTACTCCTCGCTCGGTGCCGGATCCGGCGGCATGAGGCCGTACTGCATCAGGTCGCGCAAGCATCTTGCGCGCGTGATGTACAGCTCGGCATCCAGATACGAGCAGTGCACATTACCTCCGTGCCCCGGCGCATCAGTTCTTCGAGCTGCTCGCGCGCGTCCATCATTGCGCCTCATCTCGCGACGCCTGCTACTCCGGCGGGGATGCCGGCGCAACGTCCGTCACGTCGTCCGTCGCAAGCAGGTGCTCCTGCGGCAGCCCGAGTTCCGCGCGCTCGTCCTGCTCGATCGCCTGCGCTACCTCGACGCTCACTGGCAAGTACTTGAACAGTCGGCGAATCACCGACTTCATAGCCATGGCCTCGTAGTGCGTCTGCCATGGGCCGCTCGCCGCGGCTCTGCTCTGCGCGCGCACCGCCTCGATCTCCCGGCGGCTCATCACCTCGAACTGGACACCGCCATCGCGCAGTCGCGCGACCGCGTAGACGAATCTCAACTTTTCGGGACACGTACGGTTCGGGTTCTCAAAATCCGGTACGTGAGTCAGACGACTTTCGAGGCCGAATCGAACCTCGAACTCATCGCCATCGTAGACCGCGCGCGCCTCGATGCTCTGGATCTGGCCGGAGCGCCGCGCCAGCTCGATCATGCCGCGGTAGCCGAGAACGAACTGCACCTCAGTCCGTCCCTCCTTCCGGTTCTCGAACGGGACTAGGTAGGCGTGGCCCAATGGCCCGCCAGGCTCCAGACCGAGCTGGGCGCAGGTCATGATCGCGCCGAGCAGGCTCATCTGATCACACCTGGCCAGCACTGGATTGCGCCGCACCTCGGTCAGCGCCACGCGCGCCAGCCTGTCGGCTGTGACGTGCCTGGGCAGGGCGAGCGCCATCTGCTGCTTGACCCTGGGATCATTGAGCAGCGCCGCAATGTCGTTGGTGCGACGCTGCTGGACGCTGCCGCCAGTGACGGCATCCTTGAGTGCTGTGCTCATCGTACCTCCTTCAAGACGAACCGGCGAACGCCGGGTTGGATTTTCGTGTGCTTGGCGATGATCTCTGGCGACACAGCGGCTTCACGGATCACCGCCTGGTAGTCGATGACCTCGCGCGGAGCGGCAGCGCGCCATGTGGCGATCGGGCGGCCGTTGAGCGTCAGCACACTGCGCTCGCCGAGCGCCAGCTTGATGCGCTCAATGGCTGCCTCGTAGTCGCGCTCCGCCTCCAGCACGCGAGCTCGAGCTTCTCGTGCGGCGTTGTAGGCTGCGAGCAATTGCTCATCAGCTTCGAGGGATTCGCCGCTATCTCTTGGCCATACCTTCTCTGCCTCACGCGCATTGCTCGGTGGAGGTGGAATTCTGGCGAGAACGTGATCGCGCCAGAACTTTTCTGCGCGCTCGAGCATCGCGCGGATGGTCTCCTCGTCGCGCTCGATGCGCCGGATGATGAGCCGTTGGCCGCCGATGAGGGCGGCCACGTCGCACCATGGCAGCCCGGTCACGCCGAGGTACCACATGCATTGGGCAGCATGGTGGACAGGCACCGCGTCCGGGTCGTCGCCGCGGCCCCATTCGCTGGACGAGAATGCACTCACGGCTTTGCATTCGAGAACGCCATCCGCGCCACACAGCTCTCCCTTCTTGAGACGGGCGCGCGTGCCAGGAGACAACACCACACGATCGAGAGTCGCAATTGCCCACTCGCGATCGCGCGCTGGATCCGCACACCGGCGCGGACCGCGTACTCGCGCGCGATGACGTCCTCCAGCAGACGCCCCCAGCGCATCGCCTCGGTCTCCGGCTGCTCCGCCCCGTCCACCTTGTCCCGGTACACGTCGAGCGGCGTTCGCCACGGGCTGAGACCGAGGATGGCGGCGATGTCGGAGCCGCCGATGCCGGTGCGCCTGGCTGCGAGCCACTCGTCGCGGGTCATTCCGGTCAACCCCGTGATCCAGCCTTCAGGGCGGCCATGCCTTCGATTTCGGCCGCCTTGCGTAGGGCTTCGTTCAAGATCCTCTTGGAGGTGGCCTTCCCTTGTAGCACGCGTGTGACTGTGGTTCTGCTGACGCCGAGAGCTTTAGCGAGCTCTGAGAGGGCTCCGCGGCGCTTCAGCAAGATGCGCCTGACCTTTGCTAGGCTAACGTTTGGCTCCACAATTTCACAGTATACCAGGAGACCAATGTCTGTCAAGACCATTATCGGTCTTTTGGTTCAGCAGTAGGCCTACGTCCATGCCAGCAAAAGGAAAAAAGTCACTGCCGATAGACCCGGACGTGCATCATGAGATCAAGCTCGAAGCCGCCGCACGCGGACTCGAAATAGGCGAACTGATCAGGCAGATATGGGAGGAGTTTAAGCAGCGCCACGGCAGTGCAGCAGAGATCTTGCGGAAAACTCTTGCTCAGCAAGGACATGCTGAGGTGCATAAAGGGGGAAGGAGGCCCTGACGGCCGCAAAGCAAATCCCCGTATCGTCTCATCGTCCGCGGTCTCCAGCGGTTGAACCGGTCGGCTTGGTGCGGCTGCCGGGCGGCTCAGAGGTCCGGATCGCCGGCCCGGCCCGCTGCCCGGTCGTGGTGGCTCCCGAGGGTATGCCCTTCTGCGTTGCTTTTCGTTCTTTCCGGCGGCCTGCGCGGATGTTGAGGGCATGCCGCCGCAGAGGAAAGAAAAAGCCGCAGCATCGCGCTGCGGCTGGTGGCCACCACGGCAAAACGTTCTCCTGTCCAGGGTTAGCGCTTCGCCTGTTTCGTTTCCGCCTCGCCGTCCGGCTTGTTCGTCCAGTAGCCCCAGAGTGCCGCCACGACGGCGCCGGCTGCCATCCCGATCTGATCCGGATCGCCCTTCAGCAGCGCAGTCCAGTCCAGCTGCGCCGCGATCAGCGCCGCCGCGACGATGCCCATGATCGTGGTACGGGTATCGTTCGACTTCGCGATCGAACCGACGAACGCCCGGATGATTCGCGCCTTCACGCCGGTCAGCATGTCTCCTCCCCGAACGCTGCTCTAACTCGTCTCTCCCATCCGCGCGCATAGCGCGCGTACCGTTCTCGCGCAGCCAGCGCACGGTAGAATCGCTCCACTGTCTGGCGGAACACGCCGATGGCCGCCCGTCCATGCCGATTCGTCGCCGCTAGGGTACGCGGCCCCATCCGCCCGTCCACGCGGAGGTCCTCGCCGGCAGCATTGAGCGCTTGCTGCCACCAGCGCACGCAGCGCTCAGCGCCGACGTTAACCGCAGTGATAAGCAGCGCCTCGGCGATCTGTTGATCCGTGATCGCCTCCAGCATCAAAGGCTCCCACCAATACTCGCGGTAGATCTGCGCCGCCCGCTCGCGCGTGATCTCGCGCGGATCGTCCGCGAGACCCGCCGCGCGCAGCCAGCGCGTAGTCAAACCGTAGCGCGCAGGGCCGGCCTCGACGTCCGCCTCGACGTACTCGCTGCCCTCGAGTGCGAGCAGCTTCTCAATTGCTCGGTCCGCGTCCGCCACGTTCTGCCTCGAAGTAGTCGCGCAATTTCAGCGCGAGTAGCACGCGCGGGTTCCCATCGTACTGTTCGACGTCGAATTTCAGATACAGCCGCCGCACATACGATTGGACAGTCGGTAGCCGCATCTTCAACCGCTCGGCGATGTCTTTGTTCGACGCGCCGCGCATCACCATCTCGGCAATCACTTTCTCCCGGTCACTCAATCGCATCCCGCCCACCCCGCAACTCACGAACTGGGCTCCAGTAGCGCCAGAGACCACGGTCCATAGTTAGCCGCGGTGTCATACCGCACCATGCGCCATGAATTACCGTCAAACTGTATGATCGCGTCCTCCCCGATCGTGGAGTCAGCAATGATGACGGCGTCCCACAACTGGCCGACCATACGCCCGATATTTCCCCACGAGTCAATAGCGTGAGAGATCAGTGGATCTGCAATCAGAATAGAGCCATTAGGCCACCGCAATCCTGTCAATATGTCAGCTAACCCACTTGCCTTATATGGCGCAAGGTATTGCAGGTATGAACTGTGTTGCGTGCCGGATGCGGTGTAGATACCAGTCGTGCCATAAATGAGGGCATGGGCACAATCGCCCCAGAATGGTCTACTCCTCCAACTCTCTCGGGCAGATGTCTCATTATCAGAGCGTGATGCCGAGACGGCCCATCCTAACCGTGCAGGTGTATGCCAGCTCGGCGTCCACGGCACGCCCGCAGCCCACGCCGTCCCCATCGCGTTAAACTCCCCGTCCCTGAAGCACATGAACTGATACTTGTTGGCCATCACGCGGTACGTGTAGCCGCTGCCTGCCTTCAGCCAGAGATCGCCGTTCGGCGCGACGACTTCGTCCGCACTCAGCAGTCGCATCCGCGCGCTCACATTGGTGCCGCCCGGATCATAGAGCCGCACGCGGATAGCGTGTCCGGCAGGGGTCGTTGCCGATTGCAATTTCCAGTCGCCGCTGTTGCCGCTAACAGTCGTCCAGCCCGCATTCACCAGTGCTGCCTTCAGGTTGTCAACAAGTGCCGTGCGGCTACTTGCATCGAACGTCGTGCTTACTATTGGCCCTCCGCTGTACCGAACCGCCATAGCTCACCTCAGCTCGCCGAATGCACGATGCCAGCGCCGTACTGCCTCACAAGCCTTGCCGGATTCTCGTTCATGCAGGCTACGCCATAACGCGTGGCGTCTAGCTGGTACCGGCCGAAGTCTCCGGCTCCCATGGCGGCATCTGCGATCCGGAGCGCATACCTTACCCACTCGCATGTCCCCGACGGCGCGGCTATCGCACGGTATGCTCCGCCGCCAGCGCCCACACCAGTGCGCGCCATCTCGACGAGCTTCGCGAAGTAGTTCGCCCCGGCGGCAGCGCTGGGCTCCGCGTCCGACAGCTCCGCCTCGATCCGGACGATCTCGCCAAAGGGCGACCATCGGATCGTCCAGCGCACGCTTTCGCAAAACAGTGCCTGCGAAATGCCGAACATCGAGGAGTCCACAGTAATTCGCATGCCGGGTTCGAGGTCGCGCCTTCCAATCTCCGCCGTCGCGCGGATGCCGTCGCGCGCATATCTGCGCAGCCTCGCCTGCGCGATCGCAACCATGCCGTCGGGGTCCACGCCGGCTTTCGTGTCCTCGATCACTTCCCACAGCCCGCTCCCTCCTGTCAGCGCCTTCATTCGCTGGATCTCTTCGTCGTCTGTCTCCGCGATGACTTTGAGTCCGTACTCTTGCTGCTCCCACGGATCGCCTGGTCTATATCTCACGTCCACGTATGCGCCGCCTTCCGGTGCCTGCCAGTCGAGGTTGTAAATTCCGCCTGCGCCGATCCAGTGCCAGAAATCGTAGCCGCTCTCGGGCGGCTGCTCGCTCGAGGGGTCAACGGCTTTGATCGTCTTCGCGACTCCGCCTACCGAGATCTCGTAGACCTGGCAGACCACCCATCGGGTTGACGCCATCCACGAACCCGGACCGGGGAAAAACAAACTCTCCGTCCACTCGTCGCCGAGCTGCGGTATCTCGGTTCTCACCCACTGTTTGTTCCGGTAATCTTCCAGCGTTCGTGTCACGCGGAGGTCGTACACGTCGCGGTTGTCATCTGTGATCTGCCATGTCGCATTCCGCGCCGTGAACGCTTCGAAGTGCAAACGTTTCTGGTGGTCAATGTACCAGACGCAGCCCGCGATATCCGCCAGCTGCGTCAGTGCCTGCGCAACGGAGGTGTAGTAGAAGCTCAGCGATCCGCCGATGAGCTGGTTAGGTGGCGAGCCGCTTACCGTGATGCCCTCGCCGCTCAATCCGACAGCGACGATGTGGTTGATGATGTTCGGCAGATACCATCCGGAGTAATTCGCGCGCAGCAATCGCCGCGCCGCGACGTGGTGAAGGTCAACGCATTCTACGTCCGCCTCCGTCGTCCCCGCGCCGATGATGGGTCGCTCCTCGATACGCCAGACCCAGCCGCGGAACAGCGGCGTCGTGCCATCGTCAATCTCGACGTACTGGCCGAGCGATGGCCTCCATCCTCCGGTATCCCGGAGGTGGAACCGCGCCGACGCGCGGAATGCCAGCTTGCGGTCGAGCACGATGCTCGACGCCGCCAACCTCGAGGTCCTGTCAACGCCGCCCACCCGCACCGTGATTGCCATGATTACACCAGCACGTATCCGGCAGATTT
The DNA here is from genome assembly GCA_028275505.1 of Bryobacteraceae bacterium. Classification (GTDB taxonomy): domain Bacteria; phylum Acidobacteriota; class Terriglobia; order Bryobacterales; family Bryobacteraceae; genus DTHT01. The sequence goes on from JAPWUP010000162.1 coordinate 7,157, forward strand.
CAGCGACCGCGCGATCGTTGTCGCGACATCATCTGCGATTGCGCGTGCGTCCGTCCGCACGCTCACGTTCACGCTTACGGGCACAGTCGCTGGCGACAGCGTTCTCCCGCCAGACGCGGGTGCAATCGAACGCGCCGCGTTCGCAGCCGCACCAGCAATGGCCTCCAGCATCTGTCGCAGCAGATCGTGAATGCCGGTCAGCAGATTCACGGTCTCCCAAGCCGGATCAGCCAGATTGCGAAGCCATGGCCACCATTGGTTCGCCGAATCCTGCAGCGCCTGTAGCTGGCTCAGAATGCCGCGCGTGGTGACCTCGATGCGCGCGACGTCCTGTTCGATGCGTCGCCCCTGGAAATAGCCGAGAACGCTTGAGACGAGATTCGTTGCGAAATCCAGCCAGCCAGCCAGTCCGCCGCCAGCTCCGGCTGGTGCGCCAGCGCCGCCTCCGCCTCCCTGCGCGCCTCCGGACGGCGCCTTCGCGGCAGCACCGCCTCCCCCGAACACCCGCGCCATGGCACGTCCTATGTCCTCGATCTGTTTGAACAGGCCGCTGAACGCCTGGCCGAGGTTCGCCACCTCGCCCTTGATCAGATTTCCGATCGCGCGCGCAATGCCGCCCAATGCCTCCTCGATGACGTACCGCAATGCCGCCCGCGCGATCTCCATGAAGGTCTGCGTCATTACCTCGCCGAGCGACTTGCCCTTGAGTATCACATCGGCAATGCCGCGCGACATGTCCGTCAGTATGGTGGACACTTGTTTGCCGGCTTTCGTCCAAGCGTCATTGTGCTTTTTTACTTCTTCCGTCGCAACACCGATCGCTGCGCGCGTACGGTACATGCCCGCCTCAAGCGTCTTCCAATATTGATCGCCTGACGCCGTGAGGTTCAGTACAGAATTCGCGATCTGCTCCATCTCCGCGTCGAGTTCCGCCCACCATTGCAGGCTGCCCGCGGAGGCCCTGCGTATCACCGCATCGAGCTGCCAGAATAGCTCGGCTTCCTCTTTGATCCCCGAGTTGAGCTTGGGCACTTCGTCCAGCATGAACGCGAGCGGATCGCGCACGCGTTCCAGGGTCTTGACGTAGTTGTCCCACGCGACGGACAGCTCGTACGCCGAGATTTTGCCCTGCGCAAACGCGAGGTGCAGCGCGTCCACCTGCTTTCTGAGTTCGTCGAGCTGAACTTCCTCGCGCGTCCGCACGCCGAGCGCGACCAGCGCCTCCGTCAGCTCGCGCGCCTGGCGTTCCGCCTCGCGCTGCGCCTCAATGATTTGCCGTGTTACTTCCTTGTCGTCCACGGTTGCGGCGATTTTGCGCCGCGTCACCTGTTCGACTTCCTGTTGCGCGCCCTTAAACAGCCCGGCTTGCTCCGCCGCCCGCCGCAGGGCCGCAGCGTATTGCTCAGTCGTCATGTTGCCGCGCTCGACGACGATCCCGTGTGCTCGGAGCCGTTCCTCAAGCGCTTTCGTCGCGCTCTCCAGATCGCGCATCGCGCGCGAGGCGTCGCCCGACACTCCCGTTATTCTCTGGTAGACTGCCGCCGGGAACGCAGCCACGATCTCGAGGAATTTGTTCAGCGCGCCAATTTTACTGACAATGTTCTCGTCAATCCAGCGGCCCAGTTGCCATCCAGTCCACGCCGCAGCAGTTAGCAGCACCGCCTCTTTGAGCGCGTACAACGCCGCTGCGAGGCCGTTCAATCCGGCTGGGCTCGTAGCCATGAGCGCCGCGGAGGCAGCCGCCGCGAAGTTTCTGAATCCTCCGGCGATGAGATCGAGCAATGGCGGTATGAGGACCTTGACCTTGTACAGCGCGCCGATTGCCTCAACCAACTGGCCGATCGCGAATAGCACCGGACCGATGGCCGCCGCAAGCGCCGCAAGCCTGATCGTCCACTCCTGCACTGGTTGAGGCAGCTTGAGAAACCACTCCACCATTCCGCGCAATGCATCAATCGCAGTGGTAGCGACGTTCAGCAGTTTCTCGGTGAACGGCAC
>JAPWUP010000253.1 GCA_028275505.1 Bryobacteraceae bacterium
GGACCGGCAAAAGCACCGCCTTCCGGATCCTTTACACCCTCAAGGAGCTCGGCTACGTCGAGCAGGCGACGCCCGCTTCTCCTTACATGCTTTCCTGCAAGATGACCGCGCTCGTGCGGCAGGCCATGGGTGACCGCGTGCTGGCGCAGGCGGCGAGGCCTCACTTGGTGCGTTTGCGGGATCAACTGCACGAAGCAGCCTGGCTGGCCGAGCTGCGCCGGGACAGGGTGGTCTTGACGGAAGGGGCCCAGGTGTCTCACAAGCTGCGGTTGTCGCTCGATTTGGGCGATGCCTGCCCGTTGCATGCCACCGCGGTCGGCAAGGCTGTGGCCGCTTTCCTTCCCCAGGCTGTCCGCAGGCGGTTGCTGGGCAAACCCCCGTGGCCGCGTTACACGCCACGCACCATCGTCAGCCCGGCTGCCCTCGAGGCGGAGCTGGAGCGGGTCCGCCGGGATGGCTACGCGGTGAATGACGAGGAAACGGTGGAGGGCGCGTTTCTGGCGGGGGCGCCCGTATTCGACGCCGAGGGGCGGGTTTGCGGCGCCATCAGCGTGAGCGCGCCCACCGCACGCTGCGGGGCAGCCAAACGGCGGGCGATGATCGAATCCGTGCGGCAGGCAGCGACCGAGCTGAGCCAAGACCTGGCCGCGCTGGGCTACGTCTCCCCTTACTCGGCTGGCGGCATGTGACGGTTTTGCGCCACCTGCCAGCTTGTTGACACGGCCTGAGTCGCCAACTCCTTGCAAGCCGGGGTGCCCAGGCTGGCAGCCGCCTTGCACTGGGCCGCTGCGGAATGCTGGATGCGGTTGCCAGCGCTTTGCAGCGCTACATGGATCTGCTGGCCGTCCGCCAGAAGCTGGTGGCTTCGAACCTGGCCAACGCCGCCACGCCGGGCTATCGCACGCTGGACCTGGATTTCCAGCGCGAGTTCCGCAGCTTGCTGCCCGAGCTGGCGCCGCGCCCGGTCGAGGTGACCGGGCTGCCGGTCAAGAACGACGGCAACAACGTCAGCGTGGACCGGGAGGCGCGGCTGCTGGCCGAGAACGCCCTGCGCTTCAACCTGGCGGCAAACCTGCTGCGTTCCAATCTCCGGCTGGTGCGGGCGGCCATTCAGGGAGGCAAGCAAACATGAGCCTGTTTACCGCTTTGTCGGTGAGTGCCTCGGGATTGGCGGCGCAACGCACGCGCGCCGAGTTGCTGGCGGAAAACCTGGCCAACGCCGAGACCACGCGGACGCCCGCGGGCGGGCCGTATCGTCGCAAGGATGCCATTTTTGCCGCCGAACCCGTGGCCTCCGCCTTTGCCGAGACCTTTCAGGCCGAGCTCAACGGGACCCTGACCGGGGTCCGCGTCATCGAAATCGTGGAGGATCCGCGCGAGCCCGAAAAGCGCTACTTGCCGGGCCATCCCGATGCCGACGCCCAGGGCTACGTGGCCTTCCCCAGGATCAATCCCGCCGAGGACATGGTGGACCTGCTGGGGGCGGTGCGCGGCTACCAGGCGAATCTGGCTGCGATTTCGGCCATCAAGGACATGATTCATCGCTCGATCGAGCTGCTGAGGTAGCGCGATGCCCGCTCCTGTCCAGGCTGTTGCTTCAACCCGTGTCTTGCCCGAGCCGATCCGGATCCACCAGGGACCGAAAGCCGACTTTGCCGGCCTCCTCAAGGAGGCGATCGAGCGTGTGGAGGGGCTGCGCCGCAACGCCGATGAGAGCGTAATGAAGCTGCTGGCCGGCGAAAATGAGGAAGTTCATCAGACGGTGCTGGCGGTGCAGCAGGCGGAGCTGGCTTTCGAGCTGTTCCTGGAGGTCCGCAACAAGGTGGTCCAGGCCTATCAGGAAATCATGCGGATGCCGATATAGGGCAGGAGGGCCGGCCAGGTCGGCGTGCCGCCGGGCGGCAGGGAGCAGGGCGGGTCGGGCGGCTGCGCCGGCGGGCGGGCGGCCCCTTGCGCCGTGAGAGATGAACCAGATTCGCAAGCTTCTGGCCAGCCTTTCGCTGCGGCAGAAGATCAGCCTGCTGGTGGCGGCTGTGGTGGTGGGCGGGTCGCTGATCGCCCTGACCCACTGGCGCCGGGAGCGCGACTTTCGCCTTCTTTACAGTGGCCTGGCCCCGGAAGACGCCGCGGCGATCCTCGACAAGCTGCGCGCTTCGGGAGTGGAATACCGCCTGGCCGACAACGGGGCTTCCGTGCTGGTGCCTTCGGCGCGGGTGGCAGAGCTGCGCTTGCAGATGGCCGCGGCCGGGTTGCCGCGCAGCGGGCGCATCGGCTTCGAGCTGTTCGATCGCACCAACTTCGGCGCCAGCGATTTCACGGAACAGGTCAACTACCGGCGGGCGCTGGAAGGGGAGCTGGAGCGTTCGGTCATGGCGCTGGCCGAGGTCGAACAGGCCCGCGTCCATATAACATTTCCCAAGGATTCTGTTTTTCTGGAGGCTCGTCAGCCGGCCAAGGCCAGCGTGCTGGTGCGGCTGCGCAGCGGCATGCGCCTGCCGCCCTCCAGTGTGCAGGCCATCTGCTACCTGGTGGCGAGCGCGGTCGAAGGCTTGACGCCCGAAGCCGTGGCCGTGCTCGACATGCGCGGCAATCTGCTCAACCGGGCGCGCTCGACCACGCAGGGCGAGGATTCCTCGGAAGCTGCCCTGGAGCTGCGGCAGCGGCTGGAGAAGGACCTGTTGGCCAAGATCCACGCGACGCTGGAGCCGCTGCTGGGGCCGGAGCACTTCCGCGCCGGAGTCTCGGTGGAATGCGATCTGACCAGCGGCGAGCAGAGCGAGGAAATCTTCGATCCGGCGCGTTCGGTGATGGTCAGCTCGCAGAAAACCGAGGACATCAGCGGAACCAGTCTGGCTTCGGGGGTGCCGGGCACGGCTTCCAACCTGCCCCGACCCACTTCGCGGCCGGGAGCGAGCGGGGTGGGTATGACCCGGCGCAGCGAGAGCATCTCCTATCAGGCCACGCGCACCGTGCGGCGCATGAAGCTGCCGCAGGGAACCATCAAGCGCATCTCGATCGCGGTGCTGCTGGACCAGAACGTACGCTGGGAGGGCGTGGGGCCGCAGGCCCGCCGCATCCTGGAGCCGCCGCCGCCCGAGCGGATCAAGGCCATCCGGGATTTAGTAGCGGCCGCAACGGGCTTCAGCGCCGAGCGGGGCGATCAGTTGATCGTCGAAAGCCTTCCCTTCGAGACCACGCTCAGCCTGCCGCCACCGGAAGCCCCGCGGGCGGCGCCTGCCCCGGCTTCTCCCTGGCCGCCGTGGGTGGACGAAATTCTGAAGAAGAATCCGGCGCTGGTGGCTGCGGCAGCGGGGTTGGTTTTGTTGCTGCTGGTGGTCGCCCTCTGGCGGCTTGGCCGGCGCAAGCGAGGTCGCGCACGGGTGGAAATGACGCCCGAATTGCCGCCCGGGGCGCCCCCGGCGTCCCTGGAAGCGGCGGCGCAGCCCGCTGCCGAGAATCTGGAAGCCCGCCTGGCGGAGCAGGAAGCCCGCCAGCAGCAGCTCGAAGCCGAGGCGTTGAACGCATTGAAGTTGCCGCCCGTAACGACCAAGAAGACGGAGATTCTCACCAAGCACCTGGCCGAGACCGTGAAGAAGAACCCGGCTTCAGCCGCCCAAATCTTGCGGAGCTGGCTCTATGAGAAGGAAAGCTAGGGACCGAAGCTGCGGGATCCCTGAGCAGGTGAAGCCATGATCGTCAATGCCGCGCAAAACGAACCCATGCCCGGCCTGCGCAAGGCCGCGATCCTGCTGGTGTCGCTCGGCGAGCAGACCAGTGCGGAGATCCTGAAGCACTTCGACGAAGAGGAAGTGCAGGCCATCGGGCGGGAGGTGGCGCGCATGGGGTCGGTCAGCGCCGAGCAGGCCGAGAGCGTCCTGGAAGAGTTCTACCAGATGACGCTGGCGCACGACTTCATGCTCAAGGGCGGCCTGGATTACGCGCGCAAGCTGCTCATCAATGCCTTCGGACCCGAGCAGGCCAAGAAGATCCTGGACCGGGTGGTCAAGGCCCTGGGCAGCGAAATGGCCAGCTTTGACGCCTTGCAGAAGGCCGACCCGCAGCAGTTGGCCAAGTTCATCCACAGCGAGCACCCGCAGACCATCGCGCTGATCCTCTCCCACCTGACGGCGTCGCAGGCTGCGGCGTTGCTGGTTTCGCTGCCGCCGGAGTTGCGCGCCGACGTCGCGCTGCGCATGGCCAACCTGGAGCAAATTTCCCCGGAGATCATCGGCAAGATCGCGAGCATCATCGGCCAGAAGCTCAAGGCGCTGGGCGAGATGAGCCGGGAATCTTACGGGGGTGTGCGCGCGGTGGCCGAGATGTTCAACCGTCTGGATTCGGCCACCAGCAAGGAAATCCTGGACAAGATCGAGCAGCAGGACCCCAACCTGGCCGAGACCATCCGCCATCTGATGTTCGTCTTCGAAGACATGCTGCTGATTGACGCCAACGGGATCAAGGAGGTGCTGGCGCGGGTGGACCGCAAGGTGCTGACGCTGGCGCTGAAGGGCACGAGCGAGGAGCTGAAAAAACATTTCTTGCAGAATATGTCCAAGCGGGGCGCGGAGATGCTGCTCGAGGACATGGAGGCGCTGGGTCCGGTGAAGATCAAGGAAGTGGAGGCGGCGCAGCAGCAGATCATCGCCATCGTGCGACAACTGGAGGCCGAAGGCGTCATCAGCCTGAAGGGCGCGGTGGGCGAGCAGTACGTGGTCTGAGATTCGCCGCCGCAAGCGGCGCAGGAGGTTGGGTTGGCCTCGAAAGTCATCCGGGGAGAAGCAGCGGAGGCGGTCGAACCGATTCAATGGCCGCAGGTGCAGCCCGGCGCGCCGAAGCCGTGCGCGGATCCGGCCGCCGAGCAGAGGGTGCGGGCGCTGGAGGCGCGCATTGCCGAACTGGAGCGCGAGATCGGCGCCCGCGAGCAGCAGGCCTTCGAAGCCGGTTATCGCAAGGGCGCCGC
>JAPWUP010000027.1 GCA_028275505.1 Bryobacteraceae bacterium
TTTCCCGGAGTCCCTTGCGTTGGGGCACTCGCTGGCCCGCATGGGCGCGCGCCTGTTGCTTTCGCCGTGCGCGTGGGCTGTGGACGCCGATCACGACAACGAACGCGAGCCTTACGGGGAGTTGTGGCTTCGAAGCTATGCGACGCTGGCGCGACTCTACGGGATGACGGTGGTGGGCGTCAGCAACGTGGGGTGGCTGCGGGAGGGGCCGTGGCGCGGACGCAAGTGCATCGGCTGCTCGCTTGCCGTCGGTCCGGGCGGCAGCATCCTGGCTCGCGGCCCGTACGGAGATTCCGCAGAGGCCCTGCTGGTAGTGTCCGTCCGCGTCGAGCCCCTGCCTGCGCGCGGCACTGCGCTGCTCGAGCTGTTGCGCGAGCGCGGCTACCAAGGACCGTAAGGGGCGGACCCGCCGGGGCCCGCCCCCGTCGCGCTCGAAACTAGAATCTCAATCGCATGCCGAGCTGGATATTCCGCGGGAAGTTCAACTGCTGAACCGGCAAGATGCCGAACTGCGGATCCGAAGGATTGGTCGAAGGCGGATCGCCTCGCAGCGGCGTGTTCGTCGCGTTGAAGGCCTCGCCGCGAAACTCCAGCTCGTAGCGATCGCCGAAGGGGAAGCGCTTGGAGAGCATGACGTCCAACTGCGGCGCCGTGTGGCTACGAATCTGGTGGAAGCGCGCCGGCAACTGGATCAGCTCGAAGGGCAGCAACTGCCGGTAGCAATTGCGGTCGCGGTTGAACCAGTTGTTTTCGTTGCGCTGGATCGCGAGCGGGTTGCCGCACAGGAACTCCCAGCCTGTCCAGGCAGCCAGCGGTACGCCGGTCTGGTAGATCAGGTTGGCGTTGGCGCGCCAGTTGCCGAAAAGGGCCTGCCCGATGCGGCCCATGTTGTTCAGGAAGGCGCGGTTCTTGCCGAAGGGCAAGTCCCAGATGCCGGCGAAGGCCAGATTGTGCGAGCGGTCCTCAGCCGCCACCTGGTTGATGAAAGGCATCCACTCGAACGTGAAGTCCTGGCGGAGCGCATTTTCCATCATCTTGGACCAGGTGTAGGCGAGCACCCAGGTGATGGCGCCGGTGCGGGATGTCGCCGCCATCATGCGCTTCTCGTAGCGAACCTGGAGGCCGTGATACCAGGCGCGGCCCCAGGGGTTGGTCGGCATGGAAACGCCGGTGAACTGCGGGATGCGGCGCAACAAATTCCGCCGGCTGATGACGTTGGAGGCGCCCAAGGTCGTGTTGGTGGGAACGATCCCCCACCAGGGATTGGGCAACGTCTCCTGGAAGTACATGGGATTGTTCAGCGCGATGTCCCAGTGCTCCTTGGAGGCATCGGAGAGCTGGATGGTGCGTGGTTCCTTGTTGGTCAGGCTGCCCACGTAGGAGGCCTCAAGCACCATGCTCCAGGGCAGCTCGCGCTCCAGCGTGAAGGACCACTGGAAGGTGCGCGGGATCGGCCGCTGCCGGCCGGGGAAGCTGACGCTGGTGCCGACGTTCGTCAGCAAGCCGCCCTTGGGACCCAGCGGCGGAATGAGCCCGTCGGGGAACGGATTCTCCAAGGAGTACGGGCCAGTCAGACTGGCCCGGTGCGTGCGACCGCCATCCACCGAAGCGATGTAATCGGTGTTTTGACTGAAACCAGTCGTAATCACCGTTTCGCTCGCTCGCCGGTGGAAGATCCCGAAGCCGCCGCGCATGACGGTCTTCGAGATGAAGTTGTAGGCGAAGCCGAAGCGCGGCTGGACGTTGGAGTAATCGAAGTCGAAGATGCGGCGCGGCTGGCCGCCGACACCGGCGTACAGCAGGCCGCCCCGGATGGCGTCGGGCGGCGCCGGATAGTTGCGCGTGGTGGCGGCGAAGCGTCGCCAGTTGGCCAGCGCCTGATCGCTGATGGGATTCACTTCGTTGAAAGCGAAGCCGCTCACCAGCCGGTTGTGGATCTCGTAGAAGGGGAACTGGATGTCGTAGCGCAGGCCGAGGTTGAGCGTGAGCCGGCTGGCCACTTTCCAGTCATCCTGAATGAACCAGGCCACGTAAGGCTCGCGGCGCAGCGTGCTGTCGTTGTAAGGCATGCTGCCGCTGCCCATGTAGCCCAGCAGGAGATCGGCCACGCTCGAACCATCGAGCGGCGTGGGGCGGCGGCGTCCGTAGTGCTCCTGGCTCCAGGTCGTGCCGAAGCTCCACGAGCCGCCGACGTTGCCCGAGGCGCGCGTGTGGTGGATCAACTGCGCCCACTCGAAGCCGTACTTCATGCTGTGCCGGCCTCTGGTCTGGGCGACGTTGGCCTGGAAGTTGACCTGCTGGCGCGAGCTTTCGTTCATGAACTGCGAGCCCATGATGGTCGTGTAGCCGCTCAGGGCCACCTGCGGCGGCAGGCGCGCCGGATAGGTCGGCACAATCGGAATGTTCTTGATGCCCAGCTTGTCCCAGGTGAACTTGGGATCGGACACGTTGGGGAAGTTCTGGATGAAGCGGTTCACGCTGGCCTGCACGTGCAGGATCTGGGTGGGCGAAATCAGGTGATCGTAGGCCACGATAGCGCCCGTGTTGCGCCGCACCGTGCCCGGCATGTTGCCCTGCTCGGCCGGCGGATAGAAGCCGTTCTGGTTGCGGTACTCGCTGCCATCCTGGAAGGTAAAGACCACGTGCAGGCGGTTCTGCTCCCCTACCATGTGATCCCACCGCGCAATGGGCTGTTCATAGCGGTACCGGCCCAGGTTGTCGGGCCTCAGGAAGTTCTGCTGCAAGCTCTGCGGATTGAAGTTGGGCGCTGGATAGAGGTTCACGATGTTGCGACCGACCGGACTGATGCGCGTGGGCGGGATCACGTTGCCCGGGAAAGGCTGCCGCTGGTAGATGCCGCCCGAAATGCAGTTCGTTCCGGGTTCGCCGCACGGGCGCGAAGTCAGCGGGTCGAAGATCAGAATCGGGCTGCGCTCACCCGCCGGGATGAAGTTGAAGTTGCCGCCCCGAATCTCCATGGGCGGAACCGTCGTCACGGAAGGGAACGGGACGCGCTCGCGCCAGCCTTCGAAGCTGACGAAGATGAAATCCTTGTCCTTGCGGATCGGCCCGCCCAGCACGCCACCGAACTGGTGCTGGTTGCGGAAGCCGCGCGGTTGGCCGCCCGCGTTGTTCTGACGGGTGTTGGCGTCGAGGATGCGGTTGCGCCAGAAGTCGAAGACCGATCCGTGCCATTCGTTGGTCCCGGATCGCAAAGTGGTATTGACGTGGCCGCCGCCCGAGCGCCCGTACTGCGCGTCGTAGGTGTTCACCATGATCTTCATTTCCTGGATCGCCTCGACGTTGGGCGCCAGATTGAAGGTGCCCTCCGTGGAAATGGGAGCGCCGTTCAACAGGAACTGGTTGGTTCCTGTGCGCCCGCCGTTCATGGTGAACGCGCCGTTGACGTCCCAGGCGCGAGTGCCCGAGTAGCCGGTTGAGCCGAAGGTCCGCTGGGTGAACATGACCCCGGGCGATAGCCGCATGAGCATGTAGGCCTGCCGCCCGTTCAGTGGTATTTCCTGCACTTTGATCGGGTCGAAGACCAGCCCGCGCGAAGCGGTGGCGGTCTGGATGAGTTCCTGCTCGCCGACCACCGTGATGGATTCGGTCACTGCGCCCAGCTCCATGGTGATCGGCAGGTTGAGTTTGTCGGCGACTTGCAAGACGATGCCCTCGCGGCGCACGGTGGCGAAACCCTGCGCCGTGACGGTGATGGTGTAGCGACCGGGATCCAGGCCCACCAGCGTGTAGACTCCGGCGTTGTTGGTGACCGTCTCCCGGCTGACGTTAGTGTCCTCCTTGGTGGCCCTGACCACTGCGTTGGGAATGGCCGCCCCGGAGGGATCACGGACTTCCCCTAAAATCGTGGCGCGGAATTCCTGCCCCAGGCCGCTGGCGCACGCCAGGAGCAGCAGTGTCCCGAACACCCGTTTCATAACCCAACCCTCGTGTCACGGTTTGTGTTGACCCCGGTCCCGCCCGGGGCGAGGCTATTATATACCGGGCGCAGGCGAGCGGGCTGACCGCCTTGCGTGCGTTTCCCCTCCCGGCTTATAACGGGGAGACGGCCTGCGCGACATGCCACATGGAAAAGGAGACTGAACCATGGCGATCGAACCCGGCCTCAACCTCGAATTCATCCGCCGCTCGGAAAAACCGTTTGCCGTAGGCGTCGAGCTGGCGGCCAAGATGGGCTACAAATACGTCGAACCGCTCGTGCATACCGGGCGCGAGCTCATGAGCGAAGCCGGCTACTACCACTCCGTCTCTATGGAGGAGGATCCGCATTTCATCAAGGACATCCTCGACCAGCACGGAGTCAAAGCCTCGGCCTTGAGCGCACACTGCCCGCTCATGCGGCCCGAAATCAGCGTCATGTACCTGCAGCGCGCCATCCAGTTCGCCGCCGTGCTGGGCGCGCCGGTGGTTAACACGGACGAAAGCTACCGGCCCACCTGGATCACGGACGAAGAAGTATGGGTCCTGATGCGGTACACGCTCAAGACCGTGTTGCGAGTGGCCGAACGTTACGGCATCGCCATCGGCATCGAGCCCCACCAGGAGATTTCCAAGACCACCGACGGTTTGCTCAAGATCGCCAGCCTGGTGGACCATCCCCTGCTGCGCATCAACTACGACACCGGAAACGCCTATCTGGCGGGCGCCGATATTTACGAAGCGCTCGACCGCATCGGGCCCAAACTGGTCCACATGCACGCCAAGGACATCTCGTTTGAACACGCCGAGGCCGAGCGGGGCAAGGTCACCGGCACTCCGGTGGGCTGCGCCTGCGGCGACGGCGTCATTGACTGGGCACGCGTCATCGCGATCCTGCGCAAGCACGGCTTCCACGGCGTTCTGTCCGTGGAGTGCGGGACGCCGGAGCAGGCCGAGCGCAGCCTGGCGCACCTGAACTCGCTGCTGGCGACCGCCTGAACCGCGATCCGGATCGCGCACAAAGGTCCGGGCGGGCCTTGGATATGATGAAAGCAGGGCCCGCCATGCCACATTCTGCGGATAGCAGTCTGGGAATCAATAGCTGGCTGGAAGAAGAGATCCAGCAGTTTTATCGTCACGATCCGGCCGCGGTGGATCCGAGCTGGGTGGAGCGGATCCGACGCGATGCGGCGAGCGTTGCGGCTCCGGCGCCGCCGGTCCCGGCGCGAGCGCCTGATATCGCCGGGGAGGGCGAATGGATTCCGCTTCGAGGCGCCGCGGCGCGGATCGCTGAGAACATGAACGCCAGCCTGTGGGTGCCGACGGCCACATCGCAGCGAACGATCCCGGTCAAGGTGGTGGACGAGAACCGCCGCATCATCCTGGAACATCGCACGCTGGTGGGCGGCGGCAAAATTTCCTACACCCATCTGATTGCCTGGGCCGTCGTGCAGGCGCTCAAACGTTTTCCCAACCTCAACCACGCCTACGTGGAGAAGGACGGGCAGGCCTACAGGCTCGTGCGAAATCGGATCAATCTGGGAATCGCCGTGGACGTTCCCGGCAAGGACGGCGCCCGCTCGCTACTGGTGCCCAACATCAAGGACGCCGGCTCACTGAACTTTCGCCAGTTCCTTCAGGCCTACGACGATCTGGTTGCGCGGGCCCGCTCGGGCAGACTGACGCCGGAGGACTTTCAGGGAACCACCGTGTCGCTGACCAACCCGGGCACGGTCGGCACGGTGGGCTCGGTGCCGCGGCTGATGGCGGGGCAGGGGGCCATCATCGCCACGGGCGTCATTGATTACCCGGCCGAGTTTCGCGGCACGGCGCCCGAGGTCCTGGCCATGCTCGGCATCGGCAAGGTGATGACGATCACCTGCACCTACGATCACCGCATCATCCAGGGCGCCGAATCGGGCATGTTCCTGGCCCGGGTGCAGGCTCTGCTGGAAGGCGAGGACGGTTTCTACGAGCAGATCTTCGCCGATCTCGGCATCCCGCATCGTCCCGTACATTGGGAACCAGACCGGCAGGCCTGTCTGCCGGGCGCCAGCGGCGATCGCTTCGCGGAAGTGGCCAAAGAAGCCGCGGTGCTGCAGCTCATCAACGCCTATCGCGTCCGCGGCCATCTGGTGGCGGACCTCGATCCGCTGGGGTCCACCGCGGGATATCATCCCGAGCTCGACCCCGCCAACTACGGTCTGACGATCTGGGATCTGGACCGGCCTTTCATTACCGGCACGCTGGCCGAAGCCTTGGGCAACGGCGGTCCGCAGCCGGTCGCCACGCTGCGCGAAATCCTGCAAACGCTGCGGCGCACGTACTGCGGCAAGATCGGCTGCGAATACATGCACATCCAGATCCCGGAACAGAAGCGGTGGCTCCAGCAGCGCATGGAGCCGCAAACCAACCAGTGGCCCCTGGAGCGGGAAACGCGGCTGCGGATCCTGGACCGGCTGCTGGAAGCCGAGGGACTGGAACACTTCCTGCACGCGCGGTTCGTCGGGCACAAGCGGTTCTCGCTGGAGGGAGCAGAAAGCGCGATCCCCATCCTGGACGAGCTGCTGTTTCGGGCCTCCGCGCTGGGCGTCGAAGAGGCGGTTATTGGCATGGCCCACCGCGGACGGCTCAACGTGCTGGCCAACATCGTCGGCAAGCCTGTCGAGCAGATCCTCTCCCAGTTCGAGATGGAAGATCCCGACAGCATCCAGGGTTCGGGCGACGTCAAATATCATCTGGGCGCCAGCGGGGTGCGCTCCTACCCCAACGGACGGCAGATCGCGGTGACCGTGGTCCCCAACCCGAGCCACCTGGAAGCGGTGGATCCGGTGGTCGAGGGCGTAGTCCGCAGCAAGCAGGATCGAAGGGGGGCGTTCGGTCGCGATCAGGTGATTCCCGTGCTGATCCACGGGGACGCCGCCTTCGCGGGCCAGGGCGTGGTGGCCGAAACCCTGAATCTCTCGCAATTGGAAGGCTACTGGACCGGCGGGACGATCCATCTGGTGATCAACAACCAGATCGGGTTCACCACGCCGCCCACCGAGGCGCGCTCCTCGCTTTACGCCACCGATGTCGCGCGCATGGTGCAGGCGCCCATCTTTCACGTCAACGGCGACGACCCCGAGGCCTGCCTCCGCGCCATCCAGATCGCCTTTGAATTCCGCCAGCGCTTCCACAAAGACGTGGTCGTGGACATGTTCTGCTACCGCCGGCACGGCCACAATGAAAGCGACGATCCCAGCTTCACGCAACCTGTGATGTACCGCAAGATCCGCGAGCATCCTTCGGTGACCACGCTCTACGCGCAGCGCCTCGTGGAGGAAGGGCTGATCACCGAGGAAGAAATCCGGCGGAAGAAAGCGGCGATTGCCGAGCGGCTCGAGCAGGCCTACCGCATCGCCCAGCAGGGCGGCTCGCGGTTCGAAATCCAGGAGATCGGAACGCTGCGCGACGAGCCGCCTCGCGGGCGCGGAGCCGATACCGCGGCCGAACACGCCGTCCTCGAGCAGGTGATTGAAGGACTGACCCGCCTGCCTGCCGATTTCCGACTCCATCCCAAGCTGCGAGGTTTCATTGAGCGTCGCAGCCAGGCTTTTCGTGCCGGCGGGCCGATTGACTGGGCGCTGGCCGAAGCTCTGGCCTTTGGCAGCCTGGTTCTGGAGGGCGTCCCGGTGCGCCTCTCCGGCCAGGATTCCGCACGCGGCACCTTCAGCCAGAGGCACGCTATCCTCTACGACTACGAAGACGGCCACGAGTACTGCCCGCTCAAGCACCTCGCTCCCGGACAGGCGCCGTTCGAAGTTTACGACAGCCTGCTCAGCGAGAACGCTGTTCTGGGTTTCGAATTCGGTTACTCGATCGCGGACCCGCATTCTCTCGTCATCTGGGAAGCGCAGTTCGGCGACTTCGCCAACGGCGCGCAAGTGGTGATTGACCAGTTCATCGCCGCCAGCGAGGACAAGTGGGGACAGCCCAGCGGTCTGGTGCTCCTGCTGCCGCACGGCTATGAAGGTCAGGGTCCGGAGCACTCCAGCGCGCGGATCGAACGCTTCCTTCAGCTCGCCGCGGCGGGGAACATTCAGGTGGTGTATCCCAGCACGCCTGCGCAGTACTTCCACTTGCTCCGGCGGCAGATGTTCGGCGCCGGCGGCCGGCCTTTGCGCAAGCCGCTGATCGTTTTCACCCCCAAGAGCCTGCTCCGTCACGCGCGCTGCGTCTCACGGGTGGAAGAGCTGACCTCGGGCGCTTTCCGCCTCGTGCTGCCGGACCCCGCGCAGCCGCCCAACCACACCGTCTCGCGCCTGTTGCTTTGCACGGGCAAGATCTACTACGAGCTGGAGGCCGAGCGCGAGCGCCTGCAGGCGCACCACGTGGCGCTGGTTCGCATCGAGCAGCTCTATCCCTTCCCGCACGCCGAGGTGCAGGAGCTGCTGGAAAGCTACCCGACGACGGTCGAGGTGGCGTGGGTGCAAGAGGAGCCGCGCAACATGGGCGCCTGGCGTTTCGTCCACGAGCAGGTGCAACCCCTGCTGGCCGAAAGCCGGCGTCTGCTGGAGTACGTGGGACGCGCGGAAAGCCCCAGCCCGGCCACGGGTTCGCACAAGCGCCACGTGATTGAACAGCAGGAGGTCATCGAGCGGGCGTTCCGCACGGCGACGGGGTTCAGCCGACTTCGCCGGGCAGGCTGATCGCGCAAGTCTGGACGAGCTTCGCGGCAGGGAACACCGCGCGAGCAGCTCACTCTTTCAGCGCCGCCAGCACGCGCTGGGTGAGCTGTTCAATCATCTCGGGCAAGGCCGCATCCAGGGCGGGAACCACCGCGGTTGCGATCTGCCGGCTGATTTGGTCCACCAGAGAGGGCAGGGCTGCATCCAAGGCCAGCGTCACCGCGGCGCGAATCCGTTCCGGATCGGGCGGAGGGGGCTCGGCGCGGGGCGGTGCAGGACGGGTCACGATGGGCAAAGGCTCGGGCGCGATGTCCGTTTCGGGTCGCTGCTCGCGTTCGGCCCGCGCTGCCTCGATCAGCGGGCGCACCGTCTGCAAAACCAGGGAAGCTTCCAGAGGCTTGCGCAGAAGCCCGTCCGCGTTGACCCGCCGCATTTCCTGCTCATCCACGGCATCGAGCGGCCCGGCCAGCAAAACCACCCGCGCATGGCGGTGCCGCGGGTGCTTCTTGATTTGCTCACAGAGCTCGTACCCGGAACGGGTGGGCAGAAACACGTCGGCCAGCACCACGTCGGGATCCACATCGGCAAGCCGGATGAGAGCCGTCTCGCCGTCCGTTACGGTGACGACCTCGTAGCCCTCCTCGCGCAGGATTCGCTCACCCATGCGCTGGGCGTGCGGGCTGTCATCGGCCAGCAAGATGCGGCTCATGGTTTGGGCGCAGGCGTGGGGGAGGGAGCGGACTGCTGGCTCTCGGGTTTGGCGGAACCAGGCGGCTGTCGCCGGGCGTCCGGTTTGGTGTCGAGGGCGCTTGTGTCCGTCACGGGCGCTACGGTGACTTCAGCCGTTACACCGGTGGTTCCCGTGGCTGCCGCAGGCACGCTGGCCGGAACCTGCGGGCGGTAAGGCTCCATGGTGGGCGTACCGGACTTGGCGGCCATCTTCACGTCGGGACTCTTGCGGAAAATTCCCCAGAAATGACTCAGCAGCCCGGGCTTTTCCATGTGCTCCAGTTCGTACTTCATGCGAGCCAGGGCCACGGGGTCGGGCTCGGGGATGTCCACTTCGAGCGCAGCCAGGCGCTTCTTGGCTTCCTCGACCAGCGGGCTGAGCGGGTAATCGCGGACCAGCCGCACGTAGGCCTCGATATGCTTGTTGCGGAAACGCGGCCCCATTTTGGCGTAGGAGTCGGCGAGCTGCCAGAGAGCCTGGTCCGCCTTGCTGTAAAGCGGATAGTGATCCACCAGGCCTTGCAAGCGGTTGGCGGCTGCCACGTGGCTGCCCTTGGTGTGGTAGAAGCTTCCGACCCGGAACTCGCGTTCGGCCAGCACTTCCTGAATGTTGCGCAGCAACTGCTCGGCCTGGGGAGCGAACTTGCTGTTGGGGAACTGCACGAGGACCTGGCGGCACTCTTCCTCGGCGCGCAGGGCGTGGGTCTGGTCCCGGTCCGCCTTCTCCATTTGTTTGTAATGGATCATGCAGACTTTCATCTGCGCCTCGGGCGCCTCCTCCAAGGTCGGGTAGAAGAGGATAAAGTCCTTGTACTCCGCCTCGGCCTGAGCCAGACCGTTGGAGCCGCCCTCGCGATACCAGCTATCGGCAATGGCCAGCTTGGCCTTGGCCAGAAACTCGCTGGTTTCGTACGTGTTGATCAGGGTTTGCAGCGTCAGGCGCGCTACCTCGTATCGCCCGCGCTCGATATCGGCGATCGCCTTGTCGAAGAGCACCTTGTCGGGCTGGAGTGTGTCCTTGGTGATGGGGTTCTCGTAGCGACGCCGACGGCAGCCCGAAACAAGCAACGTGCCGATCAACGCCAGAATCGTCAACCAGCCGAGCCAGTTTCGCCTCATGACGTCCCTCGCCATAACTAAACTCGCACAGGGGTAGCCTCGCGCGCGATTTCGCGCATGCGCGCCACGGTGGCGGCCGGATCGGGCGAACGGAAAATACTGGCGCCCATGACGATCCAGTCGCAGCCGGCGCGCACCACATCGGCCAGATTGTCCTCGTTCACGCCTCCATCAATTTCCAGCTTGAAGGACAGGTTCCACTGGCGGCGGCGCTGGTCCAGCGCGCGAATCTTGCGCAGGGCGCCGGGGATGAACTGCTGGCCGCCAAAGCCGGGATTGACGCTCATGATGAGCACGAAATCCACCAGATCGAGCACCTCATCCAGCGTGGCCACGGGGGTCGCCGGATTCAGCACCACGCCCGCCGGAAGGCCACGGCTCCGAATCAACCGCAGAGTCCGGTCCAGATGCACGCAAGCTTCCTGGTGCACCGAAATCTGATCCGCGCCCGCCTCGATGAAGGCAGGGATGTAGCGGTCCGGATCGGTGATCATCAAGTGCACATCCAGCGTCATCTGGGTGACTTTGCGGATGCACTCAACCACGGGCGGCCCGATCGTCATGTTGGGCACGAAGTGCCCGTCCATGATGTCCAGATGCAGCATCGTGGCGCCGCCCTGCTCGACGCGACGAATCTCGTCGGCCAGACGCGCAAAATCGGCCGAGAGAATCGAGGGAACGATCTGAACCATTGCGAGCTAACTTGATCGTATCACAGCAGCGAAGAAGCCGTCTCCCGGATCGCGTCCCGGCAGACGACGCACGATCCGCTCGGGCACAAATCCCAGCACCTCCCGCAGCACCTCATCATTTTCCTCGGGCTCGAGCGAGCAGGTCACGTACAGCAGAAGGCCGCCGGGCGCCAGCAGCTCCAACGCGTTGCGCAACAGGCTGACTTGAAGGGCATGGAGCTCGGCGAGTTTTTCGGGCGTGAGGCGCCACTTGATTTCGGGGTTGCGCGCCAGGGTGCCGGTCCCCGAACAGGGTACGTCCAAGAGGATGCGTTCGAAGCGGGTCCGGAAAGGCAGCGCCCGGGCGGCATCCGCCACCACCAGCGGGCAACCGAGATCCTTCATTCGGCGCAGACGGCTCAGATGCAGGTCACATGCCACCACGCGGCAGCCCGACTCCAGGGCCTGGGCCGTTTTGTTGCCTGGCGCGGCGCACACGTCGAGCATCGTCATGCCGGGCTCGAGTTCGAGTAACCCCACCACGGCCTGCGAACCGATGTCCTGGATACGCAAGCCTGCGGCTCGCCCTTCCACCAGGCGGTAGCAGCCCGGAACGTCCGTGCGTTCGAGCACCACACCTTCGGGCAGCACTGCGCCGGGAGGCACACGCACGTACGTCTCGGGCCGTCGCAGGTTGGCGCGAGCGATGGCCAGAGCGGTTTCCCGGCCGTAGAAACGCTCCCACCGCTCCAGCAGCCAAGGCGGATGTGACAACTCGGTGGCAAGATCGGGAAAGACCACCGGGTCGCGCCCCACCCTGCGCAGCACCGCATTCACGAAGCCAGCGGCAAAGCGATGGCCCGCCCTCTTGACCAGCTCCACGCTTTCGTGAACGGCGGCGTGCGGGGGAATGCGGTCCAGAAAACGCAGTTGATAGATTCCCAAGCGGATGGCGACGCGAACCTCGGGGTCCAGGCGCGCGGGATCGCGTCCGCTGATCTGACGGATCAGCCAGTCCAGTTGCGCCTGCCAGCGCAGACAACCCAGGACCAGTTCTTCGGCCAGCGCCGCATCGCGGGCCTCCAAAGCGGCGGTGCGGCTGGCCAGCAAGTCCACTGCGTAACCGCCGCGTTCCACCAGAAGCAGCACGCGAAAGGCTACGCGGCGCGCGGGCGAAACGACCGAGGCGGCGGCTTCGGGCATTCCCAGCCCCCATCGTACCCTATAATGGAATGTGAATCTCGAGCGGACGTTGCTGCGCAGGGTGGGCGAAGCCATCGGCCGCTTTCGCATGATTCGCGAAGGCGACCGGGTGGCGGTGGCCCTTTCCGGCGGCAAGGATTCGCTCGCGCTGCTAGAAGCGCTGCTCCGCTTGCAGAGGCGCGCGCCGGTCCGCTTTTCGGTCTCTGCCTTCACGATCGAGCAGGGCAAATTCCTCCGTTCGCTGGACCCCCTGGCGGAGTGGCTTCGCCAGCGGTCGGTCCCGTGGCTCTGCTTTGAGGATCGTCCCTCCCTGAGACTGAAAGAGGAGCAGCCCGATCACGGATGCGATCTCTGTAGCCGGTACCGCCGCCGCGCAGTCTACGAAGCGGCTCGGGCGTTACAGGCCAACGTGATCGCCTTCGGGCACACGATGGACGACCTGTGCGAAGCCTTCCTGCGCAATGCGCTTTTCACGGGCCGCATCGCCGCGCTCCCTCCGGTCACCTGGTCGAGCCGACACGAGTTCCGCCTGATTCGCCCGCTCATTTACGTGAGCGAGCACATGACCCGCCAGTTTGTCGAGCGGCTGGGCGCGCCGGTGACGCCGTGCGCCTGCGCCCTGCGCTCGGGTGGCGTACGGCAGCAGATCCGGGCTTTGCTGGCCGAGTGGGAGAAGCGTTATCCTCACCTGATGCGCAAGCTGGTGGCTGCCATGGGGCACGTGGATGCGCAACGGCTGCTCGATCCGCGTTTCCTCGATCTCGATGTCGCCCCGGCGGCCCAAACCGAGCCCAAGGCCGAGACGGCCCCGCTCACCGCACCAGTGGAAGCCTGAACATGGGTTGTTCGGATTCACCTTGCCGGCCCGCGCCCGAAGCAGGAAGTCATCCCCCGAGCCCTTTGCCAGCCTTTGAGGAGCCTAGACGCTTATGAGACTTCTGCCGCGACAAGAGAAGTTCTTTGAGCTGTTCCTGAGCCAGGTTCGGGTCATCGAGGAAGCCGCCCAACTGCTGCTGGAAGGAGCCCGCAGCGGCAACTCGCAGCTCGCCCGTAACGCCGTGCGCATCAAGCAGCTCGAACGCGAAGGCGACGAGCTGGCCCACGACATTTTCACCAAGCTTAACCAGACCTTCATTACCCCCCTGGATCCGGAAGATATTCACGCCCTCTCCTCCCGGCTCGACGACGTACTGGACGACATCGAGGATTCCGCCTATCGCATGACGGCTTACCGGCTCGAGCCGATCCCGCCCACCGTGATCGAGCTCTGCGAAATCGTTCACCACTGCGCCAAAGCCCTGGTGAAGGCCTTCGAAGCGCTGAACAAGGACGCTCCGCTGCTGGATCACTGCATCGAAGTCAATCGCCTGGAGGACTACGCGGACGAAGTCCTGCGGCGGGCCATCGCCGAGCTGTTCGAGCGCGAGCGGGATCCCATCTCGCTCATCAAGCTCAAGGAAGTCTACGAATTCCTCGAGGACACCACCGACCGCTGCGAGGACGTAGCCGACGTGTTGCAAAACGTGGTGGTCAAGAACTCCTGAGTTCGCGCAGCGGGGTTCACTCCGGTATGTCCGAGCTGGCGCTGGTCATCCTCATCATCGCGGTCGCGCTGACCTTCGATTTCATCAACGGCTTTCACGACGCCGCCAACTCGATCGCCACGGTCGTGGCTACCCGCGTGTTGACGCCCTTGCAGGCTGTGGTCTGGGCCGCCTTTTTTAACTTCATCTCGGCTTTCAGCTTTGGCACCGGCGTGGCCAAGACGGTAGGCGCCGGCATGGTGGATCTGAGCGTCGTCACCCCGTACGTGATCCTCGCTGGCTTGATCGGCGCCATTGTGTGGGATCTGGTGACTTGGTGGCTGGGGCTGCCCACCAGTTCTTCCCACGCCTTGTTCGGCGGGTATGCGGGCGCCGCCATGGCGCGGGTGACGCTGCTCAGGGGACTGGGCCACGCAACCGACGCGCTGGTATGGAGCGGCTGGGTCAAGACCCTGATCTTCATGGTGCTGGCGCCCATGATCGGCCTGGCGCTCGCCTACATTTACATGGTCGCCATTTACTGGCTGTTCCGCGGTTACAGCCCCCGCAAAATGGACATTTACTTTCGCCGCTTTCAGTTACTTTCGGCTGCCGCTTACAGTTACTCCCACGGCACCAATGACGCCCAGAAGACCATGGGCATCATCACCGGAGTCCTGTTTTCGGCAGGCTATCTTTCCACGTTCCAAGTGCCGGTCTGGGTTATTCTCGCCGCCCATGCCGCCATCGCCCTGGGGACCCTGGCTGGCGGCTGGCGCATCGTGCACACCATGGGCACGCGGATCACCCGCCTGCGCCCCCGCGGAGGTTTTGCTGCCGAAACCGCCGCAGCCACCTCGATCCTGCTCTCCACGGCTTTGCACGTAGGCGTTTCCACCACGCACGTGATCACCGGCGCCATCGCGGGCGTAGGCTCGATTCAGAGAGTGAAGGCGGTACGCTGGTCCGTGGCCACTCGCATTGTCTGGGCCTGGATCTTCACCATCCCGGCCTCCGCCGCAGTGGCGTGGCTGGCTTACTGGCTCTTGTACACAGGAGGATTGGATCTGCGATGAACCAGAACGCAGCGCAAGGGAGCGTCCAGAACGAGTTCGCGGGAAAAGTGGCACTGGTCACGGGCGCATCGCGCGGTATTGGCGCCGCCACGGCCATCGCGCTGGCGCGCCGCGGCGTGCGCCGCGTGGTGATCCACTACAACAGCTACCGCGAAGGGGCCGACCAGACCATGGCGGCCGTGCGGGAAGCGGGAGCGGAAGCAGAAGCCGTGCAAGCCGATCTGGGCCGCCTGGAAGGCATCCGGCAACTGATCGCCCGCCTGCCTGAGGTCGCGCCCGAGGTGGACATTCTGGTGAACAACGCCGGCTCCCTGGTGCGGCGAGCCCGCCTGCTGGAGTTCACCGACGAGTTGTTCGACGAGGTCATGACGCTGAATTTCCGCAGCGCGTGGATGATCACGCAGGCTGTGGTTCCTGCCATGCTGCGCAAGGGCTCGGGTGTGATCGTCAACGTCAGCTCGATTGCCGGGCGCACGGGCGGCGGCGTGGGCGCGACGGTTTATGCCGCCGCCAAGGCAGCGATCACCGCCATGACCAAGGGCTTGGCCCGAGAGCTGGCGCCCCATGGCATTCGCGTGAACGCCATCAGTCCCGGCACCGTGGACAACTACTTCCACCAGCGCTTTTCCACGCGCCAGATGCTGGAAGCCGTGATTGCACAGACGCCAGCGGGGCGACTGGGCACCAACGAGGAGATGGCGGACGTCATCGTGTTCCTGTGCTCGGACGCCGCCCGCTACATCCACGGCCAGACCATCGAGATCAACGGCGGCTTCTACGCGCCCTGACGCGGCCAGCTCGGAGGCCCGGCCTGATCCCCGCTTGAAACACCTGCTAAAGTCGGCCCGGACCGAGACTGATCTGCCCAGAGGCGACTTGCGGGCGGCAGCCCGGCAGCAGAACCAGCAGCCAGCTTAAACCAGTTATCATGGCCGAGATGTTGCGACGCGAGTTCCTCCAGACGGTTGGCGCCCTGTTCGTCGGGGCGCCCGGTTCCGCGCCCATCCGACTGGGCGTGGACAGTTACTCGATCCGCGACTTGCGGTGGAAGGCGTCCCAACTGCTGGAATATGCGGCTTCCCTGAAAGTGGACGCCTTGCAAATTTCCGTTCCCGGACAGTTGGATAGCACGGAACCGTCTTACCTCCGAAAACTCAAGGACGATGCTGCGCGCCTGGGAATTTACCTCGATACCGGCATCGGCTCGATCTGCCCCGAATCCCAACACTACAACCCGAAAGCCGGCAACCCGGCGGACTCCCTGATCCAGGGCCTGCGCATTTCCCGCGAGCTGGGCGCCCGCGTGATGCGATGCTTCATGGGCGGCCCGAACGACCGCCGCAGCGGCCGGCCCATCGAACCCCTGATGGAGAGCACGATCAAGACGCTGCGCTCGGTCCGTACGCAGGCGCTCGATCTGGGGGTCAAAATCGCCATCGAAAACCACGGCGACATGCAGGCGCACGAGTTGAAGACCCTGATCGAAGAAGCCGGGCGGGATTTCGTGGGCGCATGCCTGGATGTCGGCAACCCCATTCAGGTGCTGGAAGACCCCGTCCAAACGTACGAGATTTTGGGTCCTTACGCTTTCACCACTCACGTGCGCGATTCGGTGGTCTACGAGCACCCGCGTGGCGCCGCTTTCCAGTGGGTGGCGCTGGGTGACGGATGCCTGGACTTGCCAGCCATGGTGGAACTGCACCGCAAGCTCTGCCCGCAAACGCCCCTGTTGCTGGAAATCATCACCGGGCGTCCGCCCCAGGTGCTGCCCTACTGGGAGGACGACTTCTGGAAGTTCTTTCCCCGCATGAAGGCCGCCGATTTCGCGCGCTTTTTGAAGCTCGTGCGGCGCGGCCATCCTTTCCAGGGCGCCATGATGATCGGCGGCACAGGGCCTCAGCCTCCGGAGTTTCAAGCCGCGCTTCGACGGCAGCAACAGTACGATCTGGAGCGCAGCGTCGAGTACGCCAAGAAGAAACTGGACGTGGGCGTGCGCTGGCGCAGCTAGTCGTCCGCCGCGTCTCTCACGAACTGAGCCGGCACGAGTGAGGGGGCCTCACATGTCGGCCAGCGCCGCCACCAGCGCGCCTTTGGCCGTGGCATGCAGCGGATCGGACGCCAGGCGCACCTCGGAAACACGCAACGGGAAGTCCGCCGCGCGCAAAGCCTGCTCGAAGCGCTCCCGGAAGCCCGGCGGCAGAACGCTGCCTCCTGCCAGCACCAGGGGCAAGGGTCGGTTCAACCGAGGCAAGGCCCTTTGCTCTTCGAACGCCTCCTGCATCGCCGCGATCAGGCTGTGGATCAAGTCGTCGTAGTAGACCCGCAAGGCTTGCCGCAGCTTCGCAGGCAGTTGTTCGGGGGCGTGGCCATTCAGCGAGAAATATTGCTCTTTGAGAACGCGGACCCGTGTCGCCACCTCGCCAGCCGCGCCGGCTGCGCCTCGATCCACATGGTCGCCCGCGCGTGGCAGGCTGAAGCTGACCACCGGCACCGACAAGTAAGCCAGGCATACGTTGGACAGTCCTGCGCCGCAACTGATGCCGATGCCCGTGTAGTTGGAGTCCGCCAGCTCGGCGAAGACGACCGCCAGCCCTTCCTCAAGACTCCGTACTTCGTAGCCCAACTCGGTGAGCATCTGGTGCAAGGCGGCATTGTGGAACTTGGTCCCCTCCGGGGAGCCGAGCGGAGCGGCCGGCACGCTGTAGCACAACTTGCAGCCGGTTTTGTCCCCCGGCCCAGCCAGCAGCTCGACGATCGCCCGCACCACGGCCAGACCATCCGGCTCGGACGGATTGAGCGTTCCTTCCAGCATCGGGCGACGCGTCTCCGTGTGGAGCAGGTCGGCAAAACGTTCGCTGGCGTCGCCGAATACGAGAATCTGCCCGTCCACGCGCGAGTGCGGGATGCCTTCCTTCTCCAGCACGCTGCAAGTGAGCTTGGAGAAAGGCAGGCTGACGAAGGCGTTCAGTTGGGAATCGAACTGGAAGCTGTCGCCCGATGCGTGCGCCAGCACGATGCGGCTGGTGCCGATGTCCAGTCCGAATCTTTTGCGGTTCTCCATGACGATGACCTCCGACTCCTACATGCCGGTGAGCGCGCGCTCCCTGGCCCTGTAAGCCGCTGCCAGCTCACGGCGGTACTGCCAGGGCAGCACGCCCCGGCGCTGCGCCTGCCGCGCCAGTTCTTCCTCGCTGGCCTGCACGGCCGCCCTCAGCCCGGGACCGGCGCGCCTGAGAAATCCATCATCGGCCGTGAAGCCGAAAAACAGTAGAGCGGGCAAGAGCTGACGGTAGTTATCCGGCAAGCCCAGCGCCGCGAAAGGAAACCCGTCTGCCCAGTCCGTGTGATAGCCGATCCTCCCATTGGCCGGGTTGACGGACACTTGCGCATGCGTGACGCAGTTCTCGGGCCGCATTGGGTAGCGAGAACGAAGCATCTCCACCAGAAGCCTTCCTGCGTGGATCTGAGCTGCCGTGAGGCCCTCCCCGCCCCTTTCGGTGGCCGCTTCGAAGCACACGCCCAGAAAGCTCTCGTTCAGATCCAGATAGATCCACCGCGCGTCGGCCCACACCGAGCGCCCAGCATGATGCGCCCGGTCGCCATCTTCCAGAATGCGATGGACCCTGCCGAAGCGGTCCACCACGTAGTGGTACAGGGAGTGCCGCTGCACCCATTTGAGCAGCGACTCGCCTTGCTGGATCAGGCGTGAGGTCCAGCGAGGATCGAACGGCGCCGGATCGCTTTCCGAGGCATGAAAGACGATCCCCGCGGGATCGGGCGGCGCCTCTAGAGCAGGATTGCCTTCTCGGGCGAGCCATTTCGGCGAACGGGGCTGGCCCCGGACGCACCAGGCGCGCTCCACCCGCAACCCGTTGCTATAAAGCTCGAAATCGGCGGTCCGCTCGACCAGCCAGACCTCCCGGACAGGCGGCAGCACGGTCCGGGCAGTAGACGGTCTCACCGCGGACGGGCACGATCCCGTGCCCGATCCGGTAGGCGCCGCGGCTACCAGCAGGAGGGCCAGGCCGAGCCATCCTGCCCAGCTCCGCCGTACCGGCTCAACCGCAGGCCGCGGCCTCTGGCCGAGGCAAGCTTGCAAATAGCGCAGTCGCTCGATCGGGTCGCTGATCCTGCCAGCCCGGTGCTCGAGGCGCGACAAATCTTGCGAGTCGCTCCAGCGAACCGTGGACCCGCCCATAAGTTCGCGTTATCTATCGGCGGAAGCGCAGGAAGCGCTTTAGTCTGGTCCAGGCGGACAAGGCCCCATAAGTTGTCTCGGCGCGCTGGCTGAGGGGAGCCGTTGCTATACTAATAAATTCATGCAGTTGCCGCCTGTCCGGACGACGCGGGATTCGCGGCCGGCGGGCGGCCACGGCTGCGCCATGGGCTGACTCCTGCGCGAATTCCCGGCTTTTGCCAGCCGGAAAGCCCTGTACGAAAGGGCTTTCTCGTCAAAGGAGAGGCACTCATTTCGGATGCCATCATGAATCTGAACTTCGAGAAGATGGGCGGATTGGTCCCGGCCATCATCCAGGATCACCGCACCGGTCGTGTGCTCATGCTCGGCTTCATGAACGCCGAGGCCTTCCGCCGCACGGTGGAAAGCGGGCACGTGACTTTTTACAGCCGCTCGCGCAATGCTCTCTGGACCAAGGGCGAGACGTCGGGCCATCGGCTGCTGGTCAAGGAAATCCTCACCGATTGCGATAGCGACGCGCTTCTGATCAAGGTCGAGGCCCTGGGACCGGGAGTCTGTCACGAGGGCTACGTGAGCTGCTTTTACCGCCGACTGGATGACGGCGGCTGGCGCGAAATCGAGGCGCCCGCCTTCGATCCCAAGGCGGTGTACGGGGATCGCGCATGAACAAACTCAAGCTGGGCATTCCCAAGGGGAGCCTGGAACAGGCTACCATCGAATTGTTTCGGCGAGCGGGTTTCTCCATCACCGCTACGGCCCGGTCCTATTTTCCTGCCATTGACGATCCCGAAATCGAGTGCATGCTGATTCGCGCCCAGGAAATGGCGCGCTATGTCGAGGACGGCGTGCTCGATGCGGGCCTGACGGGCAAGGACTGGATCCTGGAATGCGAGGCCCAGGTCCAGGTGGTGGCTGACCTGATTTACGCCAAGCAAAGCTTCGGCAAGGTTCGCTGGGTCCTGGCAGTGCCCGAGAATTCCTCCTTCCAGTCCGTCTATGACCTGCGCGGCAAGGTCATCGCCACCGAGCTGGTCGGCGTCACGCGACGTTACCTGGCCGCGCACGGGGTGGAAGCCAAGGTGGAATTCAGTTGGGGCGCCACTGAGGCGAAGCCACCGGAACTGGCCGACGCCATCGTCGAGGTCACCGAGACCGGCTCCTCGCTGCGGGCCAACAAGCTGCGCATCATTGACACCGTGCTGGAGTCCAACACGCAGTTCATCGCCAACTTGCAGGCCTGGCAGGATCCGTGGAAGAAGCAGAAGATTCTGGACCTGAAGACGCTGCTGGAAGGGGCGCTCAACGCGCTGGGCAAAGTCGGGCTGATGCTGAACGTGCACAAGGACAACCTGGGCGCGGTGCTCGAGGTGCTGCCCGCCCTCAAGAAGCCGACGATCTCGCAACTGAGCGATCCGGACTGGGTGGCGGTGAACACCGTTCTGGACGAAAGCACGGTACGGACGATCATCCCGCGATTGAAGCAGGCGGGGGCGCAGGGCATCGTCGAGTATCCGCTCAACAAGATCGTGCTATGACCCATGATCCGCATTGTGGAGTCGCGTGAAGCGAGCCGGCTGCTGCGCCGCCGGGCCCTGAGGCTGGCGCAGGCCGAGCGCGTGGTGCGTCCGATCCTGGAAGCGGTTCGCCGCAAGGGCGACAAGGCGCTGCTGGAATACGCCCGGCGGCTGGACGGTCTGGACCGACCCTCGGTGAAAATCCCCGAGGAGGAGCTGAGGTCCGCATACGCCCGGCTGAACTGCGCCTTTCGCGACGCCGTGCGGCTGGCGAGCAAGAACATCCGCACCTTCGCCCGCATGCAATTGCCGCGAGGCGGCTTCCGGCAGCTCTGCCGGGGCTTGCGCGCGGGGCAGATCGTGCGCCCGCTGGATGCGGTCGGCGCTTACGTGCCATCGGGCCGCTATCCACTGCCCTCCACGCTCATGATGACGGTCATTCCCGCGCAGGTGGCGGGCGTGCGTACGATCTGCGTGGCCACCCCCAGGCCCGCGCCGGAGATCCTCGGCGCCGCGTGGGCGCTCAAGGTGACCGATGTTTTCCAGATGGGCGGGGCCCACGCCATCGCCGCCTTCGCTTACGGCACGCGGACCGTACCCAAAGTGGACCGCATCGTGGGGCCGGGCAACGTCTACGTGGCCGCCGCCAAGAAATTGCTGGCCGGAGAGGTGGGGATTGACTTCGTTGCAGGCCCCACCGAGACCATGATCATCGCGGCCGATGGCGAGCCGGCCCTGATCGCGGCTGACATGCTGGCGCAGGCCGAGCACGACCCCGATGCGGCCGCGATCCTGATCACGACTTCGCGGCAGCTCGCCAACCAGGTGGCCCAGCAGATCGAGCAGCAGCTCGCCGACCTGCCCACCGCAGCGATCGCACGGCAAGCCATCCAGAACAACAGCGCCATCGTTCTGGTCGGCTCGCTCGAGGAAGCTGTGGACCTGGCCAACCAGTTCGCGCCCGAGCATTTGAGTTTGCCGGATTCTTCCCTGCTGGACCGGGTGCGACACGCAGGCTGCATCTTCATCGGACCGCACAGCCCGGAAGCCGCCGGCGATTACGCCGCCGGTCCCAACCACGTGTTACCGACCGGCGGCGCGGCGCGTTTGCGCGGCGGCCTTTCCGCGGCTGATTTCGTGAAAGTGATCGCCGTGCAGGAACTCTCGGCGCCCGCTCTGGCCCGGCTCGCGCCCGCCATCATCACGCTGGCCCGCGCCGAGGGCCTGGAAGCGCACGCGCGATCGGTGGAGGCTCGCATTCGTGGCTGAGCCGCTGCGGCCGCGTCCGGCCATCCTTCGCATGGCGCCGTACTCGCCGCCCACGGCCGGGCGGCAGGGCAAGTTGCGGCTGGATTTCAACGAAAACACGGTGGGCTGCTCGCCTCGCGTGGTGGAGTTTCTGCGCCAGCGCCTGACCGAAGACGCGCTCGCCGTCTACCCGGAATACGGCGAGGCGCGCGCCGAGCTGGCGGCGTTCTTCGGGGTCGCCCCGGACCAGTTGCTCCTTACCAATGGCACGGACGAGGCGATCCAGTTGCTCGTCAACACGTATGTGGACGCGGGCGAGGAAGTGTGCCTGCTCAAGCCCTCCTACGCCATGTACCGTTTTTACGCGGAGGTGGCAGGCGCTGAGATCCGCGAGATCCCTTACCGGGCGGACACGCTTGCCTTCCCGTTGGAGGAGCTGCTGGGCGCTCTCTCGGACCGGACGCGCGCCGTGCTGATCGCCAACCCCAACAACCCCACGGGCACGGCCATCGGCCTGGAGGGGATCGAACGCGTGCTTGACGCCGCGCCGCAGGCCGCGGTTCTGGTGGACGAGGCTTACTACGAGTTCAGCGGGATCACCGCGCTGCCGCTGCTGGCGCGCTACCCCAACCTGTTTGTCAGCCGGACCTTCTCGAAGGTGTACGGGCTGGCGGCGCTGCGTCTGGGATGCCTGTTCTCGCAAGCGGGCAACATCGCCTGGGTGCAGAAGGGCCAGTCGCCCTACAGCGTGAATGCGGTGGCGGCGCTGGCCGCGCGTGCCGCAATCCGCGATCAGGACTACATCCGGCAGTACGTCAACGAAGCGCTGGCTGCCCGGGAGCTGCTTTGCCGCGAACTGGACCGCCTGGGCGTGCCTTACTATCCTAGTCAGGCCAACTTCGTGCTCATGCGTGCAGGTGACCGTGCGCTGTGGATCCGGGATCGCCTCCGCGAGGCGGGAGTGCTGGTGCGCGATCGAAGCTACGAACTGCCCGGCTGCGTGCGCGTCACGGTAGGCACGCGCGAACAGGTGCGGCGGCTGATCGCGGAGCTGGAGAAGATATGGTGATTCGCCCGTTGCCCCACGTGCTGGTGTTCGACATGGACGGCGTGCTGGTGGACGTGAGCGGTTCCTACCGCGAGTCCATCCGCCGCACAGTAGAACATTTCACGGGCGTTCTGGTTTCGCACGAGGAAGTACAGGCCTGCAAGAATCGCGGCGGCATGAACAACGACTGGGACGTCTCCTACCAGCTCATCCTGGAGCGCGGGGTGCGTCCCTCCTATGAAGAAGTCGTCGAATGTTTCCAGCGGATTTTCTGGGGCGCGAACGGGGACGGCCTCATCCGCGAAGAGCGCTGGCTCCCCCGACCCGGCTTGCTCGAGCGGCTGGCCGAGCGCTTCCGCCTCGCGATTTTCACGGGCCGCCTGCGACAGGAAGCCGAGCACACGCTGCGCCGCTTCGCGGGCGGCGTGCGCTTCCATCCCGTGGTGACGCACGAGGACGTCACGCGCAGCAAGCCCGCCCCGGACGGTCTCCTGCAAATCCTGGAGACGGTCCCGGGCCGCCGCGCGCTTTACGTGGGGGATTCGGTGGATGATGCGCGCGCGGCCAGCGCGGCCGGCGTCCCGTTCGTGGGAATCGTCGCGCCCCACAACCCTCGCGCCGCCGAGCTCAGGCGCCTGTTCGAGGAAGAAAGGGCTGCCGCCATTCTGGGCGACGTGAACGAACTCGAGGAGTGCCTGGCGTGAGAACGGCCCGCGTGGAACGGATCACGGAAGAGACGCAGATTCGCGGGCGCCTGAAAATCGAGGGAAGCGGCCGCTATCAGATCTCCACGGGCATCCGCTTCCTCGATCACATGCTGGAGCTGTTCACACGGCACGGCGCCTTCGACCTGAGCCTGGAGGCGCGGGGCGATCTCGACGTGGACCAGCATCACACGGTCGAGGACGTGGGGATCGTGCTGGGGCAGCTTTTCGATCAGGCGCTGGGAGACCGCAGAGGCATCAATCGCGCCGGTTACTTTGTCATGCCGATGGACGAGACGCTGGCGGTGGTGGCGGTGGATCTGGGCGGCCGGCCCTATCTGGTCTATCGCGACGCCGTGCGGGCGCGGTTGGTGGGTGATTTGCAGGCGGAACTGGTGGAGGATTTCTTCCAGGGCTTCGCCACGCACGCCCGGGCCAACGTTCACGTGCGCGTCCTCTACGGGCGTTCCAGCCACCACCAGATCGAAGCGGTTTTCAAGTGCTTTGCCCGGGCTCTGGCGTACGCCTGCTCGCGCGACAAGCGCCTGCGGCGCCAGTTGCCGTCCACCAAGGGGTTGCTGTGATCGCGATTTACGATTACGGGGCGGGCAATCTTCGCTCGGTGGCCAACACTCTGGAGGCCATCGGCGCCGACTACCGCATCGTCCGCGATGAGGAAGGACTGCGCCGCGCCTCGAAAATCATCCTTCCCGGCGTGGGCCACTACGGCCAGCTCCTGCGGGCTCTGGACGCGGCGGGAGTGCGGCAGACCCTGCTGGAAGCGATCCGCAGCGGCGTTCCTTACCTGGGAATCTGCCTCGGCTTGCAGGCCCTGTTCGAGGGCAGCGAAGAAGCTCCCGAAGTTCAGGGACTGGGGCTGCTCCAGGGACGCGTGGCCCGCTTCCCTTCCGGCGTTCGCGTGCCCCAGATGGGCTGGAACCGCGTCACGCCGGTCGCGGACTGCCGGTTACTGAAAGAGATCGCCCCCGGCTCCTACTTTTATTTCGCCCACAGTTACTATGTGCCGGTAAATTCAGCTACCGCCGCCGTGGCGACTTACTATGTGGATTATACGGCGGTGCTTGAGACGGACAACGTTTTCGGCGTCCAGTTTCATCCCGAGAAATCGGGCGAGCTGGGCCTGCGCGTCATGCGAAACTTCGTGAAGCTTTGAGCCATGCTGGCCAAGCGCATCATTCCGTGCCTGGACGTGACCGGCGGCCGCGTCGTCAAAGGCGTGCACTTCGTGAACCTGCGCGACGCGGGCGACCCGGTGGAGCTGGCGGAACGCTACAACCAGCAGGGTGCTGACGAGCTGGTCTTTCTGGACATCACCGCTTCCAGCGACGATCGCGAGACCATGGTGGACGTGGTCGCCCGCACGGCGCGGAAGGTCTTCATTCCCCTTACGGTCGGCGGCGGAATCCGCTCGGTGAGTGATGCTCGCCGCATCCTGCTGGCGGGGGCGGACAAGGTAAGCGTGAACACGGCCGCGGTGCGCCGTCCCGAGCTGATCCGGGAGCTCAGTCAGGAGTTCGGCTCGCAGGCCGTGGTCCTTGCGATTGACGCCAAGCGTGTAGGGCCCGGCCGGTGGACCGTCTACGTGCGCGGCGGGCGGGATGACGCCGGGCTGGACGCGGTCGAGTGGGCCGTGCGAGGCGAAGAGCTGGGCGCGGGCGAGATCCTGCTCACCTCGATGGACACCGACGGCGTGCAGCAGGGCTTCGACCTCGAACTCACCCGCACCATCGCGCGCGCCACCCGCATTCCCATCATCGCGTCCGGCGGCGCCGGTCGGCCCGAGCATTTCCTGCAGGTGCTGACGGAAGGGGAGGCCGATGCAGCGCTGGCCGCCTCGATTTTCCACTACGGCAAATACACGGTGGGGGACCTCAAGGAGTATCTGGTCCGGCACGGCGTCCCGGTGCGGCTATGATCCTGCCCTGCATTGACCTGATGGACGGCAAGGTGGTGCAGCTTGTCCAGGGCCGAGAGAAGGCACTGGAGGCCGAAGCACCTGAGGTCATGTTGCAGCGCTTCGCCGCCTTCCGTGAAATCCAGGTGATAGATCTGGACGCTGCCATGGGCCGCGGCTCGAACGAGGAGATTGTCGCGCGACTGGCGTCGCAGGCCGCGATCCGTGTGGGCGGCGGCGTGCGAAGCGTGGAACGCGCCCGACGGCTGGTCGAGCAGGGCGCGCGGAAGGTGATTGTCGGCACCGCGGCATTTCACCGCGCCGGCGTGAATCACGAGTTTCTGGAATTGGTTGCCAGGGCCATCGGCAAGGAGCGCCTGATCGTGGCTCTGGATTCGCGGGAAGGCCGGATCGTGGTCAAGGGCTGGCAGGAATCCACCGATCTCAGCGCGGAACAAGTCCTCTCGCTTCTGGAACCTTACTGCGGCGGTTTCCTGTGCACGTACGTGGACAAGGAGGGCATGCTGGCGGGCACGGATCTGGAGTGGTTCCGCCGGTTGCGCAAGGCGACGTCGCTCGAGATCACTGCCGCAGGAGGAATTGCCACCATGAACGAGGTCCGCGAGCTGGTGGCCATGGGGATCAACGTGGCGCTGGGAATGGCCATCTACACAGGGCGGCTCAGCCTGGAGGAGCTGGCCGCCCTGGACCGAGCGAGCTGAGACGCCGCGGGCCTCACTGCGCCTTGCGCGGCGGATCCGAGTGGAGCAGCTCAATCGTCACGCCCAGCGCATCCTTGGTGTCCATGTAGACGTACGTGCCGTTGTCGGAGTCGTAGCGGCCTCGGTGTAGCTCGGCGAAGCCGAGTCGCTTGAGCGCGTCGAGGCTACGGTCCAGGTCCTTGACCTGGAAGCCCAGGTGTTGCACGCCCTCGCCGTACTTCTCCAGGAACTCGGCCCAGCTCGTTTCTCCGCCGACCGGCTCCAGAAACTCGAGCGACACCTGGCCCAGCCGGATGAAGGCTAGCTTGACGCGCCCGTCCGAAGGTCGTCCGCGGTAGATGAGTTTCACCTCGCGTCCCGGCCTGGTCATGCGGATGGCGGGCGGTTCGACGCCCAGCAGCTCGGCCCACCGCCGCGTGGTGGCCTCGATGTCCTTGCAGACGATCGCGACCTGAACGACGGTCTTCAAACCCGGATCGCGATAAATTTCTTGCTGCGCCAGCCCGCAGGCGGCCAGCAGGGGTAGCATCCAAACGATTCGCTTCATGCGCCGATGATAGCGCGAACGCCGCGGTCCGCGCGCACGGACCATCGCTGGCGAGCGCTACAATGAAGGCAAGGTACACACTGTGGACTGGGTCTGGATTGTATTGATCTTTGCCGCTTGGGTCCTTTTCAACCGCTTGACCGGGGGTTGAGGGCTTTTCGGGTCCGGTCGGGGACCGGACGATTCGTGCAGCCTGGGGGGCAAGAAGTAAGCCGCACCGGCTTAGAGATTGCCTGCCGGCGACATCTGCGCGTCGGGTGCGTACTGGCGGATGATCTCGCAGGCCAGTTGCGCCCGCCGCACGCGTTCGCGCGAGAGCGCGACGACGGTCGGCTCCAGATGCGTGCCGCTGGGATAGACGTCCCGTGCGTTGCGCAGGCCGAACTTCAGATAAATAGGCGCCGCCACGCGGATCAATTCGGGAATCTCGTAATAGCGGATGAAGCCACCGATGTTGTCGGGCGCCTCGACGTAGAAGTCAATGACGGCGTCCAGCGCGGCGCGCATGGCGGCGATCTGCGGCAGCGTCAGATCCGAGGGAATGTTGATCGTATTGGCGCCAAGATCCTCGAGCAGGCGCGCGCTGGCGGGGTTGGCCGGCGCCATCATGACGGACGTCTTGATGATCAGATCCGGCGGCAGCTCCCCTGCGGCTCGCATTCTGGCGACAAGCTGAAGGGCGCCGAGATCCGAGACGAGCACGCTTCGCACACCGAGCCGCACGGCGCGCCGGACCTCCTCCAGCGCGAAGGCCAGTTGATCCGCGCCCCGCAGACTCAGGCCCAGGGAGCGTCCCGCCGTGGAGTAGACCTGCGCCCCGATGTCGAAGGTCGCGCGCGGGCCAATGAAGAGATTGACCTCGATGGAAGCCTGCCGCCCCAGCTCGACCATGCGGACGATCTCGTCCTCGGTCAGCAGCATGATGCCGCTGCCCTGACTGACGCGGTGAACGGGAACCGCGCGTGCCCGCGCCTCTTCAATCACCGCAGCAAAAGCCGCGGGACCTTCCGTGGAAGGGATCTCGATGCGGTACTGTCCCCCGTCGGCAAAGCGCTTGGGCGAGGCCGGCAATTCCACGGGGTCGCGCGCGGGGAGGTTTTGTTGTGCGAGAAACCGGTAGATTGCTTCCATAGGCAGCACTCCCATTGATACAACGGCGGGGAGGCCCGGGTCCAGGGCGCCGATGCGCAAGCCTTGCCGGCGGGGCGCGCAGGATTTGCACGGCGAGGCGTCGCGGGCCGTGGGAATCCGCGGGATAAGTGCGGCAAGAAAATTGCGAGACAATTGGGGGAGGTGAGGCCCATGCGCCTGTCCCGGCGATTCATCCTGGCGCTGTTGCCTGCTGCGCTGGCGGCTCAACCTCCCGAGCGCCCGCCCATGGCCGCGCAGCCCCCGGTGGAGATCCGCGGCCGGATCGTCAAGGTCAACGCCGGTCCCGCGCAGGGCATGCCCTCACTCGATGTGGAGGCGGACGGGCGGACCTGGAAAATCTGGTTGGGGTCACTGCGTTATCTGATCGAGAACGACTTCAATCCCAGGGCCGGCCAGCAGGTCGTGATCCGGGCCTTCCGACCCTCCGCCGATCGCCCGGAAGCGTGGGCGGTCGCCGTCACCCTGGTGGAGGAAAAACGCACGCTGCGCCTGCGGGACGAACTTGGACGACCGTTGTGGCGCGGCGGCCCGGGGCGTCACGGAAAGGGCCCGGGCAAGTCACGGTGAGTCGCAGCCTGCTACGCTCGTAACTTATGCGCGCCCCTGGACCGGGCGAACCGCCTGAGCTCACGGTCAAAGCTCTCGCTCTCGGATTGCTGCTCGCGTTCGTTTTCGGGGCCGCCAACGCATACCTGGGGATGAAGGCCGGACAGACGGTCGCAGCCACCATCCCCGCCGCGGTGATTGCGCTGGCCGCGTTTCGTTCCCGCCTGCTGCACGGCAGCGTCCTCGAGCAGAACATCGCTCGCACGGCGGCTTCGGTGGGCGAGGCACTCGTGGCCGGCGCCATCTTTACCATTCCCGCGTTTACTCTTGCGCGCGCCGGCGATCAAAAGCTGTGGGCCGACCTCGGCGCCCACTACCGAGAAGCCTCGCTGATCCTGCTCGCCGGGGGCTTGCTCGGCGTGTTTTTCGTGATTGCGCTGCGTCGGCCGCTTTGCGTGGAAGCCGGCCTTCCCTGGCCTGAAAGCGTGGCCAGCGCCGAGATCGTTCGCGCCGGGGAACGAGCGGGCGCCGCTTCCCGGCGGCTGTTCGGCGCCATGGGTCTGGCCGCCGTCATCGAGCTGCTCAAAAGCGACCGCGGGCTGCCCTTGCTCGCGGAATCGGCCAGCGGCTTTGTGAAGTTCCCGCTCGCGGTGGTGCGCCATTTGGATGCGGCGCAGCGCGCGCTGGCGGAAGTGAGGCATGGCGGCGGAGTACTCTGGAGCACTCCGAGTCTCTCGCCTGCGCTGTTGGGGATTGGCTACATCGTCGGTCCGCGCGTCGCAGCGGTGAACGTGGCGGGCGGCATCCTGGCATGGTGGGTGCTCATCCCGGCACTGCTGTTTTTCGATCCTGATTTGCTCGCACGCATGGGCGCCGAGCAACGCGGGGCGTGGGAGGCGGCAGCGTACTCGGTCTGGCGCAACGTGGTCCGCCCGATGGCGGTGGGCGCGATGCTGGTGGCGGCGCTGTACACGCTGTACTCGATGCGGGATCCCATCCGGCGTTCGCTGGCCGGACTGTGGAAGGCGCGAGGAAAGACGGCGGCTGCCATCGAACGCACCGAGCGCGATCTGGCGCCTCGCTGGATTCTCGCCGGACTGATCGGTTGCGTGCTTCCGGTTTCGGCGATCTACTATCACTTCACGCACCGGCTGGGCGCGACGCTGGCGGCTACCGCCATCATGATGGTGGCCGGCTTTTTGCTTTCAGCCGTGGGGGCTTACCTGGTAGGCCTGGTGGGCAGCTCGAACCAGCCAGTTTCCGGCCTGACGCTGGCGGCTCTGGTGCTGGCCGCACTCGTGATGCTCGCCGTGGGCGTCAAAGGGCCGCAGGGCGTTGCTGCTGTGCTCGGCGTGGCGGCGGTGGTTTGCTGCGCCTGCTGCGTGGCGGGATCGCTGGCTCAGGACTTGAAAGCCGGTCACTTGCTGGGCGGCACGCCCTGGAAAATGCAACTGGTCGAGATTGTGGCGGTGGTTCTGCTTTCCTTCTTCCTGATGGCGCCCATTATCGTTCTCGATCGGGCCAGCCAGGCCACCGGCGGGATCGGAGGCGTGGACCTGCCGGCACCGCAGGCGGGGCTGATGGCTCAGTTGGCGCAGGGCATCGTGGGCGGCGAAATGGCGTGGGGCCTGCTAGGGGCGGGCGCGGCGCTCGGCGCCGTCCTTATTCTGGCGGGCGTGCCCTCGCCCATGCTCGTGGCCGTGGGAATGTACCTCCCCTTCAAGACGGTGGCTGCCATCTTTGTCGGTGGCCTCATTCGGTGGCTTGGCGACCGCCTGTCCGAGGCGCGCGGCGTGCGGACGGAAGCCGAGGAACGCGGCACACTGATCGCCTCGGGCCTGATCGCCGGGGAAGCCGTGCTCGGAATCGCCCTGGCCGCGCTGGCCCTGAATCCCACAATTCCTGCGCTTGCTGATGGCCTCGGCCTCGCCGGGTGGCGACCCGGGGTTGCGGCGACCGCCACTCTCTCACTGGCGGCCTTTGTCACGCTCGCTTGGGTGCTCGCTCGGCCGCCGCGAGCTTCAGGCTAAGCCGGAACTTACTCAGGCTTGCGATAAGCGCTCTCGGGCAGGCCCGGATTGACCTTGACCTCACGCACCACGGATTCGCCGATCTTGCGGCCGTCACGATACAGAGTAATCCTGCCGGGCCACTTCAAGCCCTCGGTTTCGCGCCAGTCCGAATACAGTTCCTGGATTTCGCCCGGCGCTCCCATCAAGGCCGCGGTGTAACTCTTCCCGGCGAGTAAGTTCGTGGCCGGATCCACAAATAGCTTCACCTGAAACTTGCCGCCAGCATCCCGCACCGCGACAGCTTCGACCTTCCTGCCCTCGATCT
>JAPWUP010000214.1 GCA_028275505.1 Bryobacteraceae bacterium
CCCATCAAGGCCGCGGTGTAACTCTTCCCGGCGAGTAAGTTCGTGGCCGGATCCACAAATAGCTTCACCTGAAACTTGCCGCCAGCATCCCGCACCGCGACAGCTTCGACCTTCCTGCCCTCGATCTCCTGCTCGCCCAGAGCCTGGACGGTGACGCCCGGAGCTTCGAAATCGCGCAGCAGGCGCATCGTATCGCGGAAAAAGGTATTCTCCAACTCCCCGCGCTGCGAAGCCGGAACTTCGCGCACTCCCTGGGGCGTGCGCATCCAGGCCGTCTGCCCGTCGTATCCCTGGGATATTTCACCCATGGGCGTGGTCATCTTGCTCACCATGCGACCTTCCAAATTGACCGTCGTCTCCGACTGCATGGAGAACTGGCCTTGGGGCGTGCTCAGCGTCAGCTCCGCCGCAACGGTGTAATCCTTCAGAGCGCGAAGCTTGTCGAGGCCCCCGACGGAGTCACGGGCGCGAGCCAGCAATTGGCGGCCGCGGGTGATCGCCTCCGGAGTGGCTTCGCCCGTGGGCGCCTGTTTGGGCGGCGGGATCGTAATGTCTATGGGCGTGACTTTACCCAAAGCGGTTAGCGGCGGCTGGAAGCCCGAACCCTTGCCCAGCACCACGATCGCCAGTTGGTCCACATTCAGGTACTTCGCAGCGACGCGGGCCACGTCCTCTTTGGTGACTTTTTCGATATTGTCGCGATAACGTTGCAAGTAATCCCTGGGGTAGCCGTAGTATTCGTAACTTACCAGGCGTTCGACAATTTTCGCTGTGGAATCGAATTCGAAGGCGAAGCCTTTCAAAATGGAGTCCTTGGCGCGGGCCAGCTCTTCCTCGGTCACGCCACCCTGTGCCAGACGCCGGATTTCGTTGCGCATCGCCTCCAGGATCTGGACGGTGGACTCGGTCTTGGTGGAGCCGATGGCGATAAAGTACCCGGGACGATCCCAACCTGCCGCCCAGTTGGATCCGACCGTGTAAGCCAGGCCCTGCTCCGTGCGTACCTTGTTGAACAGGCGCGAGGCGAAACCGCCGCCCAGGATGTCGTTCATAACCTCCAAGGCGAAGTAATCGGGATCATCGCGCCGGCCGTCGAGAAATCCCATCGCCACCCACGAATTCGGCATATCCTCCTTGACGATCTGATAAATGCCGGCGCGATTACGGGCAGCGGGGTCCACTGGCGGAACAGGCGGCTTGGGACGCCCTCCGCGAGGCCACGAACCGAAGATCTGCTCGATCTTCTTCCGCATCTCGGCGACCTGGAAATCTCCCCAGACCGCCAGAATCACGTTTTCCGGCTGGAAGAACTCGCGGTGGAACGCGATCAGATCTTCGCGTTTGATGGAGTTGATGGTGTCGTACTCAGGCTGCCGCGCGTACGGGCTGTCCTTACCGAAAATAATCCGGCGGAATTCGCGCCCGATGATCGCGTTCGGATTGTCGTTGCGCCGGGCGATGCGATCGCGTTGCTGGATCTTGGCCAGCTCGATCTTGTCTTCCGGGAACGCGGGATGCCGCAGGATGTCGGCCAGGATCGTCAGGCCGCGGTCTATGTCCTCCTTGAGGACCGAGACCACGGCGCGCCCGGAGTCTTCTCCAATGGAAGTTTCCACCGTGGCGCCCAGGCGATCGAGTTCTTCGTCGAGCTGGTCGCCCGGGAACTTTTCCGAGCCGCCGGTGCGCATCACCGCTCCCACGATGGCCGCCAGGCCGGCTTTTTCCGCCGGCTCCCAGCGCGAACCGGTCCGGATCAGGGCCGAGGCGCTGATCATGGGCAGCTCGTGATCCTCCACCAAATACACGACCATCCCGTTGGGAAGCTCGAAACGCACCGGTTCCGGAGGCTGGATGCGGCTGAGGGGCGGGAATTTCAGTTGTTTGTAACTGGGCGGGATCTGGGCAGCAGCGATGGCGGCCAGGCCCATCAACATCGAGCAGGCAAGAAAAAGTCTGCGTCGCATGGCGCCTCCTCCTCAGCGCGGCTCCAGTGGCTCGATCACGGCCACTGTCTTGTTGGTTCGCGTGAACGTCGCCTTGGCCACGCGTTGAATATCCTCGGGAGTTACTGCATTGATCTTGTCCAACTGTCGGAAAAGATTTCTCCAGTCGCCGGTCAGGGCCTGCATGCTGGAAAGCTGGATCGCCAGACCGAGATTGTCGTCCAGTTGTCGCAGCAGGCTGGCCCGCGCCCTTCGTTTCACCCCGTCCAGTTCTTCTTTGCTCACCGGCTCTTTGATCAAACGCTCGAGTTCTTCCTCGATGGCTTTTTCCACTTCCTGATTGGTTCGGCCCGGCGCGGTCATGGCGAAGAAAATGAACAGGCCGGGGTACTTTTGCCCGGGCAAACCAGGAAAGCCCGCCACCTGCGTGGCCACCTTGCGGTCCCGCACCAGGCCGCGGTACAGGCGGGAGGATCGCCCTTCGCTCAGCAGACTGCTTATGGCGTCATAGACGGCGTCATCCGGATGATTGATGTCCGGCTTGTGATAACCCATGAGCACCATGCGCTGCGCGCGGAGCCACATGGTCACCCGACGCTCCGCTTCCTGGGGTGGCTCAACCGTGCGCAACGGCTCGGGCTTGGGACCGCCGGGTATGCGCCCAAAGTAACGCTCAGCCAGCTCGCGGACCCGTTTGGGGTCTACGTCGCCTACCACCGCCGCCACCAGGTTGCTGGGGATGTAATACTTCCGGAAGAACGCTACGGCGTCGGCCGTGGTAAGATTTTCCAGGTCACTCATGTGACCGATTACCGGTTCGCCGTAGGGATGAGCTTTATAAGCGGCGGCCAGAAACTCCTCTAGTAACTTGCCTACCGGCTGGCTTTCCATGAGGCGGCGTTCTTCCATTACGACGTCCCGCTCTTTGTAAAACTCGCGAAACACGGGATTGAGGAAGCGCTCGGACTCCAGCCAGAACCATAGCTCCATGTGGTTGGAAGGCAGGCTGAAGAAATACATGGTGCGGTCGGCAGCCGTGGTGGCGTTGAGCTGTCTGCCGCCCGCTCGCTCGACCGCCTCGCCGAACTCGTTGGATGCCACGTACTTGCCGGCTTCCTCCTGGGCTTGTCGGAACGCTTCCTCGAGCTTCTTGAGCTTCTCCGGATCCGCCTTGGCACCTTTTCTCTTCTCTTCCCTGAGCGCGGCGTAAGCCTGTTCGACCTTCTCCAAGGCCACGCGCTCGCGCGCGTAGTCCTTGGTGCCGATCTTGTCCGTGCCCTTGAAAGCCATGTGCTCGAACAGGTGGGCCAGCCCGGTGATCCCCTTGACTTCCTGGGCGGAACCCACGTCCGCATAAGTTACGAACGAGGCTACGGGCGCTTTCTTCCGTTCGAGCACCAGGAATTTCATCCCGTTCTTCAGTGTAAACTCGGTAACTCGCGATTCGATTTCGCGGAATTCCTGCTGCGCGAGGCCGGCCAGCGCAATCGCGCCGGCAAGGAAAACGGTACGCAAAACGATCCGCATAAGCCCCCTTCAAATCATTTCCCTGAGTAACTCGGGACGCGGCGAAGGAATCACCACGCGGTTGACCAGCAATCCCTTCTGCGCCACTACAGCCGCGCCGGCGCTGACCGCGGCCTCCACCGCGGCCACGTCGCCCGTCATGGTCACGAATGCTTTGCCGCCCAGCGCCATGGCCAGGCGCAATTCGATCAGCTTCACGTTGGCCGCTTTCACGGCAGCATCCGCGGCCTCGATGAGCGAGGCTACCGAGAACGACTCGATGGCGCCCAGGGCCTCGAGGACCTCGACTTTGGTGGTCCCGGCGATGGCAGGAAAGACCTGCTCGTCCACGTTGGGAATCACGAAGCTGTCAATCACTGAAAAATCACCCGCCGCGGTTCCGGCGCGGACGCTGGCTTCGACCGCCGCCACGTCGCCTCGCACCAGGACCATGTACTTGCCCGAGCAGATCGTACGCGCCAGCAGCAGCTCGACGTCCGCCGCCTTCAACATGGCGTCGGTAACGGCGAAGCCGGCGGCAATGCTGGAAAGCTCGATGAGTCCGATGGCGTTCCTGGTCATGATTACGCGCAAATCTCCACGTAAGTTCCCGTAACCTCGCTTACCCGGCCGGCGATGCTGGCGTGCACGTTGGCGCCCAGCTCGCCCTCAGGAACGCGGCCCACCACCTGACCTTTCTCCACCCTGTCGCCGGCCTGCACGGTGGGCACGGCGGGCCGGCCTGCGTGCTGCGAAAGCCGGATGCGCACCCGCTGCGGTCGCCAGTCCACGGAGCGGAACGGGGTTTCGCGTTCGTACTCTTCGATCTTCAAGCGCCGGCGGAGCTGGCTCTGGGGCACGCGTCTGGCCTCCTTCATGGGATGCACTCGCACCGGGCTTTTCTGCTCGAAACGGATCCCCGCTTCGCGCAGGTCCCGTTTGGCCTGGTCGCAGGCTTCCTTGGGAAAGAGTTCCTCCGGGCAAGCGTAAAGCGTGCAGAGGCCGCAAGCGCAGCACAATGCGCCCCACTGGTTCCAGAAACGCGAACCGCTGGCCGTGAAACCGAGGCTGCGCATGACCTTGTGCGGCATGACCTCGTAACCCAACAGGTAGCGCGGGCAGAACTCCGTGCAGTAACTGCACTGGTCGCAGGCCGATTTGCCGATGCGGTTCTGGGCCTCCGCCGGCAGGCTCTTGCGTACAACCAGCGGATGCCGGCGGGGCAGCACGATCAACCCGGCGGTGGTCTTGGTGACGACTTCGTCCAGATCGAAGGTCAGCGTGCCCATCATGATGCCGCTGACGAAGACGGCAAAGTCGGGAACCGTGGCCCCGCCGGCCTGCTCGATCACTTCCCGGAACGTGACGCCGACCGGGACCCAGAATGCGCAGGGCTCGCGCACCGCCCCGGTGACCGACAGAAACTTCTCGGTCACCGGCACGTCCTGTTGCGCGCGCCAGACGTTGTAAAGCGTCTCCACGTTGTTCACGACGCAACCGACGTGCAGCGGCAGACCGGCCGGCGGGATCAGGCGTCCGGTAGCCGTGTAAACCACCTCATACTCGTCGCCCGAGGGATAAAAGTCGCCCAGCAAAACCAGCTCGACGTCTTTGGCCTCCGGTCGCGAGCGTACCGCATCGAGCGCTTGCGCGTTCTTGGACTTGATCGCGAACATCATGCGCCGCGCCCCGACCGCCTCCGCCATCAATCGCAAGCCAGAGAGGATCTCCCCGGGGAAGGCTTGCATGAGTTCGACGTCTTTGTGGATGAGCGGCTCGCACTCGGCGCCGTTGGCGATCATGATTTCGGCCTCAGCCCGGGCCTTGACGCAGGTGGGAAAGCCGGCGCCCCCGGCGCCGACCACACCGTGCTCCCTCAGTTTTTCGGCGAGCATGGGGAAACTTCAATTATACGAGCCGGCCTCCCGGCGCCGCGCTCGCGCCCTGGAGCCGATCAGCGGCCCGGCTTGAGATAACGCGCCAGAAACTCGTAAATCTCGCGACGCGACTCGCGCGCCAGCGCCGTGTCAATGCGGTTGAAGGCGTGCCCGCCGGGAGCGTCCTGATAGATCTTGTATTCAAACTTCTTGCCGGCGGCTTTCAGGGCGGCGATCAGGCGCTCCACCTCGTGCACGTTGACGTCCTCGTCACTAGTGTTGGTGTGGATGAGCAGCGGCGTGTTCAGCTTGTGCACGTGGCTGATGGGCGAACGTCGCATGTACTCCTCGACGTCGTCCCAGGCCGTCTTGCCGATGTGGTAGGGCGCCGAAAAGAGGCTCCGGTAAGTTTCCGTCTTGTAGCCCATCCGCGCCACCAGGTCGCTTACGGGCACGCCCGCATAAGCGCAGGCGTAAGCATCCGGATGCTCGAAAATGTTCATGAGCGCGATCATGCCGCCGTGGCTCCAGCCCACAATCCCCACACGTTTCGGGTCCAGGAAATCGTAGGTTTCTAGCATCCAGTTGCGCCCGGCGAACACGTCATCGTTCTCCCAGCCGCCGTAATCTATCTGCCGGTAAAACGTCGCTCCGTAGCCGGTGGAGCCGCGATACTCCGGCGCGATGATCGTGT
Source organism: Bryobacteraceae bacterium (assembly GCA_028275505.1). Taxonomy (GTDB): domain Bacteria; phylum Acidobacteriota; class Terriglobia; order Bryobacterales; family Bryobacteraceae; genus DTHT01. Next base: position 6,021 of record JAPWUP010000214.1, read on the forward strand.
AGCCTTGTTCGATCAGCTCGCGCACGATGTGGGCCGAGCTGGTGGAGAAATTCGAGTGCACACCGCCGTGCACGAGCACGATGAGCGGATGCTTGCGACTGCGGTCGAGTTTCTTGGGAATGAAGGTGTAGGCAGGGATGATCAGGGGGTTGTGCGCGCCCTGCGCGGTGGGATTGGGGACGCGCCGCGGCGGGCGGCTGGTGTACCGCACCTTGTCCACTTCGGCGATGTCGCTCAGCTTGAGATGCCACATCAGGTCGTCAATGGCCTTCATGAGCTGAGCGAAACGGTGATCTTCGCCTTCCTCGGATGGCGCGGCGGCACGCGCGGGCGCCTGCTGGGCCAAGCCGGCGCCGGCCATCAAGAGCACACAAGCAACTCGCAAAAGCTTCGGGACTCTCATGGTTCCTTTTAACCACACTTCGAGCAGCCTTACAACCGGCCCGCGGCCGGACGTAGAATGAAAGCGTGGCGGGGGT
>JAPWUP010000106.1 GCA_028275505.1 Bryobacteraceae bacterium
TGGGCCTGGAGCCGCTGGAAGCGGTGTCCAGCGGCGGACGCTCGCCCTCGCGCTTTGGCAATCCCGCCGATCTGAAGCCGGGCGCCATGATCAGCGTGCAGTTGCTTTCCGGCGACATGAGCGTGGGAGCCGACGGCACCGTCACCCACATCGAAGGCAACCGCATCTACGCGTTCGGTCACCGCTTCCTGGCCGCTGGACGAACCGAGCTTCCCTTCGCGCGTTCCGAGGTTCTCGCACTGGTGCCCACGCTGGCCACATCGTTCAAGGTGACGGCGCCGCGCGAGTGGATGGGCACGATCACAGAAGACCGCAGCACGGGCGTGGCCGGCGAATTGGGACGCCGCACAGAACTGGCACCGGTGTCCATCGTGGCGACGCGACAATCGCCGTCCGGGACCGCGGTCAGAACGGTCACCTATCATCTGGAGATGGTGCGTGACCGCCTGCTCTCTCCCCTGCTGTTGCAGATGGCGGTTTTTTCGGTCATTGACGCCGCCGAGCAGGCGCTGGGACGCGCCACCTTCCAGGTTCGCGGCGAGTTCGAATTTCGCGACGGCAGCGGCCCCTTGCGCCTGGAAAACATGTTTGCCGGCGACGTCAATCTTCCCTTGCAGGTCTCGACCGCAACGGCCGTGCCGCTGGCTTACGTGCTGCAAAGCGGGTTCGACTCGCTGGAGCTGAAGAACGCACGGCTCGAAGTGGTCTGCTACCCGGGCCGGCGACAGTTGCAGATCGAGCAGTTCTGGAGCTCGCGGCGGCAGGTCCGTCCCGGCGAAAATCTGGAGCTGACCGTGGTGCTTCGCGGGGAAAACCAATACGAGCTGACGCGCCAGGTGACGTACCGTGTACCCTCCGGAATGCCGGCGGGCACGCTCCAAATCACGGTTTCCGACGGCAACACGGCCAACCTGGCTGAGTATCAGGCGCGATTGACGCAGCCGCCCTCTTCGCCCAGCCAGTTGATCGGCTGGGTGAATTCCCTGCGGCCCAACACTCGCGCCTACGTGCGCCTGCTGCGTCCCGAACCGGCCTTTGACGTCCTCGGCAATGTGCTTCCCGCAGCGCCGCCGTCGCTCGCCTTGATTCTCGGGCGCACCCAGGCGGCGCTCGGAACCGGGCTGGCCGTGCAGAGCTCCAAGCTGGCTGAGATCGTTCTGGACGTGGGGTCCTGGGTCGTGGCCGGGTCCAAAACCATCCAGGTGGAGTTGAAAGAATGACCCGCGTGCAGCGTTGGCGGTGGATCGGCGCGTCGGCGGCCCTGGTGGCGGCGAGCGTCGCGCTCGCTTCCAGCCCGACCACATGGGAGTTGAACTCGTGGCGAGATTTCATTGCCGGGCGCTTCCACGGGGTGTCTCTGAGCCGCGATGGACGACTTACGCTGGCGCCCACCCTGGAGACGGTATTCTCCTCGGACCAGCCAGTGGTCTGGAGCGTGGTTCAGGCCGCCGACGGCACGCTCTATGCGGGCACCGGCCACCGGGGCCGGGTCTATCGAATTACGCCGGACCGGCGGGCCGAACTGCTGTGGACAGCCGATCAGCCTGAGGTGTTCGCGCTCGCACTGGATTCGCGCGGCGTGCTCTACGCGGGCACGTCACCCGATGGCAAGATCTACCGGCTGGAAAACGGCAAGGCGACGGAGTATTTCTCACCGGGATCGCGCTATATCTGGGCCCTGGTGTTCGGACCCGACGGACGCCTGTATGCGGGCACGGGAGACGACGGCAAGGTCTGGCGCATCGAAGCTCCGGGACGCGGCGAAGTTTACTACGAAACGGGCCAGACTCACGTAACCTGCCTTGCCTTCGACCGGGAAGGACGCCTGCTGGCAGGCACCGAGCCCAACGGCATCGTTTACCGCATTACGGCGAAGGACAAAGCTTTCGCGCTTTATGACGCCAGTCTGCCGGAGATCCGCCGGCTGGCGGTCGCCCCGGACGGCAGCATTTTCGTAGCTGCTATGGGCGGTTCCTTGCTGAAGCGCCCTCAAACCGGCGTTCCCGCAACCCCGGGAAGCGTATCCACGCAACCGCAGGCGAGCGTGACGACCACGGTGACGGTATCGGAGACGCAGGCCGGCGTCGAAGTGAAACCTCCGGCAGATCAAACCAAACCGGTTGCGCCCGCGATCCCTGCAATCTCTTCCCCGGTGATTGACGTTTCGGGCGTGGAGAAGTCAGCCATCTATCGCATCGCGCCTGACCACACGGTGGAGACGCTGTGGAGCTCGAAGGAAGAGAACGTTTACGATTTGCTACTCGCCGAAGGTGAGGTCGTGTTCGGAACCGACGGGCAGGGCCGCATCTACCGTCTCAGCCTGCCGGACCGCAAGCTTACCCTCGTGGTGCAAACCAACGAAGGCGAGACGTTGCGTCTGGCCGGGACCCCGGCCGGATTGCTGGCCGCCACCGGAGACGCCGGCCGCATCTACCGCCTGGCTCAAGGACCAGCCTCTACGGGATCCTATGAGTCGCCCGTCCACGATGCCGGGTCGGTGGCGCGCTGGGGTCGCATCAGTTGGCGCGGCGAGAACTGCGACCAGCTCCGCGTCCGGGTGCGGACGCGCACGGGCAACTCCGCGCGGCCGGACCGCACCTGGAGCGACTGGTCGGAGCCGCTCAATAACGGCGATCCGATTCCCAGCCCCAATGCACGCTATATCCAGTGGAAAGCCGAGCTGACAGCGGTGGGCGATCGGGCGCCGGTCATTGACAGCGTCACCGTATCCTACCTGCCCCAGAACAACCCGCCGGTGCTGAAGAGTCTCAGCGTAACCTCGCAAATGGCCACGGCCCCGCAGCCCAAGCCGGCCGCCACGCAAAGTTCCGCGGCCACTTACACGATCACGGTTACCGACACGGGAGAGAGCGCGCCTGCTTCCTCCACGGGTACTCCGACCCAACCGATAGGGCGCGCCGCCGGCCAGCAATTGCAAATCACGTGGCAGGCGGAGGATCCTGACGGCGACCGCCTCACTTACTCGTTATATTTTCGGGGAGAAGACGAAAGAGAGTGGAAGTTACTCAAGTCGAATCTTTCCGAGAATACTTACTCGCTGGAAAGCGAGGCTCTGGCGGACGGGCGTTATTTCTTCCGCGTGGTGGCCAGCGACGCCGCCTCCAATCCCCCGGCGGCGGCGCGACAGGCTGAACTGGTGAGCGCCCCGGTGCTGATTGATCACACGCCGCCCGTCGTGCGTCCCGGGGCTCCGCGTCGGCTGGGAGCGCACGTGGAAATCGAATTCGAGGCCTCGGATGCGGCTTCCCCTCTGCGCCGCGCGGAGTATTCGGTGGACGCGGGACCCTGGGTGCCGCTGGAACCGCTGGATGGGGTGCTGGATTCGCCCGAAGAGCGTTTCCGCCTGCTGTTGCAGGACGTGCCGCCCGGCGAGCATCTGGTGGTGCTCCGGGTTTTCGACGCCAGCAACAACGCAGGGCTGGCGCGAGTCCTGCTGCGCTGAAGGATTACTCATAGCGAAGCAACACGGCGGTGACGTTGTCGGGCGCGCCGTGGGATTTGGCCGCCTCGACGAGCCGTTCCGCTTTCACCGAGAGCGGTTCGGCGCTCGCCAGGATGGCGGCGATTTCCTCTTCCGGCACCGGTCCCGAGAGGCCGTCGGAACAAAGCAGGATCTGGTCGCCCGGGAGCAGACTTTCCACGTGCATGCGAACAGTGATTTCGGGCGCCGTTCCCACCGCCATGGTCAATACGTTCTTGTGCGGGAAGTTACTGACTTCTTCCGCTGTCAGGCCGAACCTTACTCGCAATTCGTTGACCAGGGTCTGATCGTAGGATAACTGGGTAAGTTGCCTGTCGCGGAACAGGTAAGCCCGACTGTCGCCGACGTTGGCGATATAAAGATGCGGCAACCGCCAGAGGGCGGCGACGATCGTCGAACCCATGCCCTGGCAGCCTTCCTGCGTCTGGGCATGCAGGAAGACCCGGCGATTCGCCTCGCGCACCGCCTCCATGAGCAGTTCTTCGGGAGCGGCGGCGAGCGGCGGGTTGCGCAGAAACTCCACCACGGTTTCTACCGCCAGCGCGGCTGCGACTTCCCCGCAGGAGGCGCCGCCCATGCCGTCGGCCACGATGGCCACGCCCAGCGCCGGGTCAATCAGCCACGCATCCTCGTTGTTCTGCCGCACGAGGCCGCAGTCGGAGATGCCCCACGTGTCCAAGCTTTCCATCCGGTCCCTCCGACCAGGAGCCTGCCAGGCGCGTTGCCGACCCGGCCGCCCTTGTTCGGTTTACCTTGGGTGTATGGTACCACGCGGGGCAGCCGCGAGCAGCGCTGCCTCGGGCGTGAACACCGCGCCGGCAAGTTCAACTTATGGCGCCAAACCAGCCGATCGGAATCGCAGGAACGGGCCGCATGGCCCAGGCCTTGGGCCGCCTGTTGCGTGACGCCGGTTGTCCCGTCGTCGCAGTGGCAGGACGCGATCCCGGGCGCACGGCACAGGCAGCGACATTTGTCGGCGCCCGCCCGGTCCCGCTTGCGGAGCTTGCTCGGATGGCCTCGCGCTGGCTGATCGCGGTGCGTGACGACGCGCTCGAGGAGGTAGCGCGCGAGCTGACACGCGCGGGCGCTTGCCGGGGCGTGGCTCTTCACACCTCTGGCGTACATGGGCCCGAGGCGCTGACCCCGCTGGCCGAAGCCGGCGTATCCTGCGGCGCCCTTCACCCGCTTCAGACCGTCGCTACGCCCGAGCAAGGCGTCCGCGCGCTGCGCGGCTCCGCTTTCGGTCTGACTGCCGAGGGCGCGGCTGCCGAGTGGGCCGAAGAGATCGTGCGCCTCGCCGGTGGCTGGATCCTGCGCATCCCTGCCGGGCGCCGGGCGGAGTATCACGCGGCGGCTGCTCTGGCCAGCAACTGCCTGCTGGCGCCGCTGGATGCTGCGGTGTGGCTGATGGGCGCCGTGGGGGTTCCGGAGCAGGACGCCCTGCGGGCGCTCGCGCCCATCGTGCGCGCAAGCTGCGAAAACGGGCTGGCCCTGGGGCCGGCTGCCGCCTTGACCGGCCCGATCCGGCGCGGCGATGTGGAGACCGTTGCCCTGCATTTGCGGGCGCTCGCCGGCGCGCCGGCCGACGTGCGCGAAATCTACCGCGCGTGCAGCTTTCACCTGATCGCGCTGGCGCGGCGGGCCGGGCTGCCCGAGGAGTGCGCGCGCTCGCTGGAGCGGCTTCTCGCACAAGGAGAAAGCAATGACGCCTGATGACGCCAGACCAGTGCGCGTTCCCGATCTCAAGGCCATGAAACGCCGCGGGGAAAAGATCGTCATGCTCACCGCCTATGACGCCAGCATGGCGCGATTGCTGGATCGCGCCGGCGTGGACGTGCTGCTGGTGGGCGATTCCCTGGGCATGGTCATCATGGGATGCGAAAACACGCTGCCGGTGACGCTGGAAGCCATGTTGCACCACGTGCGTGCCGTGCGCCGCGGCGTCCGGCGGGCGCTGGTCGTGGCCGACATGCCCTTCATGAGCTACCAGGTGAGCGTCGCGGAAGCGGTGCGCAACGCCGGCCGTCTCATTCAGGAAGGAGGCGCGTCAGCGGTGAAGCTGGAGGGCGGTCGGCCCGTCCTTGACGTAGTCCGCCGGCTCACCGAGATCGGCATTCCGGTGATGGGCCACCTCGGCCTGGTGCCCCAGTCGGTCCATCAGCTCGGCGGGTTCCGTCCGCGGGCGCGCGACGAGCGCGAGGCCGAGCGACTGCTCGAGGAGGCACGCGAGCTCGAACAGGCCGGTGCTTTCGCGCTCGTGCTCGAATCCATTCCCGCCGAGGTGGCGCGCAGCGTCACCCAGGCGCTGAGCATTCCCACCATCGGCATCGGCGCCGGGCCGCACTGCGATGGCCAGGTGCTGGTCAGCTACGACATTTTCGGGTTGTACGAAGGGCCGCTGCCGCCTTTCGTCAAGCAGTATGCGCGACTGGGCGAGCTGATGGTGGAAGCGGCGCGCGCCTACGCCGAGGATGTCCGGCAAGGACGATTTCCGCCGCAGGAGGCGACCGCATGAGCACCCAACTGGTCCACACGATCGCCGAAGTCCGCGAGGCCGTCGCCTCGGCGCGACGGCAAGGCCTTACCATCGAGTTCGTACCCACCATGGGTGCGCTGCACGAAGGCCACGGAAGCCTCATGGATCTGGCCCGCCGGCCACAGGGTTTCCTGGTGGTCAGCATTTTCGTCAATCCGATCCAGTTCGACCGTCCGGACGATTACGAGCGCTACCCGCGCACCTTGGAAGCCGATGTGGAGTTTTGCCGTGCGCGCGGCGTGGATCTGGTGTTTGCGCCTTCGATCGAAGAAATGTACCCGCAGCCGCAGCGCACTTTCGTGGAGGTGACGGGCTTGACGGAGCATCTGTGCGGCCGCTTTCGTCCGGGCCACTTCCGTGGCGTGACCACAGTGGTCACCAAACTCTTCGGCATCGTCCAACCCGATCGGGCCTACTTCGGCGAAAAAGACGCGCAGCAACTGGCGGTGGTCAGGCGGATGGTGCGCGACCTGAATTTGCCCGTGGAAATCGTATCCGGGCCGACCGTGCGCGAAGCGGACGGGCTGGCCATGAGCTCGCGCAACCGCCGCCTCGATCCCGAACATCGGCGCGCGGCCCCGGCGATCTACCGCGCATTGCAGGCGGCCGCAGCCCGAGTCGCCGCAGGCGCCGAAGATCCCGGCGAGGTGCGGTCCGCGGCTCTGCGCGTGTTGGAAGCCGAACCCTTGCTGCGCGTGGAGTACCTGGAGATCGTGGATCCCGAAGAGATCCAGCCGGTCGCTGGCATCACGGACGAGGTCCTGATCGCCTGCGCCGTGTGGGCAGGCAACGTCCGGTTGATTGACAGCGTCCGCGCCAGGCCGGGGCGCGGTGAAGTCCGCTGAGCAGGCTCGTGCATACTGATTGCCGTTTGTTTTCAACGCGGCAGACAAAAGCGTCCGATATGGAGTAACGGTTGATCCCCCGCCGGCATCTTAACAGGTGAGCGGGGGTCCACTGAATTCGTTGAAGAAAGTCCAAACCATGCAGTACGCCTATCGTGTCCTCATCGCCGCCTTGCTGGTTGCCAGCCTGGCGCCGCACACCGCTTTCGCACAAACCGCTGCGTCTCTGTTCGACGACGCGGCGCTGCAAGACATCTATCTCTCCGTTGATCCTGCCGACTGGCAGAATCTCCGCGAGAATTACCTGCTCGATACCTACTACCCCGCCCGATTCTTCTGGAACGGCATGGAACTGGAGGGCGTCGGAATCCGTTCCCGCGGCAGCGGCAGCCGCAGCCCCGAAAAGCCCAACCTGCTCGTTGCCTTCAATCGTTACAACAAAGACCAGAATTTCTTCGGCCTGACCTCGGTAGTGCTCAAAGCCAACAACCAGGACGCTTCGCTGCTCCGGGAAGTGCTGGCCATGAAACTCTTCCGGCGGATGGGACTGCCTGCGCCGCTGGAAGCACCCGCGCGGCTGTTCGTCAATGGCGAGTTCTTCGGCGCTTACACGCTGGTGGAAAGCATTGACGAGGCCTTCCTGGCTCGCAACTTCGGGGAGAACTCCGGCTACCTCTACGACTGGCAGGAGAATCGCGATGCCGGTTACCACTTCGAGTATCTGGGGCCGGATCCCTCCGCCTACGTACCCGCGCCCTGGGATCCGAAGACGCGCAAGTCCGCGCCGGACGCGGCATTCATCGAAGCAATGGTCCGCACCGTCAACCAGGCCTCGGACCAGGACTTCGTGCGCGAGGTATCCCGCTACATTGACCTCAAGCAATTCGTGGTTTACCTGGCCACCGAAAAATTCCTTTCCGATTACGACGGCTTCCTCGGGCGCGTCTTCGGGATGAACAACATATACTGGTACCGGTTCGCAAGCGGCGATGGCTTTGTCCTGATTCCCTGGGATAAGGATGGAACCTTCGACTGGGCCGAAACGCCGATCTGGGAAGGCATCGAAGAGAATGTACTGGCGCGGCGAGCGTTGCAAGTCCCGGAGTTGCGGCAACTCTATCTGGCCTCGCTCGTCAAAGTGGCGCAGCTCGCCGGCGGCCCGGGCGGCTGGCTCGAGCAGGAGCTGGACCGGCTCTATAACCAGGTTCGCGAGATCGCACACGCTGATCCCCACAAGCAGTGCAGCGTGGAAGGCACACTGGTGGCATGCACGGGCGAGGACTTCGAACGCGCCATCGAACACCTGCGGGAATTCATCCATTCGCGCGCGGGCTACGTGATGGCCGAGGTGGAAAGCGCCGGGTACGATGCCGCGTTCCAGCAACGGCTTCCGCAACTGGAAAGCGTCGTCAATGCGGCCTCGAACGAAGGCTTTGTGTCGCCGGGATCGCTGGTCACCTTGTACGGCAAGCGCCTGGCTCCCGCCACGGTCGAGGCCAAAACCTCCGACGGTCTATTCAAGTTGGGCGGTGTGGTGGTCACCGTCAACGGGGCACGCATGCCGCTGCTTTACGTCTCCCCGACCCAGATCAACGCCCGGCTGCCCTGGAACCTGACTCCCGGGTCCGCTACCATCGTAGTGTTCGCCGACGGCATGCCCAGCGACAGTTTCCAGTTGGATGTCGTGGACTACGCGCCGGGCATCTTCGCCACCTTTCACCAGGACGGGCGGCTGGTGACCCCGCAAGCCCCGGCCCGGCCGGGCGATGAGGTCGTCCTTTATGCTACAGGTCTCGGCCCGTTGCTGCCCGGTTCTCGTGAAGGCCTGACGGCCTCGGCGCCAGAGCTGACCCTGGGCGGGCAGAAGCTGGAGATCGAGCCGGCCCGCGGGGTTGCGGACATCCCCGGCCTCTATGAGATCCGATTCCGGGTTCCACCCGAGGTCGGGGCAGGTCCTTACCTGCCCCTTTCCCTCAGCCTCCAGGGCCGCACTACGGTGATCAATCTGGCGGTTGCTCAGTAATTTGGGTTAAGCTAGGGGTGCGATGGCGTGGAGGCCTCGCACCCCGTGAAAGCGGCGCTCCGCTGCGCGGCTCTGCTGGCGGCCGCTCTCTGTCCGGCGGCCACCCTCCTGCGGTCTCCCTATCTCCAGAACGTCGGCGCTGACCGGGCAACCATTCTGTGGGTGACGCGCGAACCTGTGGAAGCCGCCGTCGAGTACTCTTCCGATGGCCAGCTTTGGCGACGCGCGCCAGCCTCCGCCCGCAGCTTCACGGCCAGAGGCAGTGGCGAGACCCGTTACCAATACCAGGCCGAACTGCGCGGCCTGGATCCCGGAACTGTCTACCACTATCGCGTCCTGGCCGAAGGCGCGGTACTGCGTGACGGCCTGCGCTTCCGCACTGCTTCGAGCGGGTCTTTCCGTTTTCTCGTGCTGGGTGACAGCGGAACAGGAAGTCCGGCGCAGGCTGAAGTGGCGCGGCGGATGCTCTCCGAAGAGAGCATCTCGCTGGTCCTGCACGTGGGTGACATTTCACAGGACGACGGAGCGCTCGACCGGCTGGAAGCTCACTATTTCACCGTCTACGCACCCTTGATGAGCCGGGCTCCGTTTTTCCCCGCCCTGGGCAATCATGACTACGGCACGGACCTGGCGGCGCCCTACTTGCTGGTGCACGTGTTGCCCGCTTCCGACGTGCCCGAGGCGGACCAGGGTCGCTACTATTCGTTCGATTGGGGCGAGGTCCACTTCGTCTCGCTGGACACCAATCTCCTGGTCCATCCCGCCATCGCGGCGCGCATGCTGGATTGGCTCGAACGCGATTTGGCGCGGACGCGGGCATTCTGGAAGGTAGCGTTCTTCCACCATCCGCCGTATCCGACGGGTCACCACCTGAACGATCCCATCTGCGCAAAGGTCCGCGAACAGATTCTCCCGGTGCTGGAGCGCCACGGCGTGCGGGTGGTCTTCAGCGGTCACGAACACAGCTATCAGCGGAGCAAGCCGCTGCGGGACGGAGTTGCGGTCGAGCCGGGCCGCGGCACGGTGTACTTCATCACGGCGGGCGGCGGCGCCGACCTGCATGAGGTGGGCACGCGCCCGGAGCTGGCGATGGCGGAACGGGTCCATCACTACCTGCGCGTTGACGTTGAAGGATGGCGCATGAGCGTCACTGCGGTGGCGGCAGATGGCCGCGTGGTGGACCGCGTCGTGCTCACACCCGCCCCTGAGCTTGCGCCTGGCGGAGTGGTCAACGCGGGTTCGTTTACACCGCGCTTCGCTCCCGGCTCGCTGGTCAGCATCTTCGGGCATAACCTGGCGTTGACGGACAGCCCTGCGCAGGCTCTCCCGTTGCCGGCGGAACTGGGCGGCGTGTCGGTCACTTTCAATGATCGCCCGGCCTCGCTCCTGTTCGTTTCACCCGCCCAGATCAATGCTCAACTGCCGTATGGCAGCGAGGGGGCGGGTGTGCTCCGCGTCCGGACGCCGAACGGCACGGCGGAGGCAGCCATTACTCTCGCGCCCGCCGCTCCCGCGATTCTGCGCGTGCCCCGGGGTGGATCGCTGGTGCCGGCCATCCTGCGTCACCCCGCGGGCGTGCTGGTATCCCAGGATTCACCCGCCGTGCCCGGCGAGACTTTAATTGTTTACCTCACTGGACTGGGTGCGGTCTCGGCATCGCTGAATGCAGGCCAGCCCGCGCCGGGACCGCTCGCGGTCCGCTATGAAGTCGAGGTGAGACTCGGCGAGCTCGGCCTGAGGCCCACGTTTGCCGGCCTGGCGCCAAGCTTCGTGGGATTGTATCAGGTGAACGTACCCTTGCCGCCCACGCTTCCGCCGGGCGCCTACCCGCTGCGCATCGTCGCCGCGGGCGCAGCAAGCGAGCCGGTGATCGTGCCAGTGGAGGCCTCGCCGCTTGGCGCGGAGCTGGGTAGCGGCGAACCTTGACGCGGTTCGCAGGTTCCGCAGCTTGAACCGGATCAGGGCGGGGCCGTACTCTGAAGATATGATCCTGCTGCGCTTCCTCCTGCTGCTCGGCCTGTCTGCCTGGATAGTTCCCGCACTCGCCCAAGACATAGATCATCCCGATCCGAAGCGACGGGCGCGCGCCGCGCGGGAGCTCGGTCGCCAGGGCTTCGAAGCCATCCCGCGGCTGGAAAAGCTGCTCTCGGATCCGGTGCTGGAAGTGCGCATCGAGGCGGTCAAGGCGATCGTCGAGATCGGTGGCCCGCGGAGCCTCGATCCCCTGATCCGCGCGACGCAGGATAACGATCCCGAGATCCAGATCCGCGCCACCGACGGGCTGGTCAACTTTTACCTTCCCGGCTACGTGCGTACAGGGCTGAGCGCCACGCTGCATCGCGTGGGCACGGCGCTGCGCAGCCGGTTCACGGACACCAACGACCAGGTGATCGAGCCCTGGGTACAGGTGCGGCCCGACGTGATCCGGGCATTGGGCAAGGTGGCGCGGGGCGGCGCCAGCATGGAGGCCCGGGCCAACGCAGCGCGCGCCATTGGAATCCTGCGCGGGAAGGAAGCGATCCCGGACCTGCTCGAAGCCATCCGATCCAAGGACGACCGCGTCATTTACGAGTGCCTGATCGCGTTCCAGAAAATCCGCGATCCCAAAGTCGGGCCTGAGATCGCGTTCCTGCTCCGCGATCTGGATGAACGCGTGCAGATCGCAGCCATCGAGACCACGGGATTGTTGCGGAACCGGGAAGCCCTGCCGCAACTGCGCGACGTGCTCGAAAACGCCCGCAGCGAGAAAGTGCGGCGGGCGGCGCTCACCGCGCTGGCCATGATTCCCGACGAGCAGAACCGTCCTCTCTTCGTGCGCTATCTGAACGAGCGCGACGACGGGATGCGCGCCGCAGCGGCGGAGGGTCTCGCCCGCCTCCGCAACTCCGGGGATGTCGTTGTGCTGGAGAAAATGTTCAACGAGGAGCGCAAGATGCCGCCACGACTGGCGGCAGCCTTCGCGCTGGTCATGCTGGGCAAGACCGAGATGAGCGAGTTCAGCCCGTTGCAGTATCTGGTCAACACGCTGAACTCGGCATCCTGGCGGGGCGTGGCGCGCGCCTACTTGATCGAGCTGGCGCGGGAGACGCCGGTGCTCCGGGCGCTGGAAAAGTCGCTGGCGCGGGGCACCAAGAGTGAAAAGGTTGAACTGGCTCGCATCCTGGCCCAGAGCGGCGATCGGGAAACCCTGCCTTACCTGGAGAATCTCGCCAAGGACCCGGATGCGGAAGTGCAGCGCGAAGCGCTGAGCGCTGTGCGCACGCTCAAGGCGCGCCTGCTTTGAGCGCGCTCGCGGCTACTTGGATTTGGACTTGCTCTGCTTGGGGCCGCTGACGCGGATCTGGAAGCGCTTCTGCTTGCTCTCCTGGAAGGCCTTGTGGTCGTGCCGCGCCACCACTTCCTGAAGATAGGCGTTCACATCTTCGCCCTTCGGCAGCACGGCGATTACGGTGAAGTGCTCGTTGCAAACCGGGCAGAAAGGCCGAAACCGCTTGACGTTCGGAATGCGCATGGCTGACTAATGTTCATCTTAGCACGCCGACTCTCGCCCGTCGGTCATCTCTGCGCGGCGCCGCGCCCGGCAGAAGGCCAGCAAAACACAGCCGGCTCGGTTCCCGGCTGGGCTTGCTCGGCTCGCCAGACCTTGCGATTCAGCCTCATCTCGAGCACCCACTCGGCGAGGATCGGCGCGTAGGGGAAGCAGCGAACTTCGACTGGACGGTCCGTTCGGCGCGCGAACTCGACCAGCGCCTCGGTGGGCGCCGCGCGCTCACGGTACTGCCGCTGCTTGCGGGTCCACAAATAAACGCAGTTGTGGACCAGGATCAGAGCGGCGAGGGCCGCCGGCGCCCAGCTTCGCCACTGTGCCAGCCGGGAGCGCACGCTGAGGAACCCGGCCGCAACCAGCCACGACAGTCCCACGCTGGCGAAGTAGGTGTGGCGGCTGGGCACGTGCGGCATGTAGGTCAGGAAGCTGTAAGGCAGAAAGGTGATCACGATCCACGCGCCCGCCGCAACCATAAGGAAGCGGTAACGGCGCGGCTTCAGCCACAACACGGCGGCCAGCGCCAGCATGCCCCAGATCCAGAGCAAGCGCCGCGTGCTGTTGATCAGCGTGCGCCAGAAAGGCGCGCTCAAGGAAAACGTGCCGTCGTTGAAGTGCAGATGGCCTGCGCGGGCAGCGAAGATCGCGGCTGCGTACCACCCTGCGATCAGCAGGAAGGGCGCCATCGCTGCCAGACCCCGGAGGCGCCGTTTCCTGGCGAACGCCACCGCTAGCACTTGCAGGCCCAGCGCTACGACGCCAGATTCCTTGGAGTAGATCGCCAGCACGAAACAGGCCAGCGACGCCGCATACCAGCCCCACCGCCCGCTCTCCAGCCAGCGCAGCCACGCCAGCAGGCACAGCATGACGAACAGGAAGACCAGAAGCTCCGGCAGCGCAGCGTACCAGATCACCGCTTCCTGGTGCCCCTCGTAAATGGCGAAGAAGGCGGCGGCAAGCAGCGCTACTCGCCGGCCCACGACGCGCCAACGCCCCAGCGCATACACCAGCCAGGTGTTGATGATGTGCAGGGCCAGACTGCTCAGCCGGTACGCCAGCGGCTCCAGCCCGAAGGCCCGCTCGGTCCAGTAAGTCAGTACCAGCGAGGTCGCGCGGGAACGGTACAGCGC
>JAPWUP010000254.1 GCA_028275505.1 Bryobacteraceae bacterium
AGAAGTGTTCCAGTCAGAAATCCCATTGCTGGTGCACCTTTGGGCATCCTGGTGCCCACCATACAAGATGGTGGAGCCGACTGTCAGGGAGTTGGCCGAAGAGCACGATGGAAAGACCAAGGTAGGCAAGTTGCATGTGGACCAGAATTCAAAAACGGCTTCCAGCTATCACATCATGGGGGTTCCTACATTTGTGCTCGCCAATTCGGGCAAAGAGGTTGAGCGGGGGGTAGGTGCGCAACCGAAGCGGCAACTAAACCAAATGGTGAGCGAGGCACTTGGACGAGGGAGCAGAGGTACGGAGGAATGACGCCTTTACGCACCTGGGTCGTCATCCCGGCTTAGAATGAGGAAGATTGCATTGGCAATGTGGTGAGGTCGGCCGCCAGGTATGCAGATGAGGTGGTGGTCGTTGGTGATGGAAGCAGCGACAAGAGGGCGGAGGCGGCCCCGGCAGCCGGGGCACGGGTGGTGCGGCAGCCAGCCAACCGGGGCTACATGGCCGCCATCAATCGGGGGTCGCTGAGGCCGAGGGCGAGGTGGTGGTGACCAGTGATGCCGATGGGGAGTTCCCGGCCGAGGCGCCACCAGCACTGGTGGGGCCCATTGAGCGGGGCGAAGTCGATATGGTGCAGGGTGCGGGCAATGTAATTCCACGCCTCTCCGAGCGATTTCTCAACTGGCTGGCCAACCGGGCCGAACCGGTAGGCAACTCGGGCAGGGGGGTGCGGGCACTCAGGAGAGAGCTTGCCCAGCAACTCGAGATACGAGGCGTATGCATCTGTGGAGTCTTATCGCGGGAAGCACGGACTCGCGGTGGTCGCATCGCTGAGGTGCTGGTAAGTGTGGAGCACATCACTAAGCATCGCCGCATTGTTTGGTATCACCTGCGACAGGTCTTCCATCTCCTGCCTTGGCTGGTGAAGCGACCAACGACGAATGACCAACGACCAACGACCAACACGTTCGTCCTTCGTCCTTCGTCGGTAAGCACAAGGTAAAAGAGCAACATCACCATTCGTATCTTCATTGCAGAAATGGACGGTTATTTAGGTTGGTCCCTGGCCCAGTACCTGAGGGCTCGGGGACAGGAGGTGGCGGGGGCGGACTGCTTCTTCCGCCGCCAGGGGGTGGAGGAGATGGGGTCGTGAAACGCCACGCCCATCAGCCTCATGAAAGAGCGGCTGCAGGCCTTTAAAGGAGCGCTTCGGCAAGGAACTCCGCTTCTGGGAGGGCGACCTGCGGGAGTATGGCCTGGTGGAGCAGATCTTCCGCGAGTTCCAGCCGAAGGTTATAGTGCACTTCGGCGAGTGTCCCTCGGCGCCATACTCCATGATTGACGTCCACTACGCCGTCTTCGTGCAGACCAACAACATCACCACTACCTTCAACCTGCTCTTCGCCATGCGGACATCCGACCCCAGGCCCGCCTGATCAAACTGCGGACCAGGGGCGAGTACGGCACTCCCAAAGTCGACATCCCTGAGGGGTTCTTCAAGATTGAATACCGGGTGGGGCGCAACGGCTGCCCTTCCCCCACCAGGCGGGCTCCTGGTACCACTAGTCCAAGGTGGAAGGAACGTCATGTTCGCCTGTAAGATCTGGAACCTGCGGGCGGGGACGTCGTGCAGGCCGTGGTCTTCGGAACGCGCATTGACGAGATGGGGGACGACGAGCGGCTGCTGACCCGGTTGGACTTTGACCAGGCCTTCGGCACGGCGGTGAACCCCTATTGTTGCCAGGCGGTCACCGGCCACCTGCTGATTCCCTCCGGTAAGGGGCACCAAAAGCGGGGCTTCCTGCCCCTGCGGGACTCCATGCAGTGCCTGACCCTGGCGCTGGAGAACCCGCCTAGGGCCGGCGAGTACCGGGTTCTCAATCAGTTCGAGGAAGTGTACGACGTCACGGAACCGGCGCTGAAGGTGCAGAAGGTGGCCGGCGAACTGGGGCTGGAGGGGGAGGCGCGCAGCCTGGAGAACCCGCGCCAGGAGTTGGAGGAGCACTACTACAACCCTGATCACCAACACTTCTCCGACCTGGGGTATAAGCTGATCAACGAGGCGGAGGCCGAGATGCACATCATGCTCCAGGACCTGCTGAAGTACCGTGACCGCATTTAAGCGAAACGGGAGGTACTGATCCCGGATGTGCGTTGGGATGGGCGGCGGGAGAATGTGTGGTTCCTGCGGTGAGTCGTACGTTAAGACGTTGAACGTTCGATCGTTCCACTGATGGCGACGACAAGCAGACGCGGGAATTCATCTATGTGGACGACCTGTGCCGGGTCATCCTTCTGGCGCTGGAGAGCAAGGTGAGCGGTGAAGTGTTTCAGATTGCCACGGGGGTAGAGACAAGCGTCCTGGAACTCGCGGCGTTGGTGTAGGAAGTTGTGGGACAGGATGTAGGCGGGCAATATGGGCCACCGCCCCAGGGGAATATTCGAAAGAACTCTTCCGCGATTGCCAAGGTGTCGCGAATGCTCGGCCGGCAACCCTGCGTTGACTTGCCGGACGGGCTGTCATTAACCTGGCGCTGGTTTCAAAGATGAGAAGTGGGGATTCCGATATGAGCCAGGGGCAGCTGCGGCTCACGACCTCCTTTTGGATCAGCGGAGTCACGCTCGCGGGCGTGTGCCTCGAAGTGGTCAAGAACTCGGCCATCGCTTTCCGTTATGGTGCAGGTGCCGAGACGGATGTTTTCTTTACAGCCTTCTTGATCCCCAATGCGTACACAAGCTTTTGGGTTTCGGCCTGTTCAGTCGGGCTGGTGCCGCTGTTATCGGCGTGGTTAGGCGGTAAGCACGATGGGGCGTCCACAGTGATCTCGCAGGCCTGGTTATTCTCAGGTCTGTTGGCCTTG
Source organism: Bryobacteraceae bacterium (assembly GCA_028275505.1). Classification (GTDB taxonomy): domain Bacteria; phylum Acidobacteriota; class Terriglobia; order Bryobacterales; family Bryobacteraceae; genus DTHT01. The sequence continues at coordinate 2,860 of JAPWUP010000254.1, forward strand.
TTGATGGCGGGGCTCAATTACATTTTCGCGTCTTACCTGCCCGCTCTCATTGCGCCGGGCTTTACCGAAGTTCAGAGGCAGCAGGCCACGGACTTATTGCGGGAGTTCTCCTTGCTGTACGTCGTTATGGGCGTGACCGGGGTGGCAACGGCTCTGTTAAGTACGCGGTACGATTATGTAATGTCCGCCGCCAACAAACTCGTCATGAATGCCGTGATCGTCGTCGGATTGTTGTTTGTCTTCTTGCCTGTGGGGATCCGTTGGCTGGCGCACTTGGTAATCGTAGGCGCGGCGCTTCATGCCATAATATTGCTGTGGAGGACATGGCAGGTCGGATTGCGCCCGAGGTTCCCATTTGCAGTGGAGGTGCCGCGTGTGCGCACCATGATGGTGGCTGTTCTCTTTCCGTTTGTGGCGCTGTTGATCCGGCAAGCAAGCTTCGTGGTAGAACGGTTCCTTGGGTCGTTGTTACCCGCTGGTAGCATCTCTGTTCAGGCCTACAGCTTTGGGGTGGTGATCGGCCTGGGCGGGGTACCGGCTCTGGGGATCACGACCCAACTATTGCCCGCGCTGAGTCAGAAGCAAACCAGCGCGAAGAAGGTGGATTTAATCTGGCGAGCTGTGTACCTCGTGTGTGTTTTCCTTTTGCCCGTGGCGAGCGGATTCTGGTTTCTCTCTGAACCCTTGGTGGGCGCACTGTTTCACTACGGAGCGTTTAGCGAGGCCGTCGCCCTAGAAATGACGGGCGCGTTCAGGGCGTACGCGCCCGGCCTGGTATTTAGTTCCCTTGTGCAGTGCTTCCAGTCGATCTACTGGGCGGAGCGGCGTTACGCGTTGATAGTGGTACAGCACTTCCTGATGGTGGCGGCGAATATCGTGCTGGATATTGCCCTCGTTCGCCTGATGGGCGTCGCCGGGCTCGCCGTCGGTTACACGGTGACTGCTTTCGTTAGCGCCGGCGTCATTTTCTGGTGCGTGTGCAAGGATTACGGGTCGCTATTCGGCAAATTACCAGAACTGATCGGCCCATGCGCAGCGACTCTAGTGGTGATTGTCGTGATTTCTACGCTACGTTTTGTGCTGTCGGGGTGGGGCCTGTTTGCCGATTGCGCCCTTTGCGAAGACGTCTTTCAGACGCTCCTGTTATCGGGGAGCGGAGCAGTGACTTATTGGCTTGGTGCCGCGTTGCTTCGGGTCGAGCCGTTTCACGGTGCACTGTGGGCGGCGGTAAGAGCATTCCGCCTCGCTGGTAGGTTCTAGGCTCGAGTTCATGACTCATAAGCTGCTACTGGCGACGAGCGGTGGTGAGGAGCCCGCAATGCGGCGGAAGTTTACAAACGGGGAGTTTGTCTCAGCGATTAGTTCACTGGTTTTATGTGAGGGTTTCTATTTGGCGATGCCGGCGCTGGCCTGCAGAGAGGTCGGAAACTATGGGGAGGCGGGCCGATGCCGTGAGTGGGCGGTGCACAGGGACGCGGTGGAGCAATTTTCCCGCCTATACGCAACTGGACCAGTGCGTTGAGATTGAGCGAATCGACCGGGATGGTCTTCTGGCACACGCGGACATTGTCCAGTTTCCGACGAAAGAGTGAGTATGGTGAGATACAGTGCGATTCTTGAAGGGCGCGCCCATAACGCTCAGAGATCACTGACGGTGCTCATCTTTCTGAGTGCCTTTGCCCTCGGTGGCGGTGTCTCATTCGTCTATTTGTGGCTGAGTCCGCGGGTCGCGCTTGGTGTCCTGATATGCGTGGGTGCTCTGGGTGCGGTGGGGTATGCCTTAATGAGAGGCCGTTCCGTGTTCGACAGTCCGACCTATTTGACCCTGGTCAGCTACGCGGTTTTTTTCGGCCTCGGAGCTCTCTCAGTCCCCTTCATGCCGCGGCTGTTGAAACCGGTTGAGGACTTAAGTCCGCTTCTTGTGGCTTTGGCAGGCCTCGCGGCGCTGCTCATCGGAGCCTATCTGTCGCGAGTTTTGTTTCCGCACCGTATCTTTGCGATAAAAGTACGTGGCGGCCAAAGTATCTCATTCCGACGGTTGCGGCTGCTAGGATTGCTGTTCTGCGCGGTCGGGATGATGGGGGT
>JAPWUP010000255.1 GCA_028275505.1 Bryobacteraceae bacterium
AGTCGGACATCTCGCGCGAAAAGCCCAGAACTTCGGCAGAGACAAGGACGGACTTCGATCCGGCGGCGTCTTCCAGTGCGAGCGCCTTGGCCCAGATGTCCAGGAGCACGCCTTCCGAAGGTCTGGTACGAGCCGCGTACCCGGCGAGCCAAATCGGCTCGCGCGGCGTGATGATTACGCGCGCGACCCCAGCCTTCCAGGCCGGTTCCGCGCCGTCAACAGCGAACGCAAGCAACAAAGCCAGAGTGAGACTCTTCACGTGCTCTCCTTGATTTCATGCACCAGGTCTTCGAGGGAGCGCCTCGGCGCGGGTGCGGGTTGCTCGGCGGGATAGCCGATGGGCAGGATGGCGACCGGCTGGTGGGCTTCCGGAGCGCCAATGGCGCGCCTCACGCCTTCATCATCGAACGCGCCGACCCAGACTGTGGCCAGGCCTAACTCGGCGGCGGCCAGCATGGCGAACGTGCAGGCGATCGTCGCGTCCTGCAAAGCGTACAGCCGCACGCCGCGCCGTCCGTACTTGATCGCGGAGCGTTCCGGATGAGCGCAGAAGACCAGAGCGACAGGCGCTTCGCTGATAAAGGACTGATCGAGTGCCGCCCGCGCCAGCGCGAGTCGCACTTTGCGGTCGCGCACCAGGTAAATTTCGTAGGCTTGCAAGTTGCCGGCCGAGGGCGCCAGGTTGGCCGCCTCCAGGATCTTCCGGAGCTTCTCCTCCTCGACGGGCTCTGAGCGATAAGCCCGCACCGAACGCCTTGCGCGAATCAGTTCGAAGAAGTCCATCGCGTCTTCACTCCTTCCTGCTTCTGTTCAGCGTGCCACACTCCCTGGATCCAGCGCCGGCACCACGGGCAGCGATTCTCGCGGATGTCGTTGCGGATGGTGCTCATGCCCGAGCGCAAGACGAGAGTGGCGCCGCAGCCCGGACAGTAGGTGTTCTGCGCCGGATGACCGGGCAAGTTCCCTACGTAAACGTAGTGCAGACCGGCTTCCTTGGCGATCCGCCAGGCGCGCTCCAGTGTTCTCGGCGGCGTGGGCGGCGCGTGGAAACGCCAAGCCGGGTAGTAGGCGGTGAGGTGCCAGGGAGTGTCGCGGCCCAGTTCGGTAACGATGCGTTGCGCCAGCCCCGCCAACACCTCATCCTGATCGTTGACTCCCGGGATGACCAGGGTGGTCAGCTCGACGTGAAGGCCGAGATAGCGCGCGGCGCGGCAGTTGGCCCAGATCCGCTCGGCGTCCACCGCCTTGCAGTACTTGCGTACGGCTTCGGCGTCGCCCTTGATGTCCACGTTCATGGCGTCCAGGCCCGCCTCCACAAGCAGGTGCAGGGCGGCCTCGGTCATGTAACCGTTGGTTACGAAGGTGTTGTAGTAGCCCTTGCGGCGTGCCAGGCGAAAGACCTCGAGCGACCATTCCAGCGACAGCGTCGGCTCGTTGAAGGAAATGGACGTGCCTTGGCAGTCGTATTCGGCCACCATGTCTACAAAGCGTTCGGGCAAGATGTACTCGCCTTCGGCCGGTGGCGCCCGCTTGCTGATTTCCCAGTTCTGGCACCAAGGGCAGCCGAAGTTGCAGGACCAACTGCCTGCGGTGAGACAGTAAGTGCCGGGATAGAAGTGATAGAGAGGCTTCTTTTCGATCGGATTTGCGGCCAGCGAGGAGACCGCACCGAAGATCAGCGTGAAGAGCTTGCCTCCGCGGTTCTGCCGCGTACGGCACCACCCGAGGCCGCCCTCGACCAGCAGGCAGCGTCGCTCGCAGGTCAGGCAGCGCACGCGATTGCCGACAGGCTCCTGCAACAGGGCAGGGCGCACGAAGGGGCTATTCTCGGGCGGGAGGCGAAGCCGGACGGCGCTCATTCCCGGATCGTCCTCGACTGCCGAGTATAATACCGGCGGATGCGGGCGCGAACGGGGCGCGCCCTGGATGCGACCGTGGCGCAGTGCCTGCTCTGTGGCCGCAGCTCGAACTTGATCAGCGCTGCGCTGTCGGTGTGCGCGGACTGCATCCGCGGGCGTCCTTCCGAAGCACTGCCCCGCGCCGCGGAGGCTCACGCCCGCGCCCGCGCGCCCTTTGGCCTCCCTCCCGCCGAGCCGAAGCGCCCGGATGGACGCGCGTGCGTGCTGTGTGCCCGCCAGTGTCGGATCGCCGACGGCGAGCGGGGCTACTGCGGGTTGCGGACGGCTCGCGCCGGGCGCCTGATTCATCTGGCCGGCGTGCCCGAGCGTGGGATGCTCGAATGGTACCGCGATCCGTTACCCACCAATTGCGTGGCGGACTGGGTGTGCGCCGGCAGCCGCCAGCTGGGCTTCCACAACCTCGCCGTGTTTTACGAAAGCTGCACGCTGGATTGCCTGTTCTGCCAGAACTGGCACTTCCGGCGCGCACGTCCGGAGCGAGGCGATTTCCTGAGCGCCGAGGAGCTGGCGGCGGTGGCCAACGAGCGCACCTTCTGCGTGTGCTTTTTCGGCGGGGATCCGGCCTCACAGATGCCGCACGCGCTTGCGGCAGGGCGTTTGCTGGCCCGGCGCGGCGTGGCCGTGTGCTGGGAAACGGCAGGGACTTGCAATCCCAAACTGCTGGACCAGGCCATCGAACTTTCACTGGAGACCGGAGGTTGCATCAAGTTCGATTTGAAGGCTTATGATCGCGCGCTGTATCAGGCGCTGACCGGGGGAAGCAACGAAGCGGTGTTCGAGAATTTCGCGCGTGCGGCCTGTCGCTTCCGCGAGCGTCCGGAGCCGCCGCTAGTCGTGGCCAGCACGCTGCTGGTTCCGGGCTACGTAGATGCGGCGGAGGTGGGCCGGATCGCCCGCTTCATCGCCGAACTGGATCCCACCATCCCGTATGCGCTATTGGGTTTCGCGCCACAGTTCGCCATGAGCGACCTGCCGCCCACTTCCCTGCGCCACGCTGAGGAGGCCGAACGCGAGGCTCGACGCGCAGGCCTTCGGCGGGTGCGGATCGGAAACCGTCACCTGCTCGGGTGGGATTACTGAGTGACTCGGAAGAGAGCTTCGAGAGCCGGCGCTGCCTGGATCAGGAGGGAACGATCTCCACGCCCATGCTGCGGCAGGTTCCCTTCACGCAGCGAATGGCCGCCTCCAAATCGAAGCAGTTCAGGTCCGGCATCTTGATCCGGGCAATCTCTTCGATCTGCTTTTCGGTGATCTTGGCGACCTTGTTCTTGTTCGGCTCCGAGGAACCCTTGGCGATGTTCACCGCCCGCTTGATCAGCACAGGGACGGGAGGCGTCTTGGTGACGAAAGTGAAGGAACGATCCGAGTAAATCGTCACCACGACGGGAATGATCAGGCCTTCCTGATCCTTGCCCGAAGTCTTGGCGTTGAAGGCCTTGCAGAACTCCATGATGTTGACGCCCTGCGGTCCCAGAGCGGTGCCGACCGGGGGCGCCGGCGTGGCTTTGCCCGCCGGAATTTGCAACTTCACCTGAGCAACGACTTTTTTCGCCATCGCGAAACCTCAGCGCCAGAATGCGCTAAATCTTTTCCACCTGTCCAAATTCCAGCTCGACGGGCGTGGCCCGTCCGAAAATCGTCACCAGCACGCGCAGGGTGTTGCGCTCGGTGTTGACTTCGTCCACCTTGCCCGAGAACGTGGCGAAAGGCCCGTCAATAATGCGAACGGTTTCGCCTTTCTCGAAGGTCTGTTTGGGACGCGGACGTTCGGCTGCGGAGGCCTGCCGGTTCAGGATCTCTTCCACTTCCTGGGGACTGAGCGGTACGGGCTTGGTGCCGCCGCCCACGAATCCGGTCACGCGCGGCGTGGAGCGGACCGCGTGCCAGACATCATCGTTCATTTCCAGCTCCACGAGCACGTAGCCCGGGTACATGAGACGCTTGCTGGTGATCTTCTTGCCGCCCCGAACTTCGACCACTTCCTCTTCCGGGATCAGGATCTGGCCGAGTTTGTCCGCGAAGCCGAACGCCTCGGCGCGGCTGCGCAGCGATTCGGCGACCTTGCGCTCGAAACCGGAGTAGGTGTGGATGATGTACCACTGCTTTTTGGACGGCTCGGCCTGTTCCTCACCGGGACTCGCTTCCGTGCCGGCAGCGCCGCTCATCTGGGTGGCCGCAGGGGATGCATCTTGGGCGGATTCTTCGAGTTCGCCGTAAGCTGCGGGGGCGAGATCCTCCGACTGGTCTGCCGGAGCCAGACCGGATTCCTCGCGGGACTGCGCCTGCTGCCCCCCTTCCAGCATGTCGCGATCGTCGGCCATCCTGGTGTTCCCTTATTTGGTGAAGTAGTCGAAGATGCGGGTGATCATGCGCGCGAAGATGAAGTCCACCACCGCAAAGTACGCAGCGAAAGCGAACACGGCGGCGATGACCACAGCGGTCGTGGCCTGCACCTGTTTGCGGTTGGGCCAGGTGACGCGACGCATTTCTGCGCGCAGTTCTTCGACGTATTCCTTGAAGCGCCGCGGCCCCCGCAGCAGCTTCTCCGTCCAAACGCTGCCTGTCATGGGATCGTTGTCCGGAAGGTCCGAGGGGTGGCAGGGGCGGAGGGATTCGAACCCCCACTCGCGGTTTTGGAGACCGCTGGTCTACCGTTCAACCTACGCCCCTGCGTTCCTCCATAGCCGACCGGGACCGGCTGCCGGGCGAGCTGCCGGCCCCAAGCTCCTAGTTTACCCTATTTTACCTCGCGATGCACCTGGTGCTTGCGGCAATGGGGGCAATACTTGCGAAATTCGAGCCGGTCCGGCGTGGTCTTCCGGTTCTTGGTCGTCGTGTAGTTACGACGCTTGCATTCGGTGCACTGCAAGGTGACGATTTCGCGCGGCATCGGCTCACTCCAGGATGTCGGTGACGGTGCCGGCGCCCACGGTGCGCCCGCCCTCGCGGATGGCGAAACGCAAACCCTTCTCCATCGCCACCGGGCTGATCAGTTCCACCTCCAGGTTCACGTTGTCGCC
>JAPWUP010000257.1 GCA_028275505.1 Bryobacteraceae bacterium
CGAACGGTTCAACACCCAGTTGTTCGCATCGAACTTGCGGTTGCGCAGGAACTCATAGACCACCCCGCGAAATTGGTTCGTCCCGCTCTTGGTGGTCACGCTGATCGCAGCGCCCGGGCTGCGCCCGTATTCCGCCGAATAGGCGTTGGTCGTCACCTTGAATTCCTGGATGGAGTCCACCGAGGGTCGCACGATCTGCGTAGTCAGCTCCTGAACGTTAGTGGAAATGGAGTTGTTGTCCACTCCATCCAGCAGGAAGTTGTTCTGAAGGGAGCGCACGCCGTGAACGTTCGCCCCGCCCGTGCGGCCTGCCGCCGTGCCGCCCCCTTCCTCGGTATAGCGGTCGCTGTGCACGCCGGGAATCAGTCCCAGCAGATCATCCCAGTTCCGCCGGCTCAACGGGAGATTCCTTACGCGCGGATTCTCGACGACCGAGCCCAAGGAAGCTTCCTCGGTGGCCAGCAGCGGCGCCCCCGCTTCGACCGTCACCGACTCGGCCAACGTGCCCAGGTCGAGCCGGAAATCCAACCGCGCCTTTTGCCCGACGACCAACTCGACATTGGTCGCCACGGCTTTCTTGAAGCCCTGTTTTTCGACCGAAACTTCGTAAACGCCTACCTGCAAGGCGGGCAGAGTGTAATATCCCGAAGCGTCGGTTTGGGTAACAAGCTCGACGTTGGTGGCAAGGTTTCTCGCCGTGACCCGCGCGTCGCTGATGACTGCGCCGGTGGGATCGGTCACCAGGCCGGTCAAGCTTGCGGTGTGGACCTGCGCATAGAGAGCCGCTCCGATCAAACAAACATACAGATGGAATCTGATCACTTCCGATCTCGCCTCCCGCCCTGATCATAACCGGCAGGCGGGAAGCTGTCAAGAAAATTGTCGGTAAATGCCGGGTTACCACACGATTGCGTGAAATAAGACTTCATGGTCCTGTTACCACAGGATCTTCAGCGCCAACTGGATGTTGCGCATCGGCGCGATCAGGCCGGTGATGGCGCCGGGACCGCCGGTGATGCCGGCTTGCGACGGCCACCGTAGCTGCCCGTCGGGTCCGCGGACCGGTTGGAAGCCGGCTTGCGTGTTGAGAGTCCGGACGGGCAATCCGAACTGGGGCGTATTGAAGAAATTGAAGAACTCTGCCCGGAATTGCAGTCGCGCGCGCTCGCTCAGGTCGAAGTTCTTGAAAGCCGAAAAGTCCACGTTCTTGAAGCCCGGACCCTCGAGGATGCCGGTGCCTGAGTTACCGTAATGGCACGTCTCCGGAATGGCCGCGTTGACGCAACTGACCAAACGAAAGGCGTCGGGATCGAACCACTTCTGGAGCGATCGCTGCTGGAGTTTTCCGCTTGCCACTCGATCAGGACGCACCGGGCTGTTGGCGGTATTGATGATATTGCCCTGGCCCACGGTGAAGGGGAATCCCGAGCGCAAGGTGACGATGCCGTTGGCTTGCCAGCCGCGGAAGACGGTTCCCGCCACCCCGCGCGAAAGGCGAGCAGGCGTGGGGATATCGTAGACGAAACTCATCACGACCACGTGGCTGGCGCTCCAGCCCACCCGTCCCCGGTCCGCCGCGCGGTTGCGAGGGTTCTGGTAGGTGTTGGGATTGATGCCGTCACCCTCGTTGCGCCCGTAGCCTTCCATCAACGTCTTCGACCACGTGTAGGCCAGTGTGTACACCAATCCGTGCGAATACTCTTTGCGCAGGCTTACCTGCATGCCCTCATACCACGCGTTGGCCCCGCTGTCTAAGAAACGCAGCCGGGTCAGAGGACGAACCACGTCTCCGTCCACGATGAACTGAATGGGACGGCGCGCCTGAACAGTGTCGGCAGGCCCCGAAGGAATGAACGGATCCGGGTTGTTCTTTTCCACGGTGTTATCCAGATGAGTCGTCTTGTTTCCGACATAACCGACGGTGAGCGTGGTTCGCCACGGCAGGCGCCTCTGAATATCGAAGCTCCATTGCGCCACATAAGGCTGGAAGTTATCCGTGTTCAGAACGTTGGCATTGGTAGGCGAGGCCGGGTTTACAGGCCCGAAGGGATTGGCGAAGCTGTAGACGGGCGTTCCCGGAACCAGAACGCCGTTACGCACCGTGTTAGAAAACTGCGAGCTTCCGGAAAGCGGCGGGTTCAGGTTCAGGATCGTATAGTTGTTCAGCTGGTGGACGTTATAGAAGATGCCGAAGCCGGAGCGTATCACCCAGTCTTCCCCGAGGCGGTAAGCGACGCCCAGCCGCGGCATGAACTGCGTTTTCTGTGGATCGTAAAAACGGTAGACGGTGCGGATACGTGCCGGCACAAACTCGGGTGGATTCTCCAGACCGCGCCGCCATTCGGCGCTGCGCCAGAGGCCTCGAATGTCGGTGGCCGCCGTATTATACTCCCAGCGCAATCCCAGATTCAGCGTCACGCGGCGGGTCGGCTTCCAATCGTCCTGCACGTACAGAGCGATCCGGTTCTGACGCACGTCGGTCAGCGGGAGTCCTTCGGGAGATTCGGTAGAAGAGGGGACGCCCAGCAGGAAGGCGGCGAATGAGTTGCCGGCCAGATTTCCCGTGAAGTTGAAAGCGCCCCTGGGGACGTTGGCGGCGCCCCGGAACAGCGAGACCCGACGAAAATCCAAGCCCGTCTTGAGAGTGTGCGGACCGGTGACCACGGAAAGGTTGTCGTTGACCTGATACAGTCCGTTCTGATCGAAGCCGTTGCCGCCGTCGCGTTCGACGAGTCCCAGAAAGCCTGCCACGTTCATGTTGGGGATGCCGGCTTCCCGTTTGGTCAGCGGGCGGTTGTTGTCATTGATCACGTTGAAGCCGAGGATCCCCAGTTTTTCCAGACTGAAATCCGTATTGGCGCGGGGATTGAAACTGTCGTCATCGGATTGGGTCCACCCGAAGCGCGCCTCGTTGATCACGGTAGGCGTGAAAATATGCAGCCACTGAGTGGCTACGTTGTCGTTGCGACCCACCACCAGGTAACTGAAGTTGGGATTCGTGGTGACGCTGAACCAGCGCGGCGTGTTGGCCGCATAGCGGACGAACATGCGATCACGGCTGGAAAAGACGTGATCGAATTTCGCGAAGTATTGGTTGTCATCAATGGAATTCTGGCCGGGGTTGCGGTAATTGATGCCCGAAATCGGGTCGGGCAAGGGATTCTGGGCCCGCGGCCAGAAATCGAGCAGGGCCCGCGCGGCAGGGGCGATCCGCGAGGCCGGGATCCGGTTGCCCGGGAAGGGGGTCGGAGAGGCAGGATCGGAGAAAGGATCCACGATGGTGATGGCGGGCAGCGGCTGTCCCGCAGCGCTTCGCCGCTCCAGCAGTCCGCTGAAGTCGCCGCTGCGCAGCCTGTCGTCCGGCACCAGTGCGGTGTAGATGGTTCCAGGTTCCCGCCTTCGCCTGCCTTCGTAGTTGAACAGGAAGAAGCTGCGGTTCCTGCCGTCGTAGAGGCCGGGGAAGAAGACCGGTCCCCCGATGACCCCGCCGAAATGGTTCTGCCGCAAGGCCGTCTTGGGCACTCGCGGCTGGCCGGGAGGCGTGAAGAAATTCTGGAAGAAACCTTCCGCATCCAGTTTCTCATTTCGCAGAAACTCGTAGGCCGAGCCATGGACCTCATTGGTCCCCGACCGCATGACCATCACTAACTGAGCGCCGGAATTGAAGCCGTATTCGGCCGAGTAACTTCCTGTCAAAACGCGAACTTCCTCCATCGCCTCTGGCGAAGGCGAGAAAGGCACGGTATTGACACGAGCCTCGGTGGCCACGACGCCGTCCAGCGTGGCATGCTGGTTCGTCTCCCGCTGCCCGTTCGCCACCAAGGCGATCGTCTGCCCGGGGATCGGCACTCCCCCGGCCGCCCCGGACTGCCCGTCGTAGCCGTGGCGCGGGCCGAACATGACACCCGGGTTCAGCACCGCGAAATTTCCCACGTTGCGGCCGTTCATGGGCAGCTCCACCAGCCGCCGTCGCTCCACCGTTCCGCCCAGACTCACCTCATCTGTCCTCAGCGCAGGCGCTTCCGAAGTTACTGTGATGCGCTCCGCCAAGGTTCCGACTTTGAGCCGGAAATCCACCCGGACCTTTTCGTTCACTTGCAGCCGGATGCCCGCCCGGGTCTCGGCCGCGAAACCAGGCGCCTCTGCGGTGACCTCGTACTCACCCACATCCAGCAGCGGGATGGCGTAGTCGCCCGTGCTCGTCGTGACGGTTTCAGTCACGACTCCGGTCCGGACATTCCGCGCGGAGACCTTGGCCTGTGCGATAGCAGCGCCGGTTGGATCCGTCACGGTTCCGACGATCGAGGTGGAGGTAGTCTGCGCCTCCAAGATCAGACCAACTACGAGGATCGGAAACGTTGCACGCCAATCCATTTCCCTGCCCCCCTTGTGGCTATCACGCGGCTTCCAAGAGCATCGTGCGCCCTGCGCCGCGACTTCCCGAATTATAGACCCGTTGCGACTGGCCGTCAAGCTATTTTCACTTAGTAACTGAATAACAGGCGGCGCGGCGAGATTTCTGACCCGAACCTCCGGTAATCCTTCTCTCTAACGGGACCCAACCGGCGACCCTGCAGGACTCGAAGTCCCGCATTGCTAGTGGGTGGCGACTCCAGCCGGGCAGCCCGCCGCTCGCGCGGGAGCGGAACCGAGATGGGCAGTCCGCTGACTGGACGCAGTAAATTGGAACAAGGGTAGTCCAGTGGCAACAGACGAGGGCCCGAATCGCGTCAAATCTCAGCTCCTCGGCCGGGTAGCGTTATTTGCCGGCCTGACCCACGCCGAGCGGGTTGCCCTGGCCGAGCGCGCCGTGGAGAAGCGCTACCGGGCAGGTGAGCTGCTTTTCGTCGAAGGGGATCCTTGCCCCGGAATGTATGTGCTCATCGAGGGCCGGGTGAAGATTTACAAGACCTCGCCTG
>JAPWUP010000258.1 GCA_028275505.1 Bryobacteraceae bacterium
GTCGAGACGCTGCAACTGTTCGCACAAGGCCAGTGGCTCCTCTGGCAGCAACTGGCCGGCGACTACGGCCTGTTGCGTCGGGGGCTGCGGGAGGCGGTGGACAACCAGGCCACAGTGGCCCTGCAGGATTGCTGGGACGCGCTCAAGCGCGCGGATGTGCCTCGTGTGATCGCTCGCTACTACTGCCGCCAATCTCGCGAGGTGGATTCCGACCGGCTGGCGCGCAACGCCCGGGCGCTGGTGGCCACGGCGCTGGTGGCGGCTTGGGCCAGGCAGAGTCCGCCGAGCCGGAAGAGCGTCGAGCAAGCCGAGCGCTGGGCGCGGCAGGCAGCCGAGCTGCTGGGCGGCGCCGTCGGTGGGGGCACGCCTGGTTCACTGGCCGCATCGCTGAATTGGACCACAGGGATCGAGCCGGCGGAGCTGATCGAAAAGATCTACCAACATCTGGCCGGTGAGGGCTATGAGGTCACTGGGGCGCGGCACTGGAGCCTGTACTGGGTGGGGGCGTCTCGGGCGGAGCGCAGGCTGCGGGTTCCGGTGGCCTGCGTGGTGCGTGGCCGGGGTCATCTGGGCGATCTTTACTTGGAGTTGCTGGCCGCAGGACCCGATGGGCTCATCGAGGATCCGGAGATGGCGCTGTGGCCGGTGGGCGGTTCGTTTCTGAAGACGCTGGAGCAGGCCCGCCGAGGAGTGAAGGGTGCTTTCTCGTGGCGGTTTGCGTTTCGCGAGTCGGAGCAGGTGGGGCAAGTGCCTCTGGTGGGGGACTCGGCGGGCGGGGCGGCGGCGGTGGGTTTTCGGCTGCTGGCCCAAGGGCAGCCCTATGATGCCGGCTGCCTGATCGTGGCTGGGATCGGCAAGGAGGGCGAAAAGGAGGGCGAACTCCGCGCCGTGGGCGGGGAGCGGGAGAAGCTGGATGCGGCGGCTCAGGGCGGCATCCGGCGGGCGGTGGTGGCGCCGGGAACGGCGCTGTCGCAAGCGGATCGTGATTCGCTTACAGAGCGCGGGCTGGTCATCGAAGAGCGGTCTACGGTGGATGACGCCTGCCGGTTTGCCTCGGACCTGCCGCAGCAGTTGATCGAGTATTTCCGGCTGTTGGAGGAGGCGCCGGACGGCGAGGCGCCACCGTACCTGGCGGGCCGCAAGCCGAGCGAGCTGTATGTGGCGCCGGACGTACTGGTGCGGGTCAAGAGGGTGCGGGAGGAGCCGCCGGGGCCGGGGGGACGGGAAGCGGGTAGCGAGCCGCGTGGCGTGAGCCGGCTGCCGGAGACGGCGCTGGAGGTGGGGGAGGTTTACCCTTACGGGTTTCGGGTGGAGGAAGCCGACGAGCGGCTGGCGTGGCAGCGGGTGCGCCAGCGGATGGAAGGGGTACAGCGTGCGGTGGTGGTTCTGGGGCCGCCGGGGCAGGGCAAGACGCAACTGGTGCGGATGACGGCGCGGGAGCTGGCGCGCCAGGCTCGGGAGGCGCTGGAAAAGCAGCGGGAGGCATTCGATCGAGTGCCGCTGCCCGTGGTCGTGCGCTGCCAGGCGCTGGCGGAGGCGGACGTACCTTCCGACGTCTCGGCCGAGGAAGCGCTGCGCGCACGCATCGGAGGGTTGCTGCGTGCGGCAGGGGCATCCGAGGAGGCGGCCCAATATATCGCCGGGCACTGTGACCAGGCGCGCTGCTGGCTGTTCTTGGATGCCTTGGATGAGGTGGCGGAGCCGGAGCGCTTGCAAGCCTTCTGGGGCGTGCTGCGCAACTGGCAGACGCGGGTGGTTCTGACCTCGCGTCCGTATGCCTACGAGGGCGGCCTGCCGTTTCAGCCTTTGGAGTGCCGGCTGGCGCCGTTTGTGGCAAGGCAGACGCGGGCGCTGGTGGAGCGGTGGTATGCGGGGGATAGCAGGCGTGCTAATCCACTGCTTCAGACTCTGCGCACGTCGCCAGGTCTGGAGCAGATGGGGCAGAACCCGCTTTTGTTGACGCTGGTGTGCTGGCTGGCGGAGGACCGCGAGATCACACCGGATTTGAGCCGCAGTCAGTTGTACGAGTGGATGGTGCGAGATCTGCTCAGTCTGGATCGCCACGGTTCGCTCGATCGCACCCGGCTTCGCGGGGCTCAGCTTTTGCCGCTGGTGCGGGAGATCGGCTGGCGGTGGTTCGAGGCCAATCAGGGAAAGAAAGCCCTGCCACACGACCAGTTGCGCGACTGGATCGAAAACAGCAACCGGCGGCCGCCGGTGAAGGGGCCGGCGCGCGACCTGAGCGCCGCCGAAAAGGCTGAGCGGATCATCGAGGAACTGTGCTCGGAGAAACGGTTTCTGACTCTGTTCGAATGGAACCGGCAGCCGGCGTATGTGTTCCCGCACCGCTCGATCCTGGAGTTTCTGGCCGGTGCGGAGCTGGCCGAGAAGCTCAAGGGCGACAGCGCACGCCGGTGGTGGGATTTTGTGGACCGCATGGCGTGGGATCCGGGCTGGGAGGGTGTGCTCCTGTTTGCGGCGGGCCAGTTGGGCGATCGGCTCAACGAGCTCGCCAGCCGGCTGCTCGATGGCGAGGACGACATTTTCCGCCACCGTCTGGCCCTGGCCGCCATGTGTTTGGCGGAAGCCCCAGCGGCTGTGCGCAAGCAGGGATTGGTGGATTCCATCACGAAGGAGGTTTGGAAATCCTGCTGGAACAGTGCATGGGTCTTGGACGAGCTGGACCATCTGAGCAAGGCTTGGGCAGCGGCGGGGCGGCTAAACGGCCGGGTCAGGAATCGTTCTCTGGTGGAGGAACTCGAGGACCGGATTCGCCAGGGGGACGAGCGCTCGATCGAGCTCGCCGGAAGACTGGGACCCGCGGCCCGGCAGGGCAATCTGATTCCCGCGTTGCTGGTCGCGTTGGAGGATCAAGACGAGGACGTGCGCTGGGCTGCCGGCAAAGCGCTGGGCCGACTGCGCGAGGCCGCGGCTGCGCACCCTGAGGTAATTCCCGCGTTCCTAGCCGCGCTGGAGGATCAAGACGAGGACGTGCGGGAGGCCGCCGCCGAAGCTCTGGGCAAGCTGGGCGAGGCGGCGGCTGCGCACGCTGAAGTCATTCCCGCGCTGCTTGCCGGGCTCAAGGACCGGGACATGCGAGTCCGCGGGGCTGCCGCCCAAGCTCTGGGCAAACTGGGCGAGGCGGCGGCTGCGCACCCTGAAGTCATTCCCGCCCTGCTGGCCGCGCTCAAGGACCAGAGCGTGTTGGTCCGCGAGGCTGCCGCCCGAGCTCTGGGCGCGCTTCGCGAGGCGGCAGCTGCGCACCCCGAAGTCATTCCCGTCCTGCTGGCCGCGCTGAAGCATGAAGACGAGGGCGTGCGCCAGGCTGCCGCCAAAACTCTGGGCGAGCTGGGAGAGGCGGCAGCTGCGCACCCCGAAGTCATTCCCGTCCTGCTGGCCGCGCTGAAGCATGAAGACGAGGGCGTGCGCCAGGCTGCCGCCAAAACTCTGGGCGAGCTGGGAGAGGCGGCGGCTGCGCGCCCCGAAGTCATTCCCGCGGTGCTGGCCGCGCTCAAGGACCAGAGCGTGTTGGTCCGCGAGGCTGCCGCCCGAGCTCTCGGGGGACTGGGAGAGGCGGCGGCTGTACACCCTGAAGTCATGCCCGCGCTGCTCGCCGCGCTCAAGGACCGGGGCTGGGGGGTCCGCGAGGCTGCCGCCGAGGCTCTGGGCAAGCTGGGGGAGGCGGCGGCCGCGCACCCTGAAGTCATTCCTGCCCTGCTCGCCGCGCTCGACGACGAGGACTGGACGGTCCGCTTGGCTGCCGCCGAGGCTCTGGGCAAGCTGGGGGAGGCGGCGGCTGCGCATCCTGAGGTCATTCCCGCGCTGGTGGCCGCGCTCAAGCACCGGAACGTGATGCTCGTCCGCGCCGCTGCCGAAGCTCTGGGCAAGCTGGGCGAGGCGGCAGCTGTGCACCCTGAAGTCATTCCCGCGCTGCTGGCCGCGCTCAAGCACCTAGACTGGCCGGTCCGCGGGGCTGCTGCCGAGGCTCTCGGCGAACTGGCCCGGGGGGCGGCTGCGCACCGTGAAGTCATTCTCGCGCTATTGGCTGCGCTGAACGATCGCGACCTGTGGGTCCGGTATCGTGCTGCCGCCGAAGCTCTGGGCATGCTCGCCGCGACGGCCGCCTCGAGGCGCGATGTCCTCGCGGCGATGTACAACATCCACCGAAGCGATTCAGACCTGGCCGAGCGAGTCCTCGCCCTCTGGGACCGCGAAGGCCTGCGCATCTTCCGCAGTGGCGACGGCTTCACGGTCCGCACCATCGCCGAACTTACCCAACCCTCCCGCGCGTAAGCCTTCCGGCCCGGCCGACGTTCCTTCCTTCAGACGGCGGACTCGCGCCGTCGTGGCGCGCCGCCGCAGTGGGCGCAGGCGGGGAGCGCCCCCAAGCGGCGCGCCATCAGCAAACGAAAGGAGGAACAAAGATATGCCCGACGATCCCACGGTGACGACTAACAGCCAAAGCCCGAACCACGACTGGATCGCCGAGATCCACGACCCCCAGCTGGCCGCCCTGCTGCGCGAGATCGAGCGGGAGATCCAGGCTCAGAAGCCGGCCCCCAAGCCGCAACCCGAGCCGCCGGTGCGGATCTATGGCCTCGACTAAAACCAGCACCGCACCGACTGCCAGGCGGGAGGCCCCCCACTCCCGCCTGGTGTTCCCGCTTCGAACCTGGGCTCAAGCCCTTGGCTTTCTGCGCCGGAATCCGTTCAGCCCTCGCCGGTTCCAGGCGAGCATCAACCGCAGTCCCGAGGTCATGGAGCTGCTGATCGCGAACGTTGGGGCCCCTTGGGTCCCCCCGGCGCTGGTCACGCTGCTGGCGGCCGAGCGCGTCAGTGAGCTGAGAAATCGTGTACTCGAAGCAATCGCGGAGTCGCCTGCCGCCGCCGTGCAAGCCGTGCTGGCGGTAGGCATCG
>JAPWUP010000259.1 GCA_028275505.1 Bryobacteraceae bacterium
GGCAACGCCAGGCGTGCTGGCCGATTGCAGCTCCCGCCTCACAACGAAGCGTGAACGTTCCGCAGGGTTACTCTTCCCGCCCCGGACGATCCAGCCTTGGGTGATATTTGGGTGGCGGAATTTGCCGGCTTGACATGGGTGGGCGCCCGGTGGATAATCATCCGTGGCGTGTAAGGCGGGCAGGGTCTGCATGCAGGTCGGCACAGCGGATGGGGACAGGCATCGAGGACGCGCAGACCAACAGCATGCCCGGCAGTCAACGTGGCCGACTCCTTCTCGAGGCTTGCCCCTGAGCCAATTGGGGAGGGCGGAAACTCCTATGGTCAGCATGGTCAGCAAGGCGCGGTGGGCCTTCTTGTCAGCTTGCCTGTTTACGTGGTCAGGCTTCAACGCGAGCATCGCTTTGGCACAAGAGTTTCGAGGCAGAGTGCAGGGCACCGTGATGGATCCCAGTCAGGCCGTGATCGTCGGCGCCACTGTGACCCTCACCAACGTCAACACAGGTGTGTCGACGACCCGGCAGACGGATCAGACGGGTCGCTATCTTTTCGACCTGGTGCTGCCCGGAACTTATAGCCTAGTGTTTGAGTGCCCGGGTTTCAGCAGACTCGTTCAGGAGAACGTGGTCGTTTCAGCTCGCGGCGACGTCACCGTCAACGCTACTTTGAAGCCCGGCACGGTGCAGGAGACAGTCACGGTCAGTGAGCGTGCTGCCGTGGTGCAATTCAACACGGCAAAGCTGGAAATCACGGTTGACCGAACGCTGGTAGACCGGATGCCCCAGTTTTACCGGAACCCCTTACTGCTGGCGCGGCTCGACCCTGCTGTCGTGCAGTCGGACACGGCGCGTGAGAATGAGCCTTACTTTACCTGGTCCGGCAATCGGCAGGAGGTAGGCGGGGGCCGCAATTACTCCAACGATCTGCAAATCGACGGCAGTCCCATCGGCATTGGCTACAAGACCAGCTACATGCCCGCGCCCGACGCCGTAGAAGAAGTTCACGTGCAACAAAACGCCGTGGACGCCGAGTACGGTCACAGTGCCGGTTCCGCCATCATGTTGACCATGAAGGCGGGAACCAACGAATGGCACGGCAACGGCTTCTACCAGGGGCAGTACCCCTGGGCAAATGCGCTGGAGAACCGGGTCATCCGCTCGATCAACCGTGGCCGCATCCACATGTTCGGTGGCACCTTGGGACATCCCATTTTCAAGAACAAGTTGTTCAACTTCTTTGCTTACGAACAGTGGAAAAAGACCGACCCCAACGATCTGATCATGACGCTGCCTACGGATTTGGAGCGGACCGGCGACTTTTCGCAGTCGCGCAACGCTCTCGGAGGCGTGCGCGTGATCTACGACCCGTGGACCACCCAGACTTCAGCCGATGGGCGGACAATCACCCGCACTCCGTTCCCCGGCAACCGGATCCCGGCGACCATGATCGATCCCGTCGCCAGGTTGTATGTGGACAAGCTCTGGAAGCCGAACCGGCCCGGCACTGGGCCGTACAACTTCCAAAATTACTATGCGCCCTTGCCGATTTATTACGACTACCATAACCTCTCGGACCGCGTGGACTACGTACCGCACGAGCGGTGGCGCTTCTACGGACGCTTCAGCCACCTGTGGACGCCCGTTTCCACCAGCAACCCAACCGGCTCGGACTTTTGGCTGTCGGACCGCGGTAGTCAGCGCAATGCGACTCAGGTTTCCGGCGACGTCGTCTACGTGATGAGTCCGCGCACGGTCCTCAATCTTCACGCCAGCTACCGCGCATTCATTGACGCTTCGCGTTTCGGGGTGCAGTATCCCCGGGACCTGTGGGCCAAGATCTGGCCCAACTCGAACTGGTACAAGTTGTTGTTCGAAAACCCGACCATTCCCGTTCTGGTGCCGCGCATGAGCATCATGGGGTCTGGCACGGGCGAGTACTGGTTCAATATGGGACCGCGGGGCGGCATCTGGGACCAGCGCCCGAACGGGGATAGCGCCAACGTCAAGATTGCCCAGCAGCGCGGCCGCCATTACGTCAAGGCTGGTTTCGAGACTCGCGGTACTCGTACGACTAGCCTCCTCCTGATGAACACTTTCGGCTTCGGCTTTCAGGCTGACGCGACAGCGAGCACCTACGTATCACCCGATCTCCGGGCCTCCGGTGACGGCTTTGCCACCTTCCTGCTGGGAGTGGTGCAGCCCGCCGGCGGAAACCCCGACAGCTGGGACAGTGGGGCGACCTCGATGACGGTCACTATTACGCCGCAAGGGCAGAACCGGTACTTCGGTGCTTTCATCAACGACGACTGGAAGGTGACCCGTAACCTTACCCTCAACCTGGGACTGCGCTATGAATACGACAGCGCGTACACCGATCCCGAGGACCGGCTGACGCGGCCACTCGACCTGAACGATCCCATCCCCGAAATGCAGGGCGCCAATGCGCCGAAGATGCCTCCTCAACTGGCGCAGTTCTATAAGGGCCCGACCATCTTCAACGGAGCTTTCCGGTTTGCCGACAGCAAGAACCGGGGCCAGTGGGATCCGGGCATCGGCGCACTGTCGCCACGCTTCGGGGTCGCATACCGGCTGAATGACTTGACCTCGCTCCGCGTCGGCTTCGGTCGCTTCCCCACCCCCTGGACGGCGGGAACCTTCAACATCTTTGACACCTACTATTACGGCTTCCGGCAGGTGACCGGCGCCCCGGCGGCGGTTTTGGGGGTCCCGCAAATGCGGCTGTCCAATCCCTTTCCGCCGGACAATCCCATCATTCCGGCGTACAAGAAGAGCCTTGGTCGCTATACGATGCTGGGTGACAGCTTCAACTTCGTAGCGGAGAAACGGCCCCGCAGTTACAGTAATCGGGTCAATGTCTCGCTCCAGCGTCAACTGCCGCTGAACTTTCTGCTCGATGTCACCTTTTACTTCAATTTCACGACGCAGTTGATCGGAGCCTACAACATCAATCAGGTGGATCCCCGCGTCGCTTACGAATACAAAGATGCCGTCAACATCTCCGTTCCGAACCCGTTCTACAACTATCTGCCGCCGGAGAAGTTCCCTGGGCCTTTGAGGTACCAACGCAACGTCGCGCTAACCACCTTGATGAGGAAGTATCCGCACTATGGCGCGCTGAACGTCATTGACGGCATCCGGGGCGGGGATATGCGTTACTATTCCCTGCAATTGCGGGTCCAGAGGAGCTTCTCGAATGGCTACGCGCTCATGGCGGGTTACAACTACGCTTTCCAGCAAGATCAGGCGTTCTTCAACGACGTGGACAACTTTCTCCAGAAGTTCACGTGGCAAGACAACAATCGGCCACGGCACCGGTTGACCATGGCAGGCACTTGGGAGATCCCCCTGGGAAGAGGTCGCCGGTTCGGCGGGGGCATGAATCGCGCCCTGGATATGGTTATTGGCGGTTGGGATCTGACCGGTTTCCTGATGTGGCGGTCAGGGTGGTTCATCCGCTTCGGCGGGCTGGTGGTGACGGGCGATCCGAGGCTGGAGAAGCCCACCCCGGAGAAATGGTTCAACACGGCGGTGTTCGCGCCGCTGCCGCCCTATACCGTTCGGACCAACCCCTGGCAGTACCCGGGGCTCACCGGCCCGGGTCTGTTGAACGTGGACGGCTCGCTGGTCAAGCGCGTACCGGTCACAGAGAAATACCGGATCGAGCTGCGGATGGACGTGTTTAACGTGCTGAATAACATGACTTGGGCCGACCCTGTGACCAACGTTTATTCGGCTAACTTCGGCCGTTCGACGAACCAGCTCGCGAATACTTTCGGCCGGCGGGTCCAGCTCGGGCTCCGGTTCGAGTTTTGACCGAGCGGCTTGTCGAGATCGATCTCCGGTTCGGGAGACACAGCCCGGCGGGCGCCGAGCAAGAAAGACAGAGGTTCAGCGGAAGCGCGAGGGAAGGCAGCGTCCGAGTGTTTCCGTATGTGCCGATAACCCGCTTGGGCACTACCAGTCGGGTTTCGTTCCGGCGAATAGATTGGTCGCCGGTGATGGACAAGGTTTAGGGGCCGCCCACCCCGAGAGCGGACCCGGGGATGACCAAGCCGTCCGGCAGCGAGGCTGGTCGCCGCGTCGTCCTGCGCCGAACCGTCCTCGCAGCGCGGGTCGGAGCACATCCGACGGCGAAGTGAAAACCAACAGATTTGCACACGGCGCCAAAGTGGAGTACTTTGAGAGGGGTTTGAAGATGGACGCTCGGAGAGTTATCTTGCGCCGCGTTTCGATCATCGTACTGACCACCAGTCTCATGTGGGGCCAACAGCGGGTGGTGGTGCGGCCGGGAGACACCGGGAAGGCGTTGCGCAACCCCGGCATGGGCTGGGTCTTCCATCATTACGACAACGCGATCAACAAGTATGGAACGCATCTCGAGCCTTCGGACACGGTGGACGACTTCCCCGGCGCCAGCGTGGTCTACTTGCGCCTGGCGTGGTCTTATTTGGAGCCGGAGGAGGGCCGGTTTAACTGGGCGATCCTCGACACACCGGCCCAGCGATGGATTGCCAAAGGATTTCAGATCGCGCTGCGAATCTCCTGCTCGGAGTCGAGTCCGGACCAGCCCTATGCCACGCCCAAGTGGGTTCAGGAAGCGGGCGCTCAGGGTTTTCGCTTCACGCCGCGCAAAGGGGTGGACCCGAACGGGAGCCATTGGGAGCCCAAGTACGACGATCCCGTCTTTCTGGCCAAGCTCGATCGGTTTCTGGCCGCCCTGGCGGCGCGCTATGACGGCAGCCCCGAGGTGGCTTTCATTGACGTGGGCTCCTTTGGGGTGTGGGGAGAAGGCCATACCGGCAGTTCCACTCGCCTGCCTTATGACGCGCGCACGGTCAGGCTGCACCTCGACCTTTACC
>JAPWUP010000260.1 GCA_028275505.1 Bryobacteraceae bacterium
CGCGGCACCGCCGCAGGCTTCATGAACATGGTCGGCTGGCTCGGCGGCGGCACAGCGCCTCTGATCATCGGCTTCCTCGCCGCCCGCATCGGCCTCAGCGCCGCCATCTCCTCGGCCGCCCTGGTCTACCTCCTGGCTTCCTTGTTACTCACCACCGGAATCCTGCTCTTCGTGCGCCGCGACGTGGCGCGCATGCAAGCGGAACTGGCCGGCTGAGACGGAAGCCTATCGAGCCAGAATCAACTCCGCCACCCTCCGACCCGAAAGCAGCATGCCTCCGAAAATCGGCCCCATCCGCGGCCCGCCGTACGCCGCACACACGCTCATGCCCGCAACCCACAGCCCGGGGTAGATCTCACCCGTGTGCTCCACCACGAACTGCTCTGCCGCCGCAGCATCCATCGGCCCGTCGCCGATCTGCCCCGTCGGCGCCGGCAGCTTGAGCAGGCCGCGCCGCGTCAATTTCTCCACCGCCACTGCCTCGTGCCCCGAAGCGTCAATCACCTGCGCCGCCGTCAACGCGATGGGATCCACGTGCAGCGCGCCCGAGATCATGGTACGGTTCACCACCACGCCCGTCACGCGCCCCGAGTGCACGCACACGTCCTCGAGGGTCAGTAAGTTCAAGATCGCCGCCCCCGCGTGCAGCGCATCCAGGCAAAGCCCGCACGCCATCTCGATCGCATCCACCAGAAACAGGCCGCCTCCCGCCGGACGCGTCCGCGCACCCGCCCGCTCCAACACCGCGACCGCCTCCTGCTGCACCACAACTTCGTTCATCCCCATCCCGCCGCCCCAGATACCTCCGCCGACCGAAAGCCTCTTCTCGATCACGGTCACGCGCCGGCCCGCGCGCGCCAGCTCCGCTGCCGCCGTCAAACCGGCCGGCCCCGCGCCCACCACGATCACGTCGCTGGCCAGGCTCCCCACCAGCTTCTCGTGATACGCCTCCGCAATCGCCCGCGAAATCGCATTCTCATGCACCTTGGACACCCGGAAAACCTCCCTTCAGAATCACTCGCCTTCCTTCCCAGCTTGCCACGACTTGAGCTTCCGGTACAGCGTGCTGGGATGGATCCCGAGTTCGCGCGCCGCGCGCCTGCGATTCCCCCCGTGCCTCTCCAACGCCGCCTCGATCATCCGACGCTCCACCGCTTCCAGCGTCTCCGGGCCAGCCCGCCCGGCCTCCCTCCCCGCCGGCCTCAACTCGGGCGGCAGATGTTCCAGCTCGATCCGCCGCCCGCGACACAGCACGAAAGCGTGCTCGAGAATGTTCTCCAGCTCGCGCACGTTGCCCGGGAAATCGTACTCCATCAAGCGCGCCATCACTTCTTCCGAAACTCCCTCGATCTCCCTCCCTTGCAACCGGTTCAGCTTCCCGATAATATGCTCCACCAGCAGGGGTATATCCTCGCGACGTTCCCTGAGAGCCGGAATTTTCAAATGAATGACCCGAATCCGGTAATACAAATCTTCGCGGAACCTACCCTCTCTTACTAACTCGGCCAGATCTTTGTTTGTTGCCGCAATCACCCGCACGTCCACCTTCACCGGCGCGGTCCCGCCCAGGGGCTCGATTTCGCGCTCCTGCAACACCCGCAACAGCCGGGCCTGCATGGCCGGGGAAACGTCGCCGATCTCATCCAGAAAAATCGTGCCCCCGTCGGCCAGCGCAAAACGTCCCGGCTTGTCGCGTCGCGCGTCCGTGAAAGCGCCCGCCTTGTAACCGAACAGTTCCGACTCCAACAGCGTGTCCGGCAACGCCCCGCAGTTCACCGCCACGAACGGTTTCTTGCGCCGCGGCGAAAGATTGTGAATGGCCCGCGCGAAAAGCTCCTTGCCGGTCCCGGTCGGCCCCTCCAGCAGCACCGTGCTGCGCGATGCTGCAATTTGCGGCAGCAGCGCGAACAACCGTTGCATTGCCTCGCTGCGCCCCACGATGTCTTCCAGCCGATAGCGCCCCTCCAGCTCCCGCCGCAGCTCCTCCAGCGGCCGCAGGTCCTGGAACGTCTCCACGCCGCCCACCACCTCGCCGCGCTCATTGCGCAACAGGTTCGTGGACACCCGGATCGGCACCCGCTGTCCCGCTGCATTCACGATTTCCGCCGTGGCGTTCATCACCGGTTCGCCCGACTTCAGCGTGCGCCGCAACGCGCAGCCCTCCTCGCAACGGGTGGAGCGGAAAACTTCCCAGCATGGCCGCCCCAACGCTTCCTGCCGCGGCACCCCGGTGATCTGCTCGGCCGCGCGATTGAACGCCGTGATGCGCCACTCGCGATCTACCGTGAAGACGCCTTCGTTGATCGAGTCCAGGATGGGATCCCACATGGCGGGCCGTCTGCCTCGATTCTAGCACGGAGCGTCGCAATTTGCACACACGGGCCGGGCCCACCGTTGCATATCGCACTGCCCGTACCGCCAACTCTTTGAAAGCCAAGCCCGTGCCTGTGGAACCCCACGTGCCCCACACTTGGGCGGATGAGAATCGCAATCCCCGTCTGGCAGGGACGGGTCTCCCCCGTCCTCGATTCCGCCAGGCGGATCCTGATCATCGAAATCGAAAACGAGCGCGAGCGCCTCCGCCAGGAGCACGCGCTGGCGGGCAGCGATCCGCTCAGCCGTGCTTCCCAACTGCTCGCGCTCAAACCCGACGTGCTCCTCTGCGGCGCCATCTCGGCCCCTCTCTACGCCGCGCTGGCGTCCGCGGGCGTGCGCGTCTATGGCTTCATATGCGGCGCTGTCGAAGAGGTCCTCCGGGCTTTCCTCGATGGCGCCCTGACTTCCCCCGCCTTCGCCATGCCCGGTGGCGGAGCATGGCGCTGGCACAGGGGACCCAAAGGAAGGTGTTGGATGCCTGAAGGCTTTGGAACGGGCGGCGGGCAGGGCCGCTGCCACGGAAAGGGCCGGGGCCGCCGGCGCGGCGGCTGCATCAATGACTCGCAAGCCGCCGGCCCCAAGGGCCAATGCGTTTGCCCCAACTGCGGCGAACGGGCGCCCCATACGGCGGGCCAGCCCTGCCACGAAACCCCGTGCCCCAAGTGCGGCACGCCCATGACCCGCGCCCGGTAATGCTCGCACGATTGGGAAGGAGGTGGAATATGCCGTTTGGTGATCGAACTGGTCCTCTCGGAGCTGGTCCGCGCACGGGCCGGCGCATGGGCTACTGCTCTGGCTTTCCGTTCCCCGGCTTCATGAACCCCGGCGGTTGGGGATTCTGCGGTCCCGGGGCCGGTCGCGGTTGGCGCCACTGGTTCCGCGCCACTGGCCTCACCGGCTGGCAGCGTGCCGCTATGGGCTGGCCGTGGTGGGGTTGGTGTGGCGCAGCCCCGACCCCTGAGGAGGAACTGGAAAGCCTCCGCGAGCGGGCGAGTTTCCTCGAACGCGCCCTCGAAAACATCCGCAAGCGCATCGAGGAACTCTCCCGCGAGTCAAAGATCGAATGACCCCCGCGCTATAATCGTGCGGTATGCACGCCGCTGACACCGCCGAAGCCCGTTTCCGCCAGGGTTATTCCTGTTCCCAGGCCGTGTTCTCGGCTCTGGGCGAGCTCTGGGGCGTCCCGCTCCCTCTCTCGCTGCGCATCGGGGCGGGCTTCGGCGGCGGCATGGCCCGCACCGCCGGCGTCTGCGGCGCCGTAACTGGCGCCCTCATGGCCCTCGGCCTCGCCCAATCCAGCGTCAGCCCCGAGGAAAACCGCACCGAGCGCGAAAAAACCTACGCCCGCTGCCGCCGCTTCCTCGAGCGCTTCACCGAGCGCCACGGCTCCGTCGTCTGCCGCGACCTCCTGGGCTGCGATATCTCGACCCCGGAAGGCTTTGCCGAGGCTCATCAGCGCAAGCTGACTCGCACCGTCTGCCCTCCCTTTGTGCGCGACGCCGTCCAGATCGCCCTCGAGCTGCTTGAAGAGGAAGGCATCACGCCCCACGTCTGGACGCCTGCGGACACCCCTGCTCCCCGCCCCGCTAATTGAAACCCGGACATTGCCCGCCGCGGGCAGCCCAGCCGAAGCCAACGCCACGGGCGGTCACGCAACTGGTTCGAACCGCTCGCGCGCAGCCCACAACCCCGTCGCCGGATTGCTGATAAAGAAAATCTCCTCCCCGTCCACCCGGTTGAAGCCTTCCGCCAGCCGCGCCGGATCGTAGCGCTTCATCATCGCCGCCAGATCCCCGTACGCAAAATTGACGCCCTCGATTTCCTCCCGGGTCAGCCCTCCGGGGCAGTAAGTGATGCGGAATCGCCCTTCCGAAGACCCGTGAATCAGGTGCGCCGCGGCCGAAAGATTCGCCCCCAGATCGGCGTTCTTCTGGACCGCCGCCAGCACGCGCTCCGTCCCCACGTAGCCGTATTTGCGGATCAGCCGGTCAATCTCCTCATCCTCGCCGAAACGGTTCACGCCCGGCGCCAGCACCACCAGCTCGCCGCCGTCGGCAATCGCCATCCGCGTCCGGTAAATCGCCTTGTTGCCCAGCCACGTGCTCTTGTACTCGGCCGGATCCAAATACGCCACCACCTTCGCCAGCGGACGCTCCAGCAACTCGACATTCACGCGCAAGCTCAACTCAGCGGCCTTCTCAAAACACTCGCGATCTTCCCCAATGAACAGCCCCCGCACCACCAGCTTGCCCGCCTCGTTGCGCCCGATCACCGTCAGCACCCACAGGATGGGCAGGTTCCGCAGGAAGTTCTCCACACCGTAATCCAGCAGCTTGCGCACCGGATTCTCGGCCCGCCCCAGAATCCTCTCGATCCCGTAGACGGCGCCCAGGAAATGGCTCCGGTTGATTGCGTCCGCGCCGCCTGTGCCCACCAGCAGGTTCTTCGAGTAATTCGCCATGCCGCTCACTTCGTGCGGTACCACCTGCCC